>CAZGOD010000004.1:0-103511 GCA_964527715.1 uncultured Thermoplasmatales archaeon | reverse complement strand
TGGAACTTGGAGAACTTCAGGTGGGGATGGAACTATGACTTTCAATAATGATAACAAGGTAACGGTGACGGGTCAATTAGGAGACTTATCGTTAAGCGGAACTTATACGTGGGCTGTCGCAGATGGAAAAATAACCTTTACTTCTGAGTCTGGTGGATCAGCTGGTGTTACATTAGATTATAGATTTCCTAAAGATAATCAGCTGATACTTACAGGTTCTAGCGGTGGGTCTATCACGTTAACCAAAGCATAGGATGATAAAAATGGCAGTAACAGTAAATTGGGGTGCTATGGGCTTAGGCTCGGTAATAGCATTTGTAATAGGCTGGTTCATATTTGGACTGTTAGGCGCAGTAGTATTAGCTATTATTGTCATGTTGTTAATGGGAGTAATTAAAATAAAATAAGATATTTTGATTTCTTGGACCTCAAAATAAGATACAAAAAACAATAAATTATAGAATATAGAAAACTACTAATTACCAAATATGATTAAATAATAGAGGTGATAAACTATTGTAAAAGTAAAAAAGGAAAAAATAAAAGATATGGGTTTTTGTATGATACCTGCATTAGTTGGAGTTGTTATTATATTTTTTTCAATTTCAGCTTCGTTTTCTACTGTTGTAGGAGTCCACATGGCACCATCATGGGTTTTTTTATGGGTATTCCTTGGACTGACCTTAATTTCGCATACCATAGTTACAGTTAGTAGGCGACGTAAATGTGAATAGAATTTCAAAAAATCACTATCTCCAACAGATATAAAACCTATTAAAAAGGTATCAAATAACGACTGGATCTTGATATAGGCATTATTACCAATTTTGAGTTAATGCCAATGAACTAACTATCAGCAATTTTTTTATATTAAATACAAAACTATCAGATGATGTCAGAAAATATGCCTATCAAGATAATTAAAAAAATTCGAAAAGAAGTAAAAGATGGTAAATCAAAAATACAAATATCTAAAGAGTTCAACATTCCTTATAAAATAGTGTTAAAATGTACGAAGGACAATAAGTCAAAAAGAGGAATCCCTCTTGAAGTTAGGAAAAAAATCCGAGAAGAAGTTAAAAGTGGTAAATCTAAGAGACAAGCAGCGATTCAATTTGGTGTGTCTGAGAAGACTGTTTGTTATCATACTCGCGATATTTGTTTACGTCCTTTTAAAAATCTACGTGTTCAGGATAAAAAACTTGAATTAATGAAAGATCTTCTGCGTGATGGTTATGCTCTTGCATCAGAGAAATATCATACACCTGAATATAATGAAATGAAAAGACATTTTCCAAGTATCTGTAAGATCAAGATGTATGATCGTGTTATCTTTTATCTTGAAGATAAAAAAGATATTGCAACACGTGCTTTTCTTGATAATTCAAAGAGAAAAATTATCAGTTATCAGGAGTTAAAACAAGTAACGAAAGTATTTGATTCGAATTTAAATATTAAGGAGAAAAAACAGATTATACAGGATAATCGTTCTAAAAAGCTTTTCCAGAAGGAAAAAAACAGTAACGATTCTTTGGCATTTTTTTACATTCGGAGGTACTTTTAAGGTTCTAATAAGATTAAAAAACCCCTGGTATTAAACGCCATCGAGTTTTTTCCATGAACTTTTTATAATCTTCACCATACTGTTTTATCAATAGTTTTTCCTCATCAAATACACTCCAAATCATAATCGGGATAGCAATAACTGCAATAAGTAACGCCGCAATTGAATAAAAGAAAAAAGCCAAACCAAAACCAATAATTAAAAGAGAAGTATAATGTGGATGTCTGATATGCTGAAAAATTCCATCAGTCACTAGCTGACCTTTGTAATTTTTATGCCAAAATATCTCCCATCTGAAATATAGTAAAGTCCCAATTAAAAATATTATAACACCGAGGATGACGCTTAGATACATGTCCATAGGGATTTTCCAAACGTCATAAAGCGCGGTTAATGGTCCCATCATTATTATAAGTAAAAGAGGGGCATAATGAACAATAAAAAGCGCTCTAAGTTCCTTGGGGGGTCTATATTTAATCATAATTCTTAAGAGTTTTCTATATGAATTTTATGCCGCCATGTTCAATTTTGATATCTTGTGGTTTAAGCGTATGATTTGTGTTTCTCATCTTCATAACAGACATTTTCCTCCGATCCATCGTAGGGTCAACACTAAGCGTTATAACTCCATCTGCTAGAAACTCTGAGATACCATCCCTTGATAAAAGAGAAGAACCAACAGGCAACTCTGATGTTACAAGTGATGTTGATTTCGATGTCTCCAAAGCATTAATGATGTAACGCAAATGCAATCTCCTAATAGGTACGTTACTACCCTCCGGAATTTCCTCAGGCGTAATCATACTAATATCCATGTTACTCTCCATATTACGGATGTATATTGGCATCTCTGAAAGAGGAGTAATAGAATCTAGTACAACCCGGTCATACTTACCAGATAAAATCTCATTAGTCATAGTTTCATATACAAGTTTCTTATTAATATTTAAAAATAAGAATTTCACAGCTTGCTGTTCTATAGCTGGTTGAAAATCAAGTCCAAGCTCTTTTGCCTGAACTAATAAGTTCTCTACTTTTTTATCCAACGTTAAAAACAATCCTTTTTCCCCGTTTTTTATACCTTCATATAAGAATTGAAAACAAAAAATACTTTTACCACCGCCTGGTGGGCCTGATACAAGAGTGATAGATTCTTTCGGCAGCCCACCCTGTACTATGTTGTCAAGTCCTTCAATACCTGTTTTTAATCTCTCCATTCAACCATCCCTTTGCATTATTTAGATGATATTCCTATATATGTCTGCTCTTATATTATTTTATCTTTCCTATTACGATTTAATCGCATTTTTTGTCAATTTTTCATATTATTAAAGCTTTTCCCCCATCAGGATACAGGCGTATAGAAATATTTATATACTTACCAAAATAAAATTAATATTAGATATAAACGTCTATCAAGTGAGCCACATGATCAAGAAAAACATCAACATCTGGGTATGGATTCAAAACGGCAGACTACTAAAAGCCATTTTTAATTTCGACGAAGGAACAGTAAGGATATTCGATGAAAACGATAGGCTAATTTTAAAACGAACAGGGCTAAACAAAATACAAGTAAAACAAATCGAAACCTGCGTCATAAAATACGGTGCAAAAAGACTCGGAAAACACGCTGAACCATTCAAATTTTTACGTTAAAATAGATACCTGCTTATCTGGAAAAATTTTTACACCTTTATCAGTGATCTCCATCAAAACAGTTTTCTTCTGATGCTTACCATATCTCATCTTTAAAATCTCTATCGCATTTAAACGACTCTCTTTCTTCTGGATATTATATAATACTATTATACCATCAGCTAAAAACTCCTCTATACCACTCTCACTATACCTAGTCGGTATAGGCTCAGTCTCAGTGATTAAAAAAGACGTGGCACCTGTCTCCTCAAAAAAACTAAAGAGTTGTTGTAGATAAACACGATAGTTTCTATCCTTAGTAACCGACGCAGCAATTATCGCACTCAAAGAATCAACAGCTATAACATCCGGATGAAAATCCTTTGGAATAACCAATGGTTTTATCTTATAAGATAACTCAGTTGCAGACCCTGATCCACCTATCGAACCAAATTTCATACGAAGAATATCAAGAGGGTTAATTTTCTGTATTAAAAGATCACCATTTTCAATATATTTCTTCATATCCCATCCAAAATCTTCCATACTTCTCTGAATCCGCTCTTTATTCTCCTCAAAACTAACATACATACACTTCTTACCCTTAGAGACAAGATTATAACATATCTGCCTGCAAAGTATACTCTTCCCGGTACCTGGTCCACCAGCTACCAAAACAGAGTTACCTTTCGGTATACCCTTACCTGCGAAAAGATCATCAAATCCACTAATATCTGTTTTTAGTACGTTATCTTTTCTACTCTTCCTAGCGTCTCCATCTTTATCCATTGTCAAACCGTTCTATATGCTATATTATTATTTTTTTGTTAGATACCTTAATTTTTCTCTTCCTAACTATATACTATACCAAATAAAAAACTTTATTATGTTTTAATAAAATCCTTACTCCTCATAACCCGGGCCTATTTGAGCTCCTATTTCTATCACTGTAAACTCAATATCTAGATTTTTACTTCCAGGTGTTATTTCAATATATGCAGGGGATCCAGAGTCATACACGTCAACATCAATATATCCATTGTTATAATATTCCCATAACAAACCTGAACTACTCCTTATAAGCGTACGGTTCCAAGCGTCTGGGTAATATGTGTAGATCCTAATCCAATTATTATTGTTGACAAAATCTGAGTCTTCTTTAGTATAATTTGTACGAATAAACGTAGTATCAAAACCTGAAGTTTGATTTTTGCCACGACTGTTAAACACTGGAATTTCATAGTCAATTTTGATATCTGAGGAGTAATTGTGGGTTGTAATAGGGGGCTCAACTAAAATATCCTCTCCTCTATTCTTACCAGACGTTTGTTTTAGAATTATGCTCCCACCCTCAAGCACATATATTTGCTTAATATAATAAAAACTATTCGCTTTATACTTTATAGAGGTCAAAGGAATCCCATTATTATTAAATTCAAGGAATTCGGAAAAGGCAAATCCGTTTGATGATTGTATCTTACAGCCTTTACAATTATCTTTGTCGTATATGTACACTTCACCCGATGATGCTGCAGTTACAAAGTAAGGAAGCTTATTGCTACCTAAAGTAATAGGGGAAGATATGGGAATATCTTCACCCGTCATGGATTGTACATCTATCATGGCTTTTAAAAAAGATAATTGATTTGCAACTTCATCCATATGATCTGATTCTCTCTGTTCCATTATTTCAGGAACATAATTAAGCTGAATTAGACCTAAGATTATTGCGACTAGGGCTACAAGAAGAAGAGCCTCTATTACACCTGCAACAGCAGTATTTTCTCTAATAAAATTGGTTTTCTTCATCTCTCCATCCTTGCCCTTCAAATTGCAATATATAGGTAATAGAACTTATACTTTTCTTATAATTCTCACATTTTGTTAAAATATCAAATTATCCTCTGGATAAATTTAAAGAGCATTAATTGATTCCTTTTTTTCAAATCTAAAATAACTTCTAGTAAAATAGTATATAGCTGTGGAGGACTAATAAAATGGGTATGACTTTTGCAGAAAAAACTCTAGCGAAATATGCAAGAGAACAAAATGTCACCCCCAGTCAAATTATTACGGTTCGTCCTGATCATCTACTGACTCATGATAACACCGCTGCGATTATTCAAAAAATAAAACCAGAACTGGATGAATATGGGATTTGTTCTAAATCTCTACCAGTTATTGTTTTAGATCATGTTATACCTGCGGCATCTGAAAAAACAGCAACTAATCACAAAGTTATCCGTGAGTTTGTAAAGTCTCATAATGTTGAGAATTTCTTCGATATTGGATTTGGTGTTTGTCATCAAATAATGGTTGAAAAAGGAATAGCATTACCTGGAAAACTCATTCTTGGCAGTGATTCCCATACTTGCTCCTGTGGTGCAATTGGTGCTTTTTCATCAGGTATCGATCGAACCGAAGCAGCATCTCTCTTGCTAACCGGCGAGACTTGGCTCAAAGTTCCAAATACCATTAAGATGACTCTTTCTGGTGAACTTCAAAATAGTGTTTCAGCTAAAGACTTGATCTTGCACATTATTGGTGATATCTCTGCATCTGGTGCTAATTATTGCTCAGTAGAATATCATGGTGACTTGTATCAATTTTCTGTTGATGATCGTTTCACTATTTGTAATATGGGTGTTGAAATGGGTGCGAAAAACTCTGTGTTCTTCGTCGACGATATTACAAAAAAATACCTAAATAATATCGGTACCTCAAATTATGATGCGATTTATTCTGACGAAGACGCATCGTTTACCCAAGAATTGGATTACGATTTATCTGATATAGTCCCAGTTGCTGCCTGTCCTCATACCGTGGACAATGTTAAACCAGTATCTGAACTAAATGATTTAGAAATTCAACAATGCCTAATTGGTACCTGTACTAATGGCCGTGTTTCTGATTTGAAAACCGCTGCTAATATTTTAAAAGGCAAAAAAATTAACCCAAATGTTAGACTACTCATTCTACCAGCCTCTAGAGCAATTTACCAAGAAGCATTAAAACAAGGAATCATTGAGACACTCATCGAATCAGGCGGCATAATACTCCCACCAGGATGTGGACCATGCCTAGGTGCACATCAGGGCGTACTTGCACCCGGCGAAAAATGTCTTAGTACCGCTAACCGTAATTTCAAAGGTCGAATGGGATGCAAAGAATCCGAGATTTACCTCGCTAGCCCTGCTACTGTCGCAGCGTCTGCAATTTATGGAAAAATAACTGATCCACGAGAGGTGAATTAATGAAAATCTGGAAGTATGGTGACAACATAAATACAGATATGCTTTTCCCTGGGAAATATGTCTATACCTGTAGCACACCAGAAGAAATTAAACCACATCTTCTAGAGGATTTAGACCCATTATTTTCAAAAAACGTAAAAGAAGGAGATATACTTCTCGCTGGCAAAAACTTTGGATGCGGTAGTTCACGTGAACAACCAGTTGTGGGATTAAAAACTGTAGGAATCAAAGCAGTTATTGCTGAGAGTTTCGCCCGTATTTTTTATCGTGCAGCAATAAATCAGGGGCTTATCCTCATCGAATGCCCTGAGGCCCTAAAAGCCTATTCAGAAGGTGATGAAATAAAACTTGATGTGGATAATGGAATTATAATGGTCAGTGGTGAAACTTTTCAATTTCCAAAACTACCCGAAGAGATAATGGCAATTAGAGATGCAGGAGGTTTACTACCTTACACTCAGGCTAAACTTAAAAAACAAGGAAAATGTTAATCTTCTGATCTATAAAATGTATGTTTTTTATCTAAGTATGATTTAGATATTTTTTTATAAGTCTCCGCGTTTTTAGTAGCCATATCAAAGAATTTTTTATCCTTTTTAATGATTTTACCAGGAACACCAAGTACCAAGCTGTTTCTAGGTATCACCATGTCTGCTGTAACAAGTGCGTTAGCCCCAATCACTGATCCACGTCCAATTTTCGCTCCGTTTAAAACTGTGGCATGAATCCCGATGATGCAATTATCTTCAATTGTTGCACCATGTATCATCGCTGAATGCCCTGTTGACACGTTTTTACCAATCTTTGTTTTATGCTCCGCATCTACATGTAGGACACAACAGTCCTGAATGTTTGAACCATCGCCAATTTCTATGAAATTAGCATCACCACGTATCACTGCATGTGGAAAGACTCCACAGTTTTTACCTATTTTTACATTACCGATTATCACAGCGGTTTTGTCAATGAAACTTGATCTGTGTATCTCTGGTTTCATCATATTATCTCCATGAACCTGTCTGTTAACTATAAGCATGTTTTAAATTTTATGTCAAAAATTCAGAAAGAAATTAAGAGATTATTTAATAAAGTTATTTATTTTATATTACAAAAATAGAAAGATAGAAATACAACATTTAGAATATAAATTATGGTCTTGGAGATTGGGGTATATTATTAAGAGGGAGTAGGACATGTCAAATTTAATTATAGTTAGTAAAAGAAAGATTTACATTATATTGCTCATCATAATGATATTTTTTAGTTTCATAAGCATTCCAGCAATAGGCGATGATTCCCTTCCAGATCTTACAATAAACTCTTTGAATTACCAAGAATCTGTAATCGAAGGAGACGAAGTAAAAATAATAGTAAAAATTGAAAATCAAGGTGACAAAAACATAACACCTGGTACAAATATAGAAGCTGCCTTAAAAATTGATAACAACCTTGTTTTAACAAATAGTACAAACACTGGTTTATCCATGAGTAATTTCACTTTCATTAATTTCAGTTGGACTGCTGAATTAGGTAGCACAACTCAACTTGTACTCAGCGTAGAAATTGATTATAACCAAATAATATGGGAAAGCGATGAAAACAACAATGCATGGGATGGATTCATAAACGTTGTAGAAAGACCTACTGAATTAGAAATAACAAAGATATATCCTAATGGAAAACCACGATATAATAAAACTGTTAATATCCTTGCTGATGTAAAAAATAATGGGGCAAATACTGATAGTTCAATCGTTACAAAACTAATACTAGGTGGAGAAGAAATAGATACAAGTACTAAAGCAGATGGACTTAACAAAACAGAGATGCATACATTTTCTTTTAATTGGACTCCAACACGTTTCGGAAGTCAAACATTAATTGTAAGAGTAGTGCATGAGGGAGTAACTCACGATCAACTAGAAAAAACAATATCCGTAGATGTAATGAAGTTAGAGTGGTGGAATGAAAGTTGGCATTATAGAAATTTTTGTGTTATAAAAGGTAAAGGTAACATATCAATTATAATTAATTTCACAAGTCTTTTAGAAAACCTTGGACTATTTTCAAAAAATTTCGAAGAAGATACTATACGGATTGTTGAATACTCAAATGATGGTGATATTGTTGGTGAAGTTGAGATCTACTGGTTTAATAAAAGCGCAGATTTTAATCAAGTAGATAACGCTCTTGGCTATCTCCTTTGGGATGCAAGTGGGAACCCTGTTGAGAAATATTGTTGTATTTATTTCGATGTTGAAGAGAACCTAGGGGACAGAACTAGTTTAGGTGAAACCATAGATATGAATGAATCAGGGGATGCAATTCTTAACTACACAGGTTTCATAGATGGCTGGTGGGCTGAGATTACACAGCCATCTAATGCAAGTTATTGCCTTCTTAATGCGCCAAAAGATATACGTGTACAAACCAGGGCTAAAGCTGAAAGCGTTACTGCTTATATGTTTCTTAAAGAAAACGAAAGCCATAATTTTACAGTATATCTATCAAACGAGGAAAATTATACATTTTGGATTTATGAGGATTTCAGTTTTGATAAAGAAGGTAACTGGACTATTAGAATAACCTGCAGAGATGATGCAGAATACGAACCAGATTTTGTTGAACATGATTTTTATGTGGGTAAACCTGATTTAGAACTTGCGGACATAGATTTTTCCACGGATTGGCCTCCTACTTCTCCAATAGTTTACAAAGATGATATGGTTAAAATAATGAGCCATATCTCTAGCTACTATGCCAATATAGAGGATGTTAAAGTAACACTCAACATATATGATCTTACTAACGATGTATCAATAGTTACTACTAATCTTACAGAGCCTCTTATTCTAAAGGATGCTGATAATCTTGTGAATTTCACATGGGCAGCAAATGAGATAGGCGTGTATAACATCACAGTGACAGTGGACCCAGATGATGTTGTTGATGAATATAATGAGACTAATAACCAGATCACAAAAAAAGTAACTGTTCATGGTTGGCCTGATCTGGAAATAAAAAGCATTGTGTTACCGTCCGAAACTTTAATAGAGTTTGATGAAGTTGAAATAGAAGTCACAGTTGCGAATAATGTGATGGTAGAGGCATCAGGTTATGAGGTTAAATTATATATTGAACCTATCGAGCAGGGTGTTATGAAATACATCGGTGAAAAAGATAGTAAAATAATAGACATCGGAAAGAACACTAGTAAAAAAATTAGTTTATTTTGGGATTCTTCTGAGCCCGGGGAATGGCTGCTTGGTGCCAAAGTTATCGTGAACGATACTAAAAAGGATATAAACACTATGAATAACCGTTACTTATCAAATGAGACTTTGAAGGTTAAAGGCATTGAGAAAAACAAACCGAGTATATCTAGTGTTATGACTTATCCAGATCCTCAAGAACAGGGAAGGCCGGTTAATATAACCGCAGATATAACTGATGATACTGGAATTGACTCTGCTACAATTGAGATAATAAGTCCAAATGGCACGGTCTACAAGGCGGTTATGAATAGATTATATGGGGATGAATTTGTTTATATTTTTGAAAACACTTATGAAGTTGGGTTATACCTTTTTGAAATACAAGTCGTGGATTTAACACTACATGAGAATAAAGCTTCGTTATCAGATTTCTTTAGTATTTATGAAGATTCTACAGATCCAGATATATTATTTTTTGAGGCTGATCCATATATCCAGTTAAAAGGAGAGTCTATTCAGATAGCTTGTAAAGCAAGTGACAATATTGGAATAGATGATGTTACTCTAACTATCAAATACCCTGATAATAATGTAGATGTAATATTTATGAATCAGTCGTCAGAGACAGATGAAGAATATATATATGAAAATATATATTACATTTGTGGGAAATATACTTATTATATAGTAGTAACAGACGAGGCAGGAGGAGTGGCCATAACAGAGGATAACTATTTCTGGATAACTACAAATCTAGACGATATCGATAATGATGGTATGCCCAATAAATGGGAAGAAAAATATGGTTTAGACCCTGAGGATCCTACAGATGCAAATAAAGACAAAGACAAGGACGGCTATAGTAATCTAAAAGAATACAAAATTGGAACTAACCCTGCAAAAGATATTTTCTCTGAAAACGTTGCCTACAGAGTAAAAGAAAACGCCTGGTATCTAACAGGCTCAATAATCTTATTCCTACTATTATTCTTATTATCCCTTTATGAACTAAGGAGGAATAAAATATGAACTGGATTAGAAGCCGATGGCCATTTATAATATTGATACTATTGAGCATTCTAGTTGTATCTTTATCCATAGTGGATATCCTATTTAACAGGGATTGGACCAGCTTTATCCTTATGTCATATGCAATACTTATTATCCTTTTCTTCTTAATAATACTTCTAAGATCACAAAAAACATATCTCGTAAAGACCACTCTGGAAGAATTTGAAAAAACATTAACCGGCGGACTTTATCATTTCAAATGCCCAAGCTGCAGTGGTATTTTTGCTATTAAAAAATCAAAAAGCAACAATAAAAAACCTGTTAAGATGACTTGCCCCGGCTGTGGCATAATTGGAACTATCCCATCATCTCCTGCATCTATAGAAGAAGAAATACCTGAGAAGAAATCCATAGGTGTTAATTTTAAATGTTCAAGCTGTGGCGAAGGTGTTACTATCTGGGCTGAGGGCACTGAACTATACTCAGATGTAAATGTTTACTCTTGCCCCTTCTGTGGTAAACAAAAAACGATGAATCGATTCTAGACTCTATGTCTAACTTTTACTGCTTCACCATGTGACATGTTTCTCATTTCCTCCCCATTCATCTGTGCCACTCCTACTGCACATAGTTTATTATTTCTAATTACAACAACTTCGTCTCCAACGCGTATATTTTCATCTGCATCTTTAACACCTGGGGAAAAAACAGATCCCTTCAATTTGAAATCATCATAAATTTTAACCCAATAATTATTAGATTTAGCTATTCTATTTGCACCATCAATAGTGAGTGATATAAAACCTCGTGATTCTGTTATCATACCAAGCTGTGTTTTTTCATAGATTATTTTTTGATATGGGTAATTACCCCTTATGACACAGTTTTTTAGGAGTTCCTCGGACGTTTCTTTACTAAATTGATAGGATAACAGAGATGCTATATCCTCAAGAGCTCTAACTTGAGCTTTTACTAGTTTATACGATTTTACTGTTTCCTTTAAAACTTTAGAAAGCTTGTCTAAAGACTCTTTTGAAGTGGGGCTATTAACGCAGGTAATTATCGGTTTGTCCAGTAAGCCTTTAATGAAATAAACAATTTCTTTTGGAAGATGAACGATAACTCTATCGTATTTGTTTAATTTTAGATAAGATGTTAATAGCTCTTTTATCATCTTTTTCTCATCTTCATCCCATACACCTGTCACAGGTATGTCATAGGATGATGCAGGGTATATTAACTCTAATTCCCTAGGAACTAATCCCATTGGTGATGTTATAACCATCTCATGTACAACGGAGGAAGTACCTGATGAAAGTATTTTTTCTCGGAACATATGATGTGATTTTGAAAAGGAATAAGGCTTCTTCGCAGAACAGGGTAATAAAAGAAGAACCTTAGAAGATTTAGGCTTTCTATATCTATCCATCACTCTTTTTTGAAATCTTTTTATCTCCGGTCTGCTAAGTGATTCTTTAGACGTTGCAATAATCCTTGTTTTACTCGTCACCGGTGTTCTTTTTTCTAGGAAACTGTAATGACTCTGGTCTAAATTACGCAGGATAGCTGTTAAATTTGGGTTACTTTTAACCCTTATTTCGACAAGAGTACGGAGGTTACTATTTTTTATGTAGTTTCTGACTTGTTTTATCTCATTTACCATCGTAAAATAATTATGCTTAAGTATGTCCGAGAATCTCAAGTTTGAAGGATTATTTTTCCATTTTTCACAACTAGGACAGCTACAAGGAAGTTCATCCAACTCATCTTTTTTATAATTGCCATCTGTAAAAAATAACTTATTGTTTCTAGCTGCGATAATAGCCGTGGTAGAATCAAAAAAATCAACACCTAGATATGCTAATAGAGCAAAACGGGTTGGATCTCCTACACTTGGTAAATATAATGTTTTCTGATAACCTATTTTTTCTCTGAGTGTTACAATAAAATCTACGAATTTTTTTGGTTGTCGAAAAAGTTGACCTGTGTTTGCGACAATAAAAAAAGAAGCAGTGTTATTTTTCAATGCTTGATTTATAATATCTTCATTACCAGGTATTATGCAATACTCTTTGTTTTCTTTTTTATACTGCTTTATAAGCGGTAAATGTAATTCTTTTGGTATATCTTTAGGGTAAAAAAAATGATTAGGAATTTTTAATGTTGGCTTATCTTTCAGCAGTTCATTATTTGTTATCAGAACATCTGCTAAGTTGGTGGCTTTAAAACGCTCAGTATCTAAGAATAAGATATTTGGTGTGACAATTTTTCTATTATCGAATAGGAATTCACCAATTCTTGCAGGCCCATCTCTTATCTTAATGTTAAACTGCATAATAATATCAGATATATCCCTTTGTTTAAAAGATTATTCACCCAGTTTTTTTTAATGTCTAAAATAACGTTGACCTGAGAAAACCATAGAGATATCTTGCTCATCAGCTGCTTGTATAACTTCTTCATCATGTATACTCCCACCGGGTTGGATAATTGCTTTGACACCTGCTTTCACTGCTACATCAACAGCATCACGAAACGGGAAGAAAGCATCACTTGCCATTATTGAATCTTTAATGTTTTCTCCACCTTTATTTGTCGCAATCCATGCAGCATCAACACGAGCGGTTTGACCACCACCAATTCCAACGGTTCTTGCATCTTTAACAAAAACTACGGAGTTAGATTTGATGTGTTTCACGCATTTAACAGCAAACTCCATAGATCTAAGCTCATCTTCTGTAGGTTTTTTCTTTGTAGCGATTTCCCAATCTTTTCTTGGTGATAATGCTATGTCTCTTTCCTGCAATAGAACCCCCCCAACTACGCTTCTAAAGATCATTCCTTTTCTATCATTTTTCTTATCGAGGCCTTTAAGTTCCAAAATTCTAAGGTTCTTCTTTTTATTAAAAATCTGTAGGGCTTCCTTGTTAAAACCTGGTGCTATAATAACCTCTAGAAACAGGTTTGAAAGCTCCTTTGCAACATCTTTTCCGACTTCCCGGTTAAACGCGACAATACCCCCAAAAGGTGAATACGTATCAGTTGCATAGGCATCTTTCCACGCCTGTAATAAACTAGTTGCACTTGCGATACCACAAGGTGTCGCATGTTTTATTATTACACAGGTTGGATCACTGAATTCTTTTATACATTCAATGGCACAATCAGCATCTAGGATATTATTATATGATAGTTCTTTACCCTGAAGTTTCACTGCATTAGTAATGCATGGCTCAATGATTCCAGGTATAGTCTTATAAAAAGCACCCTTTAGATGTGGATTCTCACCATATCGCATATCCTGGATTTTTCTCATAGCGATGCTGTTATGATCAGGTAAAACCTCATCAGTCCATTTGTTTCTAAGATAAACTGATATGATGGAATCATATTGAGCAGTATGTGCATAGGCTTCAACTGCTAATTTCTCTCTCTCATGTGCATCAAGGTCACCTTTGTTTTTAAGAGAATTTAAAACACTAGTATATTGGCTATGGTTTGTCACTACGATTACATCTTTGTAGTTTTTCGCAGCCGCCCGGATGAGAGTAGGACCACCAATGTCTATATTCTCAATGGCTTCCTCTATGCCCACCTCAGTTTTCTGGATGGTTTTTTCAAAAGGGTACAAATTACACACGAGAAGGTCTATAGTTCCTATGCCATGTTTTCTAAGAGTATCCATATGTTCTTTGTTATCTCTTCTTGCAAGAATAGCTGCATGGATGATCGGGTGAAGAGTTTTCACTCGGCCATCTAGCATCTCAGGAAAACCCGTGACATCTGAAACTTCTTTTATGTTAATACCTGCTGCTCTTATAGTAGATGCTGTTCCACCAGTCGATAGAATCTCTACTCCAAGATTAGAGAGTTCTTTCGCAAAATCAGCTATTCCCCCTTTGTCAGAGACACTAATGAGAGCTCGTTTTACCTTCATCACTCTTACCTAATCAGCATATGAGAGCGGCTCATAAACGTTTGGGTTTTTTACGGTTTTTCTCGAATTCCACAGCCTCTATAAGGCTCATTTTTCCATTTAAAACATCAAGAGCGGTTTTCTCAGAGATAGAAGACTTCCCATTTGTAAGCTTTCTGCTTCGCTCCTGAACATTTCTAATCTCCCCTCTAGTTGGCTCCAGCGGGAGTTGCCTCTGAACTTTTCCACCTTTCAAAAGTGCAATTGCAGCTGCTGCTTCACTATCCCTCTCTGGTCTAATAGAATCCTGTAAAGAAGTAGTCTTAGTTTCATCAACAATCTCAATAGGTATCTCCAAGGGAATCAAAGAATTAATAATCCTATTCCTAGCAAGTACTGATCCATTACCAATACGTATCAAACTTTGAACTGCAGGATGTTCCTTAAGAAACCGTTTAACCATGCCCAATACTCCCTCAGGTGATTCAACAAATGTTTTCTGCAGGAGTATATTATCACCAACAATAGCGACACCTGGTTTATCACCTGGATCAATACCAATAAAAACTTTAGAATACAAATCTTTCCCAATTAGCATCTGTAGAGCCAGATCCACAGCGTGATCAATACTATCATAAGCATCAGCAGCAATGACCTTTGAAAACTTGATATCATGCAGCTCATTATGAGAAGTTAATATAACTTTGATACTACTTGGGATTTTATCAATCGAAGAAAGAGAAACATATGGGGTCTTCCTCTTTTTAAGAACATTCAAAAGATCATAATAAAGCGAAAAATTCTTTGTATAAACGCCTAATGTCTTCATCCCTCATCTTTCCCAAGAATTTTTTCCATCGAGATATATAGTCCAAAACGTTCCAAGATTATCTATTAAAAGATCTTCAAATCTTAGGATTTCAAAATTCTTCTTCACAATTTTATCAATATGTTTACCTAAGCTTAAATCTTTAAATTGATTTGCTAAGAAATCATTAATCTTTGTGTACTCTCTCTTGATCTCAACATAAAGCCGTTCATCTTTCTCATAGGGTTTTTTTACAACTCTTTGATCATTATCCCATCTCTGGATAAATTCCTCTTTGTTTTTCTTCAACTTTGTAGGTGGTCCCCTATGAACCATTGTTTTCGGAAGTACCTCGTCTTTTGCCTTTATAACTATAAAAATATTGTTTTCTGCATTGTCGACATGAAATACAATATCGTATACTGTGAAATCATATCTTTCACAAGTGGACCATATAGAGCGTACAGTTTTTCTTATCTGAGGATAAAGGTTCTCATCTATTATATCTGGTTTTGATATTTTTACTCCTAGGTATTGATGTTTTTGTTTTTCTAGTGTTTCACATATTTTTTCTAATCGCCATGGTTTTACCTTGTTTGGAAAGAAGAAAGTTAGACTTGGTTTTCTTAGGTATTCCCTGCAGACTTTTACAAATAATTCGAATTTTTCTTTAGAAAGAGCAGAGGCAACGTTTCTATTACTGTCAACAGGATCAATGAAAACAAGGGGTGTATCAAAATTTAGATAGTTTTTTTTAGTTAATGTTAGTTTGTCACCGCGTTTCCAGTTTTGTGCGTGTTGTATGAGTTCTCTGAAACTCCCATATTTTATTATTAATAGTTCACAGAGGTAACCTGAGAATCCTTCTATTTCTGCTTCCGCTCCATAGCATCCAGTTCCTCTTAGGAATTGTTTGAAAAGTCTTATTTCTTGTTTTTGTTTCTCTAGTATTTTTCCTTTTATGTATTTTGTATGAAGTGGTGTTCTATCTACTGCTGATAGTTTTTGTTTTGCGTTTTCTATTTTATAGCATGGGACTATTTCTACTTTGTAGTTTTTGAAATATCCTCTTAGATATGGGTGTTCTGCATATGATTCTTCAGTGTCTTTTAGTATTTTTTTCCCAATATCTAGTGTGTTTTTTGCGATTTTTTCTTTTTGTATTGATGTTGGAAATACTATGAAGAAATCTATGTCCATGTTGTTTTTTAGAAAAGTATCTTTTGCTATTGATCCTACTAGTTCAACAGATGCTGGTAGTTTTCTTTCAATTATTTCTTTTTCAAGTTTTTTCCCTATCTCTTTTACAATTTCTTCTATTTCTTTTCTAACCTCTAGTGTAGGTAGGATTCTGTCAGATACTTGTTTTTCAACATTGTTTTGGTTCATATTCTTTATTCCTTCATGTATCTATTCAATATGAATATTGCCCCCATTGCTAATATGGCTCCTGCTATTACATCAGTTATCCAATGTATTGAAAGATATATCACCGATATAATTACTGATATCATGCAGAAATAAGCGAAATACGTGAATTTTTTATTCCCTGTTAAACGAACCGACCATGCAACCATTATTGCCATAGCGGTATGAAGTGATGGTAGACAGTTGTTATGTGTTGTTGTCGAGTAGAAAAAGTTTTCCACTGCAGGAATCACAGATTCCAGAGCCGATTCAGCGTTAGGATAATGAGTATAAACATTGGTTATAGGCACAAACAGGTAAAATGGGAGAGCAATTATGTAAATAATAAGCAGCCCATATGCTAGGCTTTTCATTGATTTCTTTTCATCCATTAGGATGAAGTACAGTGGAGCGAACCATAGAGTAAAAGGGTAGACACCAATGTACATTACTACAAAGAAATACACAAGGGCTTGTGTCCAGTTCTGTGAAAACCAATAGACAATGTCTCCTTCCATTGTTTTTATTGTATTAGCATAATCGTATCCAACCCATTCGGTAACAGTTGCATCTATAACGTTCACCTCAAATAGATGAAAGGCTACAACTCCGAAAATGATCAAGATGTATGGTAGATGACCTTTAATGTTGAGGAAGATTGTTTTTATCTTTGTTTTATAAAACTCTTTTGGAAAGAAAAACATCAGACCTAAGACAAGTAATAGGAGATTAATAATCCCTAGAATAATCATCCACATCATTTCTACTTCTCCATCTATAGTTTTACTTCTCTAAGGGCTGTATAAATAGGTCCCTCAGGAGTTAGTTCACTTTTTTTAAGTTTAATAGACTCAACGTTCATATCTGCGAACTCGAAATTTCTATATTTTTCGATTATTTGTAAAATTTTCTCCTTATTTCTAGCAGATTTTACACGAGCGATTGTTAGATGTGATGAAAACTTTCTTTTTTCTCTTTTAAAACCTAGTTTTGAAACCTGGTTATCAATTTTATCTGCTATTATTCCTATCTGTTCTCCGTTTTCAACTCCAATCCATATAACTTTCATATATCCCTTGTTTGGGAAAACACCGACATTTCTAAATTTGATGATGAAGGGATTTGTTTCTTCTACTGATTTTTTCATTATTTCTTCTATTTCATCTATCTGTGCTTCCTCGGTGTCACCTAGGAATTTTAGTGTGATATGGACATTCTTAGGTTCAACTAATTTAACATTTGCTCCTGTTTTTTTTATTTCGTTTTCAAGTTCAACGAGTTTAGGTAGAACATCTATATCTATGGCGATAAATCCTCTGAATCTCATTTAATTCAACCAGTTTTTAATCTTATGAATATTTTGTCTTTATAAAACCTATCCTCAGGTTTTACTTGTTCTGGTAATAACTGTCAAACAACCTTTATATTTAAAAAGACACAAAAACGATATTGCGGGAGAACAAAACTATGGCTAGTATAAGATTTAATACAAAGATCAGAGGATATTTAGATTTAGTTCGTCCTTTCACTTTGCTTGCGCCAATCATTGTGTCCAGTTGTATAATGATTGCAAGTTTTTATCACAATGGAATAAAAGATGATCTTTTCATGATATTTTGGACAACGATATTACCAGCTAGCTTAGCCCTTGCTATACTAAATGGTGCTTCAAATGCATTAAATCAGATTACAGATCTCAAAACAGATAGAATTTCAAAACCATATCGACCTATTATAAGAGGAATTGTTACTAAAGATGAAGCTAAATTAATTGCTGTAATTATGTACCTAGCTGCGTTTTCTCTATCTGTTTACATTAATTTCATGTTTAGCATGTTTGTTCTCCTAATAATAACATTTACAGTTACTTATTCACTTCCACCAAGAATAAAAGATCATTTGTTTTTGAATCAGCTATGGGTTGGTGTTCCAAGAGGGTTACTTGGAATATTGGCATCATGGAGTCTTTTTGGGAATGCGATGCAACCATTACCTTTGACTGTAGGTTTGATAGCTATGTTTTTCTTGATGGGAGGGTCTATCACTAAGGATATAACTGATAGCAAGGCTGATAAAAAAACAGGGACACACACTTTGATTAATACTTATGGAACTAAGAAAGCAGCTTTTATGGCTTTGCCATTCATGTTTTTTCCTTTTGCTTTTATCCCAATGTTAATCGATAGTGGAATATTAAGTACAAATCTCTGGCTTTTAACATTATTAGCAATACCTGGTTATTTGATATTTCATTTGATGGTTAGAGACAAAACTAAATGTAAGTTTCTGGAGAATACTTCTTCGTGGACTTTAATGTATGTTACATATTTTGTTTTTGCTTTTGGTTTCTCCGTTCTTACTGTTATAGAGTCATCTTTTCTCTAATTTTATGAAAATTCATTTTATCTTTGTTTTTCTAAGATTTTTTGCTAGTTTTTCATTTTGGTGTTTTTTCAAGTTTGTTGTTCTACCGCCAAAGCTTTATATATTGTCATTTGAGAACACTATACATGGAATATCTTAGCATGACTAAAATTGTCATGTTAACTATAAGAGGTGGTAGGAAAGATGAAAGGAAAGCAAAAAACGATAAAAAAAAGAAAAAGCTATTCAAGCCTAATATTGATTTTAATGTTAATATCTGCTTTTGTTAGTGGTTCTCTCCTAATGATACCTTTAATAGAAAAAGCAAATGCCATAGATATAACAACAGATTCAGATTCAAGTACAACTTTAACTATAACAGTTTTCACAACAGAACCTAGAATCAACTGGTATGATTTCCAATACAATAACTCAGGAACATGGGTATCAAAAAGAAATGCCCAAATAGATGTAGATAATAATGCAGAATACAGATTTATAGTTAATATTAGTAGCGATCAAGGATGGGACGATATACAATACATTAATATAACCGCCTGGGCAGACATTGGTAACGATGCTGCTTATAATTATAACAACACGGCAGGTGGAAACATCAACATGCATCTACAATATGAAAACACTTCAGGAACCGCTCAATATAACCTGCTATGGCCACATAGTGGCGAGGTAACCCAAGGGTCTATGACTGAAGCAAATTCATCTGACGCCTTTGGTCCAGGTTACACTGAATGTCATAATCTAACTTTCTCGTTTATACCAAACTATCAATTTAGATATGCCCCAGGTGACGCTGGTGGATGGGATAACAATACTAATGCAACTGATGACTTATGGTCCTGGAACTTTAGAATAGCAGCATCTGATAGTGGAGAAAACGCTTCAGGCCCAAAAACAGCCTGGGAAGAGGACGAGTTTGGAGTTTATTCTTATACAGAGATAATAAGCGCAGGAGTTACATCTATTTCTGGTTATCCTGCTCAGAATGCAACAGCAGATAGCAACGTTACAGTTACCACAAGATCAAATGGTAACTATTCATTATCAGTTGATGTAGATACTTTAATGCATCAATCACATCCAACTGCTAACATATCCAATCAGACGATATACATCCGAGGTGGAGATTTAGATCCCGCTGATAATCTTACTGGAACTGCCCCAGTATTTATTTATGCAGAGTGGCATGCTGGAGAAACTAGTGGAAATAGTTTAACAACAAATGATGTAGAATTTACATGTGACATACCAGCGGCCCAGTTACCAGGTCTATATAGTGGAACTGTACACTATACGCTTAAAACAGAAACATCATAAAATCTTTAATCCTAATTTTCCCTCTTTTTTTTGTTTTTTTTATCCACCACTTATCATATGGATAACAGCGATTTTTGAATTATCCGGAATTATAGTCTGAGAGAAATCTTTACGAGGAACAACCTGATCATTTATTTTTACAACAACAAGTGGAAAAGTATATTTCATTCTTTTAAGAAGCTGCTGTACTGTTTCATTTTTAACCCATTCAACCTTGTTGCCATTTACTTCGGTGCTCACTTGTCCTCACCTAGGATTATTTCAACAGCTAAGTTTGCCTCCCAGTTTGCCATGAGAGCGACGCGTGGGGCCATTAGTATATCCTCGTCACTCGATCGGGCCTGTTCGTCATAGCATAGGTATAAATTACCTAAACGTTTTGTTTTAATTCTGTCTGAATGCCCGTAACCTGCGACACCAGAGGCTGCAACAATGGGTTTACCTGGCAGCTTTAGCATTATCTCCTCAATAAACAATGTTTTCATCTCAGCACTATCAAGCGCTTCAATAACAACATCTACGTCCTTGAAAGGTTTCTCCATAGTGCCTTTTTCCAACTTTTGATTAAAAAATTTGATTTCAACATCTGGGTTAACCTTTCCAATGTTTTCCCTAAGAGCTTCGACCTTTAATCTACCGACTTGGTCTAAAAAATAATACTGCCTATCAAGATTACGTTTCTCTACTTTATCAAAGTCAACTAAAACAAGAGTCCCTATTCCCGCTCGAGCAAGAGCGATAGCAGCATTAGAACCAAGACCACCAACACCAGCTATACCAACGCTTGAATCCTTCAATTTCTTCTTTATTTTATCAAATTTCTCTTCTTTCATATCTTCTTACCATTTTTCCCAATACTTAGGGAGTATACTCGGTGGTTTTTCACCTTTACCATATTTACCACCCCAAACATTCAAACCTTTTTCCTCGTCTTCATCGATTTTCTCCTGAAGCATCTTAAGCATCTTAGGATCATCGAAACCAAGTTTTTTCATCTTCTGAGGAGTAGGTACGCCATTAGGAGTCCAACCACGACGGTAATACACCGCGTCAGCTAATTTCTGATACTGATCCTGTCGGTAATCATATAATCGTTTCACTTTTTCCTCTGTACTCATTTTTTCTATTTCCTTTTCAGATAATCCTAGCTTCTCTACTATTTGTTTGTCGTATCTTTCTTTCCTGGAGAGATATTCCATTTCGGTTACCGGGCCCATAGATCTGTATGGAATCCAGTCATCCTTTCTATGTCCCCTGCTCATCCATACGTTCATAGCGCGCTGCCAGTTGTAACATCGTTCACTCTGTAGGATTAACTCATCTTTTTTTATATTCCAACCAGTAACAGCGTTTTGAATATCAACATAGTTCTGTACATGCTCAGGGACCTTCGCTGGTTCATCAGTCTCAGCATTGTTTGCTGGTTCAATATCATTCCATGGTAATTTACAGAGTCCATTAAGACCAAACCATGTACGCCACATTGGGAAATAATGTAAAGCCTCCGCTTTATCCCCAAAAGTAGGTATAGCATTATTTACCATGTCCATAAAAATAAGCCATGCCTCGTCATGCTGTGGTCCTTTCAATGTTAAACCATATCCGCCTTGCATTGCGAGAGATTCCTTTGTAACATACTCAGAGTACTCAAGCCCTTTGCTTTCCATCCCACAATCTTCAATGAGCTGAGAGTCTCCCCATCCTTTCTTAATCAACCAGTCTTTTACTCTACGTATTCCTTTACTTGCAACCTGTATGAATTCACCTTTATCCCCTTTTGCCATTCGGTGCATAAACTCCAATACGGCTTCATAGTTTCCAAAGTTAAGCTCAAGACCGTTACAGCGTTTTTTGTTTAGTATACCATATTCATACATCTCCATGTAGAAAGCCATGGCAGTACCCGTAGAAATAGTATCAATACCATAAGTATCACAGTAAAAGTTGAACTCAAGAATCCATTTTGGATCCCATATACCCATGTTTGCACCAGCAGCAATTGTCTCATATTCAGGTCCATCGACTGTTACTTTTTGACCCTTGTACGGCCCCGTTATAACCTCAAATCCATCAACAGTCTTTGCACAAGCCATGGTACAACCATGCCAACAGCCATCAGGTATAACCTTAGTAAAAAGTTTATAGAATCTGGGTGAATAAATCTTAGAAGCCTTCGGGAAACTACCGAAACGATAATTCTCACATGGTAAAAGGTCATATTCATCCATTATTTCAACAAGATGACTGGTACCAACAGCTCGCATATTGCACTGATAACGATCGAGATCACGTATCTCACGATGAAGTTTCACCCCTACCACTGCAAGTTTAACAGGATCAGCTGGGTTGTTAGAAACACCATCAAAATGATCAACTTTTGCAACAATAGCTTTTATATTTTTATTGCGAAGAACAGTTCCAAGTCCACCACGACCTGCTTGTTTCATACGAGGAACCTTACGGCGGATATCATAAAAACTGAAGTTAAGGCACCCCCAGTAACTATTCTCAGCTCCCTTACCAGCAGATACAACAGAAATCTTTTGACGAGATTTATCATTATCTTCAGATGCGTACATATAAGTAAGTTGCTCATTAAGCAAATGGGAGTTAGTCTCCTCAAGAGGTGCTGTTTCAATTGTTATTTTTCCTTTTTCACCGTCGATAAAAATTACAACGTCGTGTTTTGCTTTTCCCTGAACTTCGACAGCGTCAAAACCAGCGAACTTAAGATATGGGCCAAAAAACCCTCCAACGTTACAATCACAGATTATATCGGTCGCAGGTGAAACAGATAGACAAAGTGATTTGCCCGATCCAGGATACTGAGTAATACCGCAGAGTGGACCAGTTGTTATCAAAAGATCGTTTTCTTCGCTATTCCAGCGTGTGGAAGATTTTATAGAGTCCCACATGATTTTTAAACCAAAACCACGACCACCGGTGAACTTCTCTTTCATATTATCTGTTACTTTCTTTTCTTTAATTTCACCCGTGCTCAAGTTAATGTAGAGTGTACGATTTGCATAACCTCTCTCAACTTTTCCTTTTTTATAATTGTAATCAGTGATGACTCTATGAGCAGATTTTATTTTCTTAAGATCCCATTTATGCTTGGTATTGCCTGTTTCATATTCCTCGGTTGGTATCTGCCCTTCGAGCATTTCATTCTGTCCCCTGTTTATGATAAACTACTTCTTTTATGTCATCAATTTTTACTTCTACTAACTCAAGTGCTCCGTTAGGGCATACACGAACACAAGCTCCACAAGATATACATTTGAAGGGTTGTATACGTGTATCTGATTTTCTCATAGCACCAATTGGGCAAAAACCTACACAGGCTTGACAACCAATACATTTTTTCTTATCAAGCCAGACGATACCATTTTTTTTACGAGATAGGGCCCCAACAGGACACATATCAATGCATAAACCTCTTTGGTCACATACATGCATCTTATATTTATTTCCCTCTTTGAGGATTCTAATTGCTGATTTATCACCGCCCTCATCTGTTTTAAAATGCACCTGTGAACAAGCTTTTTCACATGCTTTGCAACCATCACATTTTTCAGGATGAAATTTCAGGATTTTCACTATTTTTGGCTCATCCACTGCCATATTATTCATACACCTGCTGTAAACCAATTTAAGATTACTAAAAACCAGCATAAAATAGAAACGCCAACTGTTACTGGATAATACTGACGATTTTTCACAGTTATGTCAACTTTTCTAACTAATAAAGTAGCTGGTAAAACTATTCCACCTATAACAGCAGTTAAAAGACCACTTGCAAGTATCCTTGGCATAAAAACAATCAAATTTTCGATATAGAATCCGGGCCCAGATAAAAGAGGTGTTAAAACTTGTGTAACAATGTAACCTCCAACATACATACAATAAGCAGTGATTATGCCCATGCTAGCCTGCAAACCCCGAGTTTTCAACTCTTTTAAATCAAAAGATAACTTATACCAAATAATCTCAAATAATGCACCTTCAGCCATAATAGCAAGTGCTGAACAAATATGACAACCTACGAATGGGTTAAAGAGTCTAAGCCCTCCAGCAATAATCCCCATACCTAGTTGCATACCAGGTTGACGATAGAATAGTCTACTTGTGACCATCAACATCATAGCGAAAACACCAGTCATAATCGCCCCAGATGGAAGACCAACATTTTCCAGATGAGATCCAATTATACACTCTGAGAAACCCCAAATTGAACCAAAAACTAACAACCCTGCTAAAAACTTCATTTTATTCATATCTTATTTCACCTCAATTTCAACTACATCACGAACCCAATAAGCCCTAGGTCCTTCAGAAAAAAACGTTCGCCCATCTTCAGTTAGAATACCATTCTTTATAAAATCCCATGTAACAGTTTTTTGATACCCATCCTTCGCTTTGATAGTATATTCATGGCAACCTGGGCAACCAACTCCTACTTTGAACATTAGGTCATCCAGTGCTATACCAGATTTTTCACCATCGCTTGTATTAATTGTTCTAGAATCACTCATATAAAATATTTGATCAATAGTATATTCCTCTTCGTTAATTGTTATAGTATCTTTATTTACTTGTGTTGCATGGACATAAATAGCTGAAAAACCTCCAACTAAAATTACAACCAGTGCAAGAATTGGTATTAGTTTTTCCTTCCCCATGAATATCGGTGCCCTGATACGGTCAGCTCTATTTAAAAATTATGACAAATAATCTTTATTTCAAACCACTCTCTCTTATCTTTGTTGAATATTTCCTAAGAGTTTCTTCTTGTTCAGGTCGCCATTGTATTCTTTCAAGTAATGCATAAGCTATCTCGTTATCGATGTTCGTTAAATTCCATGGTACTGACTGGGAATATGATTCAATGAATTTTTGACATAATTGGAATTTTTCAGAAGTGAACATTGGATCAGTACTCAGAATTGAAGAGCACATACTTGCAATATCTTCGATTGGTTTCCCTGTTCTTGATTCTTCGAAATCAACACCCCATATACGATCAGATAAAACAAAATTCCTTAGAGTCGAGTCCCCACGAATTCTAAATTCAGCTGCTGTTTTGAAATATTTATGGAAATCTGCGAACCATTCAGCTAGTAAAACCATGAGTCTTTCTTTTTCACTTTTCGTTGTTTTTTCATCGTTAACAATGTCACATAGATTTTCCCCTATAATGTATCCCATGAGTAGTACGTTATTTTTTTCATCCATCTTATACACAGGTGGAATGCCAAGCTTTGATGAGCCTTTTTGAAGAATGTTGTATTCTATTTTCATTTGTCTTTTTAATCCGGGTACAAACCATTTCAGCACTCTTGGTTTCTCATCGAGCATTATGTATGCGACGGTGTTCTTTTTACTTTTTAACTTTTGTTGTACCATCGCATTCTTGTATTTTTTTGTACTACCGATGAGCTCCTCAATGTCTTTCATAATCTATTACACTAAATGCTCTATAATTGAAAAAAGGTTACGGTAAAAATAGCATTTTCCCACATCAAGTTATATTAATAGAATACAAATAACCCAATTTTTCTCATAACTATCATGGAAAATCAGTTTTCTCAAGATTTCTCGCAGTTAAATAAATCCCTAAGAGTATAAAACCTCCACCTAAAACTGTGTATTTTGAAGGAACCTGATTAATCCAAGGCAATGCATATGCTAATAACGATGAACCAATTGGTTCTCCAAGGAGAACAACTGAGGCGAGAGATGCACGTATATATTCAAGAGACCAGTTATACAGTGTATGACCAAGTATACCTGCTAATACAGCCATTAAAAAGATTATCGTGTAATCCTTCAAGCTAAGACTATATACTGGTGCGTTAAATAAAAGGCATATAAAAAAGAGCGCTAACGTACCAACAGCATACACAACAAGTGCATAAGAACCAACAGAAACAGTCTTACGAACCTTCCTCCCACCTAGGATATACAGGCCCGCTGCTACGCCACCTAAAATTGCAAGCAGATTCCCCTCTAAAGTATCCACTGTCTGAGAAGAAAAACCATAGTTACCATATACAAGTAATATGACACCAAAAACCGATAAAACAATCCCAATACTATTCAACATAGAAAGTCTTTCTTTTAAGAAAAAATGTGATACAGGTCCCACTAAAAGCGGATGTGCAGTGACAAGAATAACAGAACTAGCAACAGAAGTCAACTTTAAAGATGTAATCCATAAAGCAAAATGTGCAGCAAGAACCAACCCAATAATAACCATTATCAACATAGTTGATCTAGATAGACCCACTATTTCTTCTCTAGTTTTTTTATGCAGAAGAACAAAAGGTAGAATAAGTAAAGTAGTAAACAACAAACGATACAATGCTATCGAAAGTGAGGATTCAGTTTCACAAGATACAATTAATACGGCCGCTGATGAAACCGATGCAACAGATATGAAAAGCGCTACATATGGTTTATTCTTCATCTAATCCTTCAAATAAGTAAGCTAGAGAACTTATTTTGAATTTATGATTTAACAAAAAAACATTTAACAAACAAAAAACTTTACAATAAACATAATGAGACCATATATACTCGGATTTTATGGAAAATCAAACACTGGAAAAACAACACTCATCACAGAGATAATCAGACAACTTACCAGCTATGGATTAAGAATAGCGAGCATAAAAATTTCTGATAAAAAAATCAATATAGATATCCCCAGTAAAGATACATATGAACATGCCAAAGCAGGATCAAAACTTGTTGTAATGTCATCAGCTAGTGAAACAGATTTTTTATTAAAACAAAAAGGAGAAACGAACAGTATAATAGAACAAATGAAATCCCTGGGAAAATATGACGTAATACTTGTCGAAGGAGCAAAACATAAATCTATTCCAAAAATTAAAATAGGAGATATAGAGGAACGTGAAAACACGCTATTAACATATCAAGGGGATTTTGAAGAGTTAATTAAAATTATAAAAAAAGAAATTCTGAGGAGGAAAAATATGGAAAAAACTTGTTTAAAAGTTAATGGGAAAGAAGTTCCATTAAGTGAATTTCCAGATGATATAATTAAAAACACTATTTGTGGAATGCTTAAATCACTTAAAGGCGTAGATAAGATTAAAACTGTGGAGATTTATTTTGAGAACGAGTAAATTATACGATCTTTATCTTTCCCTTTAGTCTCTCTTTGTATCTTACCAATCATAGGTATCTCACTCGTGTTTTTCACGTGTGTACCAGCACAGGGACATATATCAAATCCTTTTATCTCAACTATTCTCAGTTTAGTGATAAATTTTGGCAACAAGTCAAGATGTGCTCTCTGTGTATCAACTCTTTTTTCTAGGCTTTCTCTTTCTTCTTCATATATTTTAACAGGTATGTTTTGTTTTACCATTTCATTGAACTTGTTCCGTATGTTTTCTAGATCTTGTTCTGAGAAATGTACAGGGTGGAAATCTACTCTTGAGTAATCTGCGTGTATCTGATTGCCAACTGTTCTAGCGTTATATTCATCAAAAATTATGCCTGATATTATGTGTTGTGCGGTGTGCATTTTCATATGTTCATAGCGTTTGTCCCAGTCTATTATTCCATGGATTTTTGTACCAGTAGGTGGTTTTTCTCTCTCTATGATGTGTTTGAGTGTGTCTCCTTTTTTTATAACTTCTATCACTTTTGATGTTTTATCACCCCATTTGATTACACCGGTGTCTGAGGGTTGCCCACCTCCAAGTGGATAGAATGCTGTTTGATCTAGGCATATGTAATCTTTTTTGTTTTTTGTGATAGTGGCATCGAATTCTTTTATATAGTTTCCTTCTATTGTACCCATGTAAAGAATTTTTGTCATGTTTTTCAAAATAGTATTTTGATTAATCAATTTTTTTGCGTTTAGTGATAACTAAAATGACTTTTATTTAACATTCGTGTTTTTAAAGATGTTTTTTAAGATAAAATCACAATATCACTCATGTTTAACATTTCATTAAATTTTTGTTAGTATAATAACATAAACTATTTATATGGTCTTACATACATAATATTCTAACGTAAATGGTGATAAAAATGACGCGTGTGGACAAATTGTATGATTTAGGCCAAACCCTAGGCGTAACCAAGGATGAAATCAAAAGTACGTTGAGACGAAGAAGAAATCAGATACTTCTAGCTGTTGTACCAGTAATGGCTTTTGCATTTGCCGCTACAACTATCCGTGTTTTCGGAGTTCGTTATGGTGGTATAAGCATAGAAGACTTCAGAATCTTTAGAATTCTAAGACTCATCTTTGGCCTATAGAGAAATCTTAGAAGGGATACATCATTAAAATTACCGAAGATTTTATGATGTATTTCTTTTTACTATTTTTTAGATAAAACTTGGAGAGAAAAATATGATTAGAAAAAAATATGCTCCATATTCTGCATTGTTTGAACTTACTCTTAGATGTAACATGCGTTGTATTCATTGCGGTTCCTCTGCAGGTGATCAAAGAACCAAGGAATTATCCACTGAAGAATGGATGCAGGTAGTTAACGAACTTGCTGATATGGGGTGTAAATTTGTTACATTACTTGGTGGAGAACCTTTCCTACGTCGTGATTGGTTTGATATCTCTAAAGAAATTATATCTCGTGGGATGAAACTTACGATTATATCAAATGGTCTTCTTATAAATGAAGATACAATTTCGAAACTTAAAGAACTTGGCCCTCATACTATTGCTATTAGTCTTGATGGAGGATCTGCGGATACCCATGATTATATAAGACAGGTGAAAGGATCTTTTGAAAAGGCTAAAAAAACTATTTCTATGTTACGAGATGCAAATATAAACACAACTGCTATTACAACTCTTAGTAAAATTAATTTTAAGGATTTGCCTCTAATACGGGAGTTTTTGGCCAACAAGAATATAGCCTGGCAGATACAGATAGCATCTATAGTTGGTCGTTTTCCGAAAGAACAGATGCTTTCGAAAGAAGAATTTTATTCTGCTGGTTTATTCGTTGCAAGTAGCCGAGAAAAATATAACTTTAATGAGCTTTCCATAATGGGTGCTCATTGTTTTGGATATCATTCTAAGGTTTTACCTAATATAAATGTTGCTCCATGGAAGGGTTGTCCTGCTGGTCTCTATACAATTGGAATCCAAAGTAATGGCGGCGTTAAAGGATGTTTATCTTTATCTGATGAGTTTATCGAGGGAAATATCCGAGATTCAAGTATTTTACAAATCTGGGATAATCCTTCTTTTGCTTCTTATAATAGAAAATTCAAAAAGGAGGATTTAAACGGGGATTGCGTTGGATGTAAATATGGTAAGACGTGTAAAGGCGGTTGTCTTTCAGTTTCAACATCTGTCACAGGTAAATCACATGCTGATCCCTATTGTTTTAGATTAATTGAACAATCCCAGTCTCTTAAGTAATTATCATTTTTTCTACGCTGATTATATCATCTACTGTATTGACCATGTTGTTTATTATAGGCTTTGATAAATGTATAGATTTTATCAACGTATTATTTATCACAGCTTCTTTTAATTCCTCGGTTAAAATTGTTAATTTCTCCCAATGTTTTGCCTCTATTTCAAGCAATAATGCATCTTTTTCATGATATGAAGATACATTCATGTTTTCTATTAGAAGTTTAGATGTCATGTTTTTACTACTTGCCTCGTCTCCAAAATAGTTTATCATACTAGTAAAAGGATATGGATGAGAGGGATCTATTTTTTGAATTACTTTATTTATCATATTATATGCAGGTACCCATCTTATGAATTTTGAACTTAGGTCCTCTCTTAGAGCTTTTAATGCGTTTATTCCGAATTCTTTGAAGTTATCCTGTATGTATCGACTATCATATGCGGATTTTATTCCTTTCATTTTTTGAATGTTTCTCTCATGGACCAGATCATAAATCATTTCTCTTGGCAGGGGATCGGAGACTTTTTTTATTATATACATGCTATACCTAGCTTCTCTTATATAAAAATATGCTCTTTTTACCGCTGTCCTAAAATCTTCAAGATTAACCCATAGATAATGTCCTTTTTCATGTCCAATATACTGTTCATTAACACAGACTGTCCCGTTGCTTTCATTGTATCCTACTACAACGGTTATACAACAAGAACGACCTAAGAGAGGTGGGCAACACCCTGCCATATTCGTCCAATTTCTGTAAGGTGGCCATGCAAGGGGATCTAATGCTGTTATAATAGGAATATCGTTTTTGACATTATTTTTAACTTTCTCCCAATATTCGTTCCAAATTTTTCCATGGCTGATAACATAGTCTGGGAATATCATTTCGAATGATAATCCATGGAGATTTGCTAAAAATTTATAATCATCAGCTCCTCCAACTAATAAATCACCTAAACAGGCGAATCTAAAAGGTAGTTTTCTAGGTGGCATCTCAAAAACTCTTTTCAAAGGTATTCCATATCCCTGTGAATAACCTCCACCGGAGAAATAAACGATTTCATATTGTGTTATATTAACACCATAGTATCTAAATACCATTTCAATTGGTGCATAGTCGCAAGAAAGCCTCTTGTTTTTTTGGGCATAAGGTACACCTTCAATTACATAATTATCATCATCATTCATCGCTTTGATATATGTTTTCTCTATATCAGCAGATGAAACAGAGACAAACGTAGATATATTAACTATTACTATGAGCAAAATTACTAGTATTTTGTTTTTAGTCATGTCTATCACTTTATTATTTTATATAATATTTATATTTTATGTTGATATAATAATAAATGCCTGTAGATTTTGGAAAAAAGTTATTCATAAATAATCATATTTTCTATAGCTATGATACTATCCAATGTTTTAACTATTTCGTTTAGAATAGGTTTAGATAATAATATAGCTTTTACAAGGGTTTTATTTAATATGATTACTTCCAAATTCTCCATGAGTATTGAGAGGTTTTTCCAGTATTTTGACTCTGTTTTAAGCAGTATTGCATCTTTTTCGTAATACTCACATAACTCCTTATTTTCCATAAGATATTCTGATACGTCTTGCTTAGTCACCGACTCAAATGCAAAGTTTCTTTCCATCATTCTGAGTACATCAACAAATGGATATGACAAGGGATATAGTTTAGCTATTATTTTGAAAGCAGGAATTCTCACTAAAAATTTTGATTTGAAGTCTTCTCTCAGTGCTTTTAGAGCATTTATTCCAAATTCGTAAAAATTTTTATTCATGAAATCTTCGTCATATGCGGATTTTATCCCTTTCATTTTTTGAATGTTTCTCTGATGAGCAAGATCTGCTGCTATTTCTTTAGGTAAAGGATCAGAAATTTCTTTGAAAATTAACATAGTATACTTGTAATAGTTAAGTTCATAGTTAATTCTTTGAACTGCTCTTTTAAAATCAGATAAATTAACCCATAGATAATATCCTTTTTCCGGGCAACTATAATAAATGCCTGCGGGGTCATTAACGCATACTGTTTGATTGCTTTCGTTATAACCAACTACAACAATAACATGTGAACCAGCAAATAGAGCAGGTATTATAAAAGTGATATTTTGAATTTCCATGTATGGAGGCCAAACTAAGGGATCTATACCCGTTATTACAGGGATATCGTTTCTAATATAATTCTTTAGATTCTCCCAGTATTCATTCCATTGTTTTTCATGGTTTACTATTGATTTTGGATATATATAATCAAATGATAGGCCGTAGAGGTTTGCCATGAATTTGTAATCAAATGTTCCCCCACAAACTTCATCAGTCCAGAATCTAAATTTATATGGTGGTCTTATTATTGGTCGAAGAATTTTACTCATGAGGCTAGGTTTATATCCAATTGAGCATCCCCCTCCAACATTGTATATTATCTCTATTTCAGATGTATTGATGTCGTAGTATTGTAGTACCATCTCAACCGATGCATATTCGCAATATATACCTCTTTTTTGTGGTGAATATGGTACTCCTTCTATAACATGACTTTCATCATCGTTTGAGTTTTTCAAATCAAGTGTCCCATACTCTGAAGAATAAGCAAATGAAACTGTTGAAAAAGTGGTTATAATAATTATGGATATTACTGATAAGGCCAGAATCTTTTTCGTAATCATGTTAACTTCCTTTAATTAATATTGTGTAGCCCCCTATATAAATATTTTTAAACATTTAATATTAAGTTAATAAAATATACAGATTTTACAACAATTTTTCCTATATTTCTGGTAATGTTATAGTTGTACAGTGTATAGCTCCATAAGATTCTATTATTGTATCAGAATTGACCCCTCTTATTTCATAATCAGGCATAGCCATTTGATATATAGAAATAGCATCTGAGTCCTCAGGTATATTATATTGTGGGACAAGAACGATTTTTTTGATATTACTATTGACTATCAATGAATTGGTATACGTTAAAATTTTATTATTTGAAGATTTACGTAACATTGGTATTCTAATAACATTGTAAGCACAATCTGCTAATTTTTGAGTGTTATTTTCTAAAATTTGATAGTTTACATCACTGCTATTAGTATATTGTCCTACTATAATTGTGCTCTCGTTTATTATTTTCGCAAACATATCTATATGACCTGTAAAATCTCCTTTTTGCCCTTCTAGAATAATTAAATCTTTGAGCCCTAGAAATCTTTTCAAAATGTCAATTGCCCTGTTTTCTGGGAGAAAGGGATTATCACGTCTAATTCCGCCTATGCAGATAAATCCTGTTCCATTTCCATCAGTCAAGTAATTTCCACCTTGGATTGTAAGAAGAATATTTGTGAGGAAAGTAATACGTATGTTGTTCTTTATTCCATATCTTGTTGGAAATAAATCAGAAAAAAATACTTTTATAGTTCCAGCTCCAGGAAAATAACCAAAATCCACAATCTCTAGATTGTTATTTTTTTCAATAAAAAAAGGACCATAATCTCTAACCCATATAGTCTCTGTAAATATTTTTGTAAATGTTATATTGGTAATAGGAATGCCATTTTCTTCTAGTTTAGATATGACCCTATTTTTTATCAAGTTGTTATTTACTAAAATGTTTACATTAATTACATCTTCTAAAGATTTTGTCAAATTTATGTAGTAATCCTCTTGGTTGTATCCATCAGTACTTGACCACCATTTTGGCCAAGTTATTATCACCTCTCCAGCAGGTTCATACTCTGCTATAGAGCGTATATTACAATCTATTGCACATGCATTCTTGTTATAAAGTAGAGCAATTTCATTATTTTCATATTGTGTTGTTTTAAATGTATTACCGGTTATAGAGGTTGAAATTATAACTTGTAAAAATAGAACAAATATGATAATTATTACTATTTTTTTGGATAACATTTCAATCTCTTACCTTGAATCGTGGTTATATTATTATTTAATTTTATAATATATAATGTTTTCTAGTGAATATCCTCAAGAAATATTTTTATGAAAAATCATTTTTCTTATAAAAGAACTAAATTGATTTTAATAGTAACATTATTATATGAGCAATGATTGATGCCTTTATAGAGAGATTATGAAAATCCTTGTTCTCAACGTGGATCGTGATAATGATTTTGGGAGGAAAGCCAAAGTAAAAAGTCCCATAGTTGGAATAAAAGCTAATATTGATGCAGCAAATAAGCTTGGGCAGGTTGATCCTGAAGATTCAGATCTTAATGCGATTTTTTCAGCTATTTCAACATACAAATCACTAGTCAGCGAAAAAAAAGATGTTGAAATTGCTACTATCTGTGGTGATATTAAAGTTGGTCTTAAATCAGATGAAATAGTGGCAAAACAACTAGAAGAAGTAGTTGAAAAAACAGGTGCAGATAACGTTGTTCTTATAACTGATGGAGCAGAGGATGAATATATACTTCCAATTATTCAATCTAGGATTAAAATAACCTCAGTAAACAGAGTCTCAGTTAAACAAAGTAAAGAATTAGAGGATACATATTATAGATTTGTGAAACTCCTCGATGATGAAAAAGTACAGAAACAATTCATTCTACCCATTGCACTGGTTCTTATTGTATGGGCTTTTTTTGTTTTACTTGGCATGGCTGCGAGTGGATTCGGTGCTATACTGCTAACCTTGGGCGGATACCTTTTAATTAGAGTTTTTCACTGGGAGAGAAACATCGCAGCGATATGGGACGAAATAAAATCAGGTTTTCTAACTGGTAAACTTTCTCTCTACACGTACATATTAGCGTTAGCGATCATTGTAATTAGTGCCTTTATAGCATTTGATAGTCTTAACAAATATGTTTTCATATCTGATTCGGAGGTTCTTCGGATATTATTCTTCTTAAAGAATATGATATGGGGTATAGTTATAGCTGGGTTGATAGCTGTATTTGGACGAGTAGTAGATATTTATGTTAGAGAAAAAAAGACCCCTTGGAATTATTGGGTAGCTCCGTTTAGTTTGTTTGCATTTGGTTTTGTATCCTCAGCGGTTTTCAGTGCATTGTTTGATGCTCTCCTCAATTGGCCTAGAAGTTTTGATGTAGCACCATTCTTCACAGTTAGTTTTATATTCTATACCATCACTGGTATTATGATAGCTCTTGTAGGAGGTATCACATATCATTACATTAGAGATATGCATATGTTGGAAGCTGAGGAAATAGAGTTAGAGAAGGAAACCAAAAAACTCATTGATGAAAACTAGGTAAAATATGTTTTACAGAGAATGGGAGCCCTTTTACAAAAAAATTGTTACAGATCTCCGCTTACAAGTTGAGGAGGATATAAAAGCAGCAGATGTTTTAAACAATCTTTTGAAACAAAAAAATGATCTATATCCCATAAAAAAATTAGAAGATTTAATTGCCCATAAGGAAGTTTTTATTTTTGGTGCGGGCCCTTCATTAACAAAATCAATATCTTCATTCAAAAAAAAATTCGAAAACAGGTTAAAAATAGCAGCAGATGGTGCAACAACTGCACTTCTGGATAAAAATATACTCCCAGATATAATCATCACAGACTTAGATGGCAGAGTACCAGATCAACTCAAAGCCAATAAGTTAGGGAGTATAGTTATAACTCATGCTCATGGAGATAATATCAAAAAGATAAAACAATTTATGCCCAGTTTCAAGGGAAATGTTATTGGAACAACTCAAGTAAACCCAGAGCCTTTTATCAACTTATATAATTTCGGTGGATTCACAGATGGCGATAGAGCAGTTTTTCTCTCAGATCACTTCCAAGCAGAAAAAATATCTCTAATAGGTTTTGATTTCGATGGGAGTATAGGAAGATACTCTTTCTCAGAGAACAAGAATAGAAATTTGAAACTCAAGAAATTAAAATGGTGTCAGAATCTAATAGAAACATTGAATGAAAAGAAAAACAAAATTTATTTTTTACAACCCTAATTTTTCCAGTTACTTTAATAAACATTTAGACATTGCACCCACTGCATTATGTCGACTATCGAGGGGCTACTAACTTTTTTTACAATACTTTTCGCCTATTTTATATTAGTAATAATTCTACATAAAAAAGGTATACTAGAAAAATTCAAAATCTCATTATACGGCCCAGCATTACTACTTCGAACTAAGAAAGGAAAAAAATTCCTTAAAAAAATTGCTAGTAAGAGACGCTTCTGGAAAGCATTTGGAAGCTTTGGAATAGTTTTTTGTTTCTTAATGATGCTCTTTATGGTCATAATTCTTATTTTTCAAGTGTGGGCTGTCTTAGGTTTTACACCTGAACAAAAAGAAGCAATACCTGGCCCTGAGATAGCACTTGTTCTACCCGGTATAAACCCTATATTGCCGCTTGAACATATTGGCTATATTATTCTTGCTTTAGCAGTAGCTATTATTGTACATGAATTCTCTCACGGTGTACTAACTTTTGCAGCTAAATTAAAAGTTAAATCATTAGGTATTTTGTATCTCGTGGTACCGATAGGGGCGTTTTGTGAACCAGATGAAAAACAGCTTAAAAAAGCACCAACAGCGAAACGCATGCGTGTATATGCAGCAGGACCACTGTCTAATTTCGTCGTCGTCCTAATTAGCCTGTTTATTTTTTCTTTTGTATTTATGTCTGCGGTTCAACCAGCTGCAGAGGGTATCGGCGTGTTGGAGGTTTATGAGGGCTCACCAGCTGATGATATTGGGATAAAAACAGGGGCTATAATTACATCTGTCAATGGGACTGATTTAACTTCTTTTAAGAGTTTTGAAGAAAAATCATTCAGATACATGGAAGCGATGAATGGAACTAAAGCTAATAGTACTATCCCTATTTCTTATGTGTATAATCATAAATCTTACACTAAAAATATTGAGTTGGCCAATAGGTATGATTATTTCCCTGTTGAGCCTAATAAAAATAAGGGCTATACGGGGGTTTACTCATTAATTGCTATTGAAGAAAACTTGGAGATTCTTAAGAATCCTCTTTTCACAGAGTTTCCATATGGAATACTATTTTTCTATGTTCTACCATTAATTGGTTATTTCCAAGGTTATAACCCGATTGCTCCACCATTCACAGACTCATATGTATTAACAGGTCCTTTAAGTGTGCTGCCACCCAGTGTTTTCTGGGGTTTTGTAACAGCATTGTACTGGATTTTCTGGCTTAACCTTGCAGTAGGGTTATTCAATGTTCTACCTATGATCCCACTTGATGGAGGTTTCTTATTCAATGATGCTATGGGTTCGCTTGTAAAACGTATTAAAAAAGGTATATCTGATGAGAAGAAGGATAAAATTGTAAAAAGAGTTTCAGTGGTAATATCTTTACTAATCCTTCTAGCTATAATTTTTCCATTCTTGATAAAATACATTTAAAAAAATTCTTTTTTTGATTTAAGCTGCAGTGTTAACGTTAACCTTGCATGGTGTTGGTATTTTCATACCCGCTTTTCTTAGAGCACTTTTGGCATGTTCAATATTATTTTCAAAGGTTTCAATAGTTATAATTTCCTGGTTTGGTTTTACTTGTGCAGCGGTTCCAACGTTTTTACCATATGCTGATCTCATACCTTGGGAAACACGGTCTGCACCTGCACCCGTTGCTTGTTTATTTTCTCTTAGGATAATATGAGGGTACACTCGTATATGTACTCGATAGTTGGCTACTCCTACGTTTTTCTCCATGGCTCGATTGACTGTTATACGCGCTGATTCTAATGCATTATGTCTTACCTGGCATTTTTCATTTGCAACGAGCGAAAGTTTTATTGGAAATTCTCCTGTTTTATTGCCAAGTACAAATTGTGTAATACGTGAGGCCGGTATACCTCCCATATATTTTCTTCTAGTGGAGGGCTTTCCTCTGACATATCTGTACATGCTCCCTGGTTTTCGTGACATTTTTATACCTATTCATTCTGTTGGTAGGAAAATCGAAATAGGTATGGTATTTATAACTCTTTTTACATCGACAGTAGTTCCGAAGGTAGACTTTGAAATGACTATTTTGGATTAAAATCTAATACTAATGTGCTTCTACAGAATTAAATCGGTGATACCCTTGCATGGGAAATGGAGATAAAAGACGATGAACGTACTGCTGTTGTAAAACCTACAAAAAGTTAAATTAAAATATAGGATGCCCTTTTTGAAATATTTCAGTTAGCAGAGATAAAAATATTATTATGTAAAGAAGTTTATTTTTTTACCTTATGAAGTTGTATGTTTCCATTGTTAAAAATGATCCATCGTAGCTTGTCACCATTTCTAAGTTTGAGAACTTCCACTACTTCAGAAGGCACTGTTATTCTTCTTCTTGATCCTCTAATTGTCAATGCTGTATCTGTTATACATTTTACATCTTCCAATTCGACTTTCATAGTAAAACCAATTTCAAAAACAATAGTCTTTATAAATAATTTGTTCTTTTAACAATATTTTTTGTTATATATCCAATAATTCCGTTTATCTTTTATTTAACTAGTTTTAGAAACAAAAAACTTTGATTAATGTTACTAACCCAAGTGTGAATGTTAATGCACCTATAGCAATCTTCAACGTTCTCGTTGGAAGTTTTTTGACGATAAATGCAGAAAACGGTACAGAAAATAATGCTCCAATGATTAATGATGGGGCAAGACTCCAATTAATGATCTCGGGGGAAGCTACAAAGACAACTACACCAACAACACAAGTAAGTCCCTCCGCTAGGGAAGTAATTCCAACAGCATTGTTACCATTCACTCCAGAGAGAATCTGACCCCCAGTGACAACAGGGCCATATCCACCACCACTCATCCCTTTATTAAATGAAGCAATTGAGCCAAGCCCAATAATCTTTTTCCACGAGAATTTGTAATCTTTATTCAGTGTCAGAAGTATAATTATTCCCATTCCTAAAACAAGCACACCAATGTATGTCTTCAACCACAATTTAGGAATATTGATTGCTACAAATACTGCAATAGTCGCCCCGATAATACTACATACCGCAAGAACTAGAGCAATTTTAAGATGTATTGATCCTCGATTGAAATTGACATTACCTGCTTTATGATGAGCAAGCCCTGCGGTTATACCAGTTATTAACTCAGATAATAATACACATGGTATTATAGCAAGTGGAGCAAAACCAAATAGCATCAATACAGGTGTCAATGTTGTCCCATATCCCATGCCCAAACTCGAATCGAGAAGTTCACAGAAAAAAGCTAAGATTATCATTACTAAAAATATTTGAATGCCTAATATTTCTACACCAAAAAGCTCAATCATTTGCATTCCTCTTTTTTCTGAGTTTTAATCATATCTTCCCACAAAATACAAAGCAGTCGGAATAGCCAAAACCATAATTGAGCCGCTGAGCACTTCACCTTTCATATGCCAATAAAATTCATTGTCTCTCTTTTCAATGTATGCAGTTTTCATAGTATACTATATAGTGCTCTCCATATTTATAATTATTGGTAATTATCCAATATACAATGGTATTATATTGGTAAATTTTTGGTATAAATGGGCTAAAAACCAATATAAAAATACTAAAAACGCTAAAAAATAACAAAATAAATGATAGTTTTACTAAAAAATCTAAATTTCATTGACTGTTACAGCTATACCTTACTTTCTTCTAAGTTCACGTCGGAGTATCTTCCCAGAGATTGTCTTCGGAAGCTCTTTCGTATATTCAATAATACGCGGGTACTTGTAAGGAGCTGTAACGTTCTTTACATGTTCTTGCAACTCTTTCGTAAGCACCTCTGAGGGGCTATATCCTTTTGCAAGTACTACAAATGCCTTTACTACAATTCCTCTCACACCTGTAGGATCTGGAGAACCGACGACTGCGCATTCAGCCACTGCATCATGTTCCATCAGAGCAGATTCGACTTCAAATGGTCCAATACGATAACCTGATGATTTTATAACATCATCATCTCTTCCAACAAACCAGAAATACCCATCTTCATCCTTATAGCCCCGATCGCCAGTATAATAATAGTCACCACGGAATGACTTTTTCATGATCTCTTCATCTTTCCAATATTCCTTGAAAAGACCTGGCGGATGCTCATCACTGAGATAAAGTGCAATGTTGCCCTCTTCATTATATTTAAGCTCTTTTCCATTATCATCAACAATTCGCACGTCATGACCCGGAGTTGGCTTGCCAACAGAGCCAAACCTGATAGGCATAAATTGGAAGTTAGATAGAACACATACTGTTTCAGTCTGACCATAGAAATCATAAATCTCCAAACCAAACGTTTCCTTCCAAACCTTAATAACCTCAGGATTCAGAGGTTCACCTGCACTCATACAATGACGAAGTTTAAGGTTATATTTTGAAAGATCAAGCTGAATAAGCATACGATACACAGTAGGAGGAGCACAAAACGTGGTAACACCGTATTTTTCCATAGCTTGTAACAACCCATTGGCATCAAAACGACCAGGTGTCTCCCACTGGATAACAGCAGCACCTACAATCATCTGACCAAATAATTTACCCCACGCTGCTTTTGCCCATCCCGTTTCAGATATGGCCCAATGAAGATCACATTTTGTAAGCGCCTGAGCAAAACGTGCAGTAACCTCGTGACCAAGAGGATAACTATGGGTATGAAGAACCATCTTAGGATGACCAGTAGTACCTGAAGTGAAATAAATAAGCATAGGATCATCTGAAGATGTTCTACCGATCTCTTTTTGAGAAAGATCACGAGATACTTTGTTCATTTCCTCATTGAAATTCATCCATCCTTTTCTTTTACCATCAACAAGCATAAAATGTTTTAATGTGGGACATTTATTTTCGACTACTTCAACATTATCGACATGATCCATATCAGTAATAACCATACATGCCTCGGCACGATTAACCCTATACTTAACATCTTTAGAAGTTAAAAGAACAGTACCGGGCATGGGAACAACACCAAGTTTAAACATACCAATAAGAGCCACATACCATTCTGGAACGCTTTGTAGAATTACTAGAACTCTATCACCTTTCTTTACACCTATTTTTCTAAGAACATTGACAAACTGATTTGATTGAACCTTAAGATCATAGAATGTATGATAACGGTCTCTTTTACCACTTCTATCAATTGAAATCAAAGCAAGTTTGGTTCTGTCTTCAGCCCATTGATCTACCACATCAAAACCAAAATTATAATACTCTGGAACATTCCATTTAAAATTCTTATACATTACATCATATCTATCTTTCTTCTGCAATGTTGGTCTCAACGATGCTGTCTGTTTCATGTTTATTCTTTCTCCAATAAAGTCATAGTTTTATATCGTGTTTATCTTTTTAAAAAATTGCCATACGAGTTATTCATCAGGAAATTCCATATACGGCGCATACATTTTGACAATTTTTTTCAACTTTTCAGTCTCGTTATGTATTAAAACTTGCTCTACTGCAATAATAGCGCACACTGAGACTTCGTCTTTTCCAAAACCACCAACTATGTCATCTGTGATAGCTAAGATTTCTTCCCTTGTCATTCCAGCATTCAGTGCATTTACCACGCGTTTTCTGAGTTGTCTCCTAGCGAGACCACATTTTTTAAAGCATTGTTTCAATTTGTCCTTTATTAGCTCTTTTGTCTCTTCCTCCATCAAAACTGGTCTGGTTCTTTTGTGTTTTTCTTCGTATCGAAGCGCTTGACCAATTGCGGTTACAGCACAAAGATACGCTTCGTCCTTCCACTCTCCTGTGGCCATCTCGTCGGCAACATCTAGCACATCTTGCTTGGTTAATCCTGCGTCCATAATATCGATGACACAATTTCTAAGTTGTGTTCTTCCTGAAGCACACTTTTTAAAGCATTCTCTGAGCCTGTTTCTTATGTCTTTTTTATTCATAAGGTCTTTCACCAATAATCTTGTCTAATTAATTGGAAGACATATCTGAGGAAATCCCCTTTGAACAAGTTGTGCTCGTTTTCCTTCAATTTTCATAAATCATTATTTATCTTTGATTATTTTACCACACTTAGGACACCGGTATCCCATTGGATTTATCAGATGCCGCATCCTTGCTCCACAATCAGGGCAGAAGGGATTCAACCAGCTCCCTATTCCATTTCTCGCTCTTTAATAATATCAATTGGCTTGGCCCTTACGTTTTCTTCGTATCTTAACACTTGATCTGCAGCTATTATACCACACAGAGATACATCGTCCTTGCCTACTCCACCGACTATTTCATCTGTAAAAGCTAAAATTTCTTCTTTGGATAATCCAGCATCCACTGCATCTGTAATACATTTTTTCAATAGCCCTTTAGCTGAACCACACTTTCGAATACATTTTTGAATCTTAATTTTTGCAGATTTTTTTCCATTATTTGATGATGTAACTGTTTTTCTATTTGCATGTTTTTCTTCATATCGCATCGCTTGACCTATAGCCACTATAGAACACATAGATGCCTCGTCCTGACCAACATCAGTGCCCATTTCGTTGATGATTGCTAGAACTTCTTCTTTTGATAACCCTATATCCATCGAATTTGAAATGCAAACCCTTAGTTGTTGTCTACCCGCGGCACATTTTTTAAAACATTCTTTGATTTTATTCTTTATTTCATTTTCTTTCAATATTTCTCTTGCACTTATCTTCATTTTTCACTCCTTTTTTCTCTTTCATCAGTCCCATTTGGTATTATTCTTTAACCTCCTGTTCAGAGCTCATTTTTTTGTTCTCCTTTTGAACAATAATGATATTTTTTCCATAATTTATGTCATCTTTAATACTATATATATTTCGAACTTCTTAATAAACTATATATACATAAAAAGACGAGGATTATGCTAAAGATGCTAATGATCGATGCTTACTTTGGATAATGATTGTTATTAATCTACTGTATATTGGCTATTACCGATGACAATCTATCTATAACACATTGTTAAAAATGATATTAATAATGGGAAAAAAGTATAAAAATCAACATTGTATACCATGTTTTATGACTGATTTGCTAAATAATGAATTAAACCTAAAATTACTGAAATACCTTGTCTCGGGAGAAGGAGTAGAAATCAATATCAGTGAACTCTCAAAAAACCTTAGTAAACATCGGAATACCATTAAAGACAGAATAAATCAACTACTTGAACATAAAATAATAAACAAACCACAATATCCGTTTCCATGGTTATTCAAAGAATTACCACTCATGATTATTTCAAGGGACAATTTTTTGAGAGATGAAAAAACAAAACATTTTATCGAATATAATGACCCTATCTTTGCTGCATTTTTCTTCAAGGAAGAAGAACATAACACCATGATGATATCTTTTCATAAAAATGTCTGTACTCACCAGCAATGGCATGAAAAGATAATAAAAGAAGAGATTATCCCCTATAGGGAAGAAGGATATTCCTCACAAGTACTTCACTTAGGAACTGGATGTTTTGAAAAATACAACCCCTCAATCTCAGTCAAAGTAATTGAACAAAATATTAAGGAAGGACGGCAAAAATCGATACGAGGCTTTGAATTAGACGAGTTGTCTTTTGAAATATTAAAAAAGATATTACAAGGCGTAGGTATACGGACGAACGAGAATTTTTTAGCAAAAAAACTTAATATTCACAGAAAGACAATTGAACGACGAATAGACACCCTCCTAAAAGGAGGAATCATAAGCAGACCTGTCTGTCGGTTTCCTAGATTGATTGTCCCACCTGAGTACATTTTAGTGAAATCCCTGTTTCAAATTAAAAAACAGCAGGATAAAATATTGAAGTCGTTAAAAACCGATCCACATGTAACCTGGATAATCAAAGCAGTCCTTGGCAGAGGCGGATACAACTTAGTGGTATTAAGCACGTTTTATAAAATAGAAGATCACTTAGAATGGCAAGAAAAATTGGATCAACAGTTTCCAACCTGCATAGGTGCGATAAAAAATACGTATCTCTCACCAGCAATGACGTTTTCCATTGCTCCAGAATATGTATCGATACGCATTATAAAAAATAGGTTGAAACAGCTTCATGGGAAAGAACTTGTGAAGATTGAATAAATTCAACAGATTACAGAATTGTGAGGTTGAAGATAATGGAAATAGAATGTTCTAAATGTCAAAATGTATACAAGGATATGTTTGATACATTAGTGCGTTGTGATTATTCTGAACCGGGTAAAGGTAAACCGTATGAATGGCATCTTTGTATTAAATGTAGAAAGAAACTAATAAATTGGATAGAGGATGGTAGTCCCTGTTAGATGATTCTATTGGAAGTTTTCCATTTTTAAAGTGTTTGTCCAACCAACCAGAAACAGCATCTTCTCGACCAGCAAAATATTTTACATAAATTATTGTGCAAAATTTCTTATCTTCAATTAAATTTTTATATTACTCTTTAACATAGAACATGATACCATAACCTTTAAAATGGGTACAGGATTGCCTAAAGTTATCAATAAATAGATTTAAGGTGTAAATAATGACTGAAGATAAAATAGTATTACCTGGGGAACAAGTATCTACTTCGGAGGAATTGTTACCTGGTGATGGAACATTTGAAGAAGACGGAATAATCAGAGCAGCGATAGTTGGTAAATATGTAGTAGATGAAAAACATAGAAAAGCCGTGGTGGAACCTCTTACAAGTGTCCCAGTTTTATTAAAAAAAGGCGATATAGTTCTCGCACAAGTCGGCTCAGTAAGATCAAATATGGTTATAGCTGATGTTATACATGTTATAGGTAAAAAAAGAGCTATATCTGGTGATACAAATGGTACTTTACGTGTATCTGAGATATCAAACGGCTATGTAAAAGATCCCTCCACTGAATACTCTGCGAGTGATATTATAAGAGCAAAAGTTACCCAGGTGAAACCAAGTATACAGTTAGCGACAAAAGATAAAGACCTTGGTGTGATAAAAGCACTTTGTAGGAAATGTAGACATCCACTATATAGCAAAGGAGACATGCTTGAATGTAATAATTGTGGTAACAAAGAAAGAAGAAGAACCGCAATTGATTATGGAACATATGATTTAAATAAACTTTAAGAGAAATTATCTGATATGGAGGAAGGTGTGATAACTTATGGAGCTTAAAAAAATCAAAAAATCAGCTAAAGAACTTGAGTTAGAAGTTATTGGGGAAAATGAGACTATATTGAACCCTATCACAGAGGTTTTACTTCAACATGAGGACGTGGATTACGCGTCATATATGTCTGATCATCCAGAAGCAGATAGAAGACGTTTATATATCAGGGTGAAAAAAGGTAAACCTGAGGAGATACTTAAACAAGCTGTTAAACAACTAGAAGATGAAGTAAAAAGTTTTAGTAAAAATTTTGAAGGAAAATCTAAAGGCAAAAAGTAGATGAAAGTCTTAGAATCTGAAAAAAGTGTAGGAGTAGAAGTTTTTTTTACACCTTTTGGGGGGATAGGTGGAAAACTTCGTACAATACCCAAGGATTTTACTGTAAAAGAAATCTCTTCTTATCCATCAAAAACTAAAGATGGTAGATTTACAATTGCAGAGGTTACATCAACTAACTGGGAGACAAACCTCCTTGTCAGAGAGCTATCTAATCGTTTACATGTTTCTCGTAATAGAGTTGGTTTTGGGGGGACTAAGGATAAAAGAGCGAAGACTACGCGATTAATGTCCTTTGATGGTATATCTATTGAAAATCTGTCTAGGATGAAAATCAAAGATGTTGATATTGAAAATATTTACTACTCTAATCGCTCTGTTAAAATAGGTGGTCTTATTGGCAATAGATTTGAGATTGTCGTTAGAAACCTTGAGAATGGGATAGAGCCTAAGAGGATAAAGGATATTTATTCCTATGTTGTTGAAGCAGGTGGTTTCCCGAATTTTTATGGTATTCAACGTTTTGGAGTTATTAGACCTATCACACATGTTGTTGGTAAATTTATTGTGAAGGATGAGTTTGAAAAAGCAGTTATGAGTTATATCGGAAATCCTGTTAAAGGCGAAGATGAAGAAAGCTACAGTGTTCGTAGCGAGTTGGAAGAAACTCGTGATTTTCCTAAGGCTTTGAAATCTTATCCTATTCACCTAGGTTTTGAAAAAGCTATTCTTAATAAGTTGGTTACTGACTCTGAAGATTTTATTGGCGCTCTAAAAGAACTCCCTAGGAATCTTTTAACAATGTTTGTTTATGCGTATCAATCATTTCTTTTTAATAGGATTTTAAGTGAACGTATAAAACAGGGTTTTCCTTTGAATGAGGCAGTTGTTGGTGATGTTGTTCTCCCAATTAGAAAAAACATTGTTGAAGAAACTGGAATCCCTATCAGGAGAAATAATGTCAAAAAAGTGAATAAACAAATCTTAAGGGGTAAAGCTGCGGTTAGTGGTATTTTATTTGGTAGTGATACGGTTTTCTCTGATGGTGAGATAGGTGAAATAGAACATAGGGTTATTGATAAAGAAAAAATTGATCCTCGGGATTTTATAATACCTGATATACCAAGGATTTCTAGTAAGGGTTCCAGACGTCCTATAGTTGCTCATGCAAAAAACTTTGATTTTAAACTAGTTGATAATGAGTTAACTGGTAATAGATCTGCGTTAGTTTTGAAATTTGAACTTAGCAAGGGATGCTATGCGACATCGCTTCTAAGAGAGTTTATGAAAACAAATGACATTAAAAATTATTAGATTCTGTTATGATGGAAACCGTTTTAACGGTCTTTTGTCATTAGGGTGTTCATCTATAACTGGTGAAAAAAACGATGATAAAATCACCACCGCAAAAATACAATCCAAATCAAGTTGAGAAAAAAATTCTGAAATTCTGGGAAGATAACAGTATATTTCAAAAATCGATAGATCAAAGAAAAGGATGTAAGCCTTATATTTTTTTAGAAGGTCCCCCTACTGCTAATGGGTTACCCCATCCCGGTCATGTTCTCACTCGTGTCATGAAAGACTTAGTTCTAAGATATCAGGCGATGAATGGTCATTATATACTCCGTAAAGCAGGATGGGATACGCATGGTTTACCAGTTGAGATTGAGGTTGAAAAGGAACTAGGACTTGAGGATAAACAAGGCGTTGAGGAATACGGTATAAAAGATTTCAATGAGGCATGTAAGAAATGTGTTTTCAAATATGAAAATGTATGGGTTGAGATGACTAAGCGTATTGCTTTTTGGCTTGATATGGATGATCCATATATTACTTTGAAAAATGATTACATAGAATCTGTTTGGTGGTCTCTTAAGCAGGCATGGGAAAAGAAGCTTCTTTACAAGGGTCATAAGGTTGTACCATATTGCCCGCGTTGTGGCACAGCGCTTTCAGCTCATGAGATATCGCAGGGTTATAAAACTGTTGAGGAGCCATCAGTTTTTGTTAAATTCAAATTGAAAAAAGAGGATGCCTATTTCCTGGCATGGACTACCACACCATGGACACTTATTTCAAATGTAGCTTTAGCTGTAAATCCTAAGGATTTATATGTTAAAATACGCTATAACAATCAAGTTTTAATTCTAGCTGAAGAACGTGCAAACGTGTTATTAAAAGGTCAAAACTTTGAGCTACTTGATGGCTATAAAGGTAAAGAATTAGAGGGGATTGAGTACGAACCACTTTTTGATTATGCTAAACCTGATAAGAAAGCGTGGTATGTTGTTCTAGCTGATTTTGTAACAATGGAAGATGGAACTGGAATTGTTCATATTGCTCCAGCTTTTGGTGAAGATGACTACGATATTGGTAGGAAATGTGACCTACCAGTTGTTCAACTTGTAAAACTAGATGGAACCTTTCCACCTGAGGTTGAACTCTGGAAAGGACAATTTGTAAAAGATGCAGATCCGAGTATAATTGAAAACCTTGAGGAACGTGGGCTAATTGAGGGGGTACATCAATACAAACATGAGTATCCATTTTGCTGGCGATGTGAATCACCACTATTGTACTATGCTATGGAGTCCTGGTTTATTGCCATGACAAAAGTACAAGACTCCCTAGTTAAGAATAACAACAATATCAACTGGTACCCAGAGCACCTTCAACAAGGACGTTTCGGGGATTTCATACGTGAAGTAAAAGACTGGGCTCTATCCCGTAAACGATACTGGGGTACACCACTTCCGATATGGACTTGTACAGATAAAAAATGCAAACATGAAATATGCATTGGAAGTGTTAAAGAACTCAGAGAACTAAGTGAATCATTCCCAGATGATTATGATTTACATAAACCACTAGTAGACGAGTTAGTTGTAAAATGCCCTAAATGTAAATCACCTATGAAACGTGAGGAAGAAGTAATTGACTGCTGGTACGACTCTGGCTCAGCATTTTTTGCTCAATGGCATTATCCATTTGAAAACCAGGAAGAATTCAAGAAAAACTTCCCAGTTGATTTTATATCTGAGGCACTTGATCAGACACGTGGCTGGTTTTATTCACTCCTAGCAATATCAACTTTCCTATTTGATGAACGCTCATATAAAAACGTGCTCACACTAGGACTTGTACTAGATGAAAATAATCAAAAAATGAGTAAAAGCAAACGTAACTATGTCGACCCAGATATAATCCTAGATAATGAGGGGGCTGATGCACTCAGATGGTACCTTATATCCGCGAATGCACCTTGGACGTCGACAAGATTCTATGAACAAGCAGTAAAAGACATGTTGGGTAAGTTTATTTTAACATTTTGGAATTCATATAACTTTTTCACAACATATGCTGCTCTTGATAAATTCGACCCAAAAAAAGACATGCTCCCTATAGGAAAAAGGCAGCTAATAGACAAATGGATTCTAAGTAGATTCAATAAAACCATAAAAGAGACCAGATCATATTTTAAGAGTTTTGAGGTTCATAAAGCTGCAAGATTTATAGAAAATTTTGTTATCGAGGATTTCAGCAACTGGTACTTACGTCGCTCTAGGAAACGGTTATGGGTGGAGGAAAAAACAGATGATAAACTCTCAGGGTACTCCACGATGTACGATGTTTTTTTAGGTTTATCAAAACTACTAGCACCATTCATACCATTTATCACTGAGGAAATATATCAAAATCTTAAAACAGATAAAATGTCTGAAAGTGTGCACCTATGTGATTACCTTAAAGCAGATAAAAACCAGATTAACAAAGAACTAGAACAAGGAATGGAACAAATACGAGAACTCGTAGAAGTAGGAAGATCTCTAAGATCAAAAATTGGAATTAAAGTAAGATACCCACTTAGTAGCGCGACCCTTGTATGTGATAAAAAAACTGAGGATTCAATAAAAAACCTACTAGACCTGCTTAATGAAGAAATTAATGTAAAAAATGTTTCCTTTGAGAGAGATACATCTAAATTTATGATAAAATCATTGAAACCAAATCATTCTAATCTTGGTAAAAGATTAAAAGAAAAAGCAAAACTTGTTCTAAGTAAAATTGATGAAATGGATAAGAACCAGCTTTACAATGAGATCAATAAGAACAAAAAAATTATAATCAACGTTGATGGCGAAAAAATCATACTTAACAAGGATGATTTTGAAATAGTTGAAACAGAAAAAGAACACATAGCTCGTACATCCACAGATAAAGTAACTCTACTGCTTGATACTCATCTAACATCTGAACTAGAAGCAGAGGGTTTCGCAAGAGAAATTGTCAGGCGAATACAGTCAATGAGAAAAGAACTAGATCTTGATGTTGAAGATAAAATCATTACAGAAATCAAAATCGGTTCTGATAAAAAGAAAGCCCTAGAAAAATGGGGCAGTTACATTAAAAACGAAACTCGGTCCAAAGAAATTAGTTACGTGGATAAACCAGTTGGTAAACTTGTTAAAAAATGGGACATTGATCAGATTCATGCAGAGATTGGAATAAAAAAATAATACAGTGTTTTTTTGAAGATAACTATGGATCTTTACAAGTTGATGGAAAATCGGAGGAGCACCAGAGGTTTTTTAACTAAAAAAGTACCCGTGGAAAAACTGCAATTAATTTTGAAAGCTGGGCAGCTATCACCCTCCGGGGCTGATCAGAAACCTTTTGTTTATATTATAGTTGATGATGCTAATTTAAAAGAAAAAATCAAAAATTTTTGTGAACAAGCTGATAAAAAATATTACAAGTCTAGTCCAGCTTGGTTTAAACAATGGATGAAAAACAAGGATGTTTCTCTTAAGAAAGATTTTCTAGTTGATGCACCTCTCCTATTAGTTATAGCCAGTGAAACTGATAAACCGTACTGGCTGGAGTCCACTTGGATTTCTATAGCATATGTCATTCTTGCTGCGGAGAATGAGGGTCTGGCGACACTTACTTATACTCCTATGGAAATGGGTTTTTTAAATGATGTATTGGATCTTCCCAAATCATTGAAACCTGTGGCGGTTATTCCAGTTGGTTACGCTAAAAAATAAATAAAACTTTTTTTTGAACCAAACTTATTTTATACTACTTGTTTATGGCCCTTTTGAATTATGATTTGTCTTGGTATAGAGGGAACAGCTCATTCGATTGGTGTTGGTATTGTAGAAGAGGTTAACCATAAATGCAAGGTTCTTTCTAATGTTATTAAGAGTTATAGACCTGAAACAGGTGGTATTCATCCCCGTGAAGCAGCGAACCATCATGCTGGTATTATTGCTGATGTGATTAAGGAATCTGTTGAAAAATCACAGGTTGATTTTGCTGATGTTGATCTTGTATCTTTTTCCAGGGGCCCTGGTCTGGGTCCTTGTCTTAGGACTGCTGCTACAGCGGCGCGTGCTCTTTCTCTTTCTCTTGATAAACCTATTATGGGTGTGAATCACTGTGTTGCTCATCTTGAGATTGGTAGTGGGACACTTGATGGCTGCAGGGATCCTGTACTTTTGTATACCTCTGGTGCTAATACTCAGGTTATCGCGTTTGCTGAGGGACGTTATCGTGTTTTTGGTGAAACACTTGATATTGGCATTGGAAACTGTCTTGATAAGTTTGGTAGGACAGTGGGTCTTGATTTTCCTTGTGGTCCAAAGATTGAGGAACTAGCGAAAAAGGGTGATGGTTATTTGGAGCTCCCCTACTCGATTAAAGGTATGGATATTGCTTTTTCAGGGCTTCTCACTGCGGCGGAGCAGTACTATAAGAATGATGAAAAGTTGGAGGATATTTGTTATTCTATTCAGGAAACTACTTTTGCTGCTCTTACTGAGGTTACTGAGCGGGCTATGGCTCATATGGAGAAAGATGAGGTATTGCTTGGCGGGGGTGTTGCTAGTAATAAGCGTTTGCAGGATATGGTTAAAATAATGGCATATGAACGTGGTGCATCTTTTTATGTTCCAAGTAAGGATTTATGCATTGATAATGGTGCTATGATAGCATGGCTTGGTGTTCTAATGTATAATAGTGGCATTAGGATGAAAGTTGAGAATAGCTTTATTGATCAGCGTTTCAGAACTGATATGGTGGATGTGACTTGGCGTGGGTAATAAAAAAATAATTTACAAGGGGGCTGAGGCAGAGATATATGTCTCAGATTACATGGGTTTTGATGTAATTGAAAAAAGGAGGATACCTAAATCTTATCGGATAAAACATATTGATAATCGTTTGATATCTATGCGTACTAAAGAAGAATCTAAGCTTATTACTGAGGCACGTCTATATGGTGTATCAGTACCAATAATCTATGATGTAGATCTCGATGATGCGGTCATCACTATGGAATATCTAAAGGGTAAACGGGTAAAGGACATACTGAATGATTTGAGTGAAAAGGAACGTCAAGATCTTTGTAGGAAAATCGGTGAAAGTATTGCAAAGTTCCATAACAATGACATAATACATGGTGATATTACAACGTCTAATATGATACTCTTGGATGATCGTGTTCATTTTATTGATTTTGGACTTGGTGAAAAAAATGGTGAAATTGAAGCAAAGGGTGTTGATTTACATGTTCTCATGGAGGCTATAGAGTCAACGCATTCGAAGTATTCTAATTGTTTTGAATATGTACTGGAAGGTTATAAAAACGCGTTAAAAGATGATGCAAACCTTGTTATAAAAAAGATTCAGGATATTGTTAAAAGAGGACGGTATAGATGAAAACTTTGTATTTTATTACTAGTAATAAGGGTAAAGTTTTAGAGGCAAAAAACAAGTTTTCAAAAGTTGACTTGGAAATAGTTCAGAAAAATCTAGGTTATCCTGAGATACAAACAGATGCTTTGGAGGATGTCGCTCGTTATGGTGTGGAACAAATTCGGGAAAAGTTTGATCAACCTTTTATTCTGGAGGATGCAGGTCTCTTCATAGATGCCATGGAGGGTTTTCCTGGTGTGTTTTCTTCTTATGTTTTTCATACAATCGGTTGTAAAGGTATTTTGAGATTGATGGAGAGAATTGATGAAAACGGTAGAAAAGCTTGTTTCCGGTCGGTTTATGCCTACTCAGTGCCCGGTAGGAAACCTGTTCTCTTTGTGGGTGAATGCCTTGGTAAAATATCTAAGAACGAGTTAGGAGAAGATGGTTTTGGGTATGATCCTATTTTCATACCTGATGGTTCTAGTAAAACATTTGCTCAGATGAGCGTAGATGAAAAAAACTGGTTCTCGCATAGAGGTAAATCTTTACAGAAATTGATTAGTTATCTCAAAAAATAGTTTTTTACTATGTTTTCTTTTAGTAATGGAAAAAAGTTTTATATACAAAAAACCGGTTTTATATATGGGGGAGTCTGGATAAGGATTCTGTGGGCGCATCCCATCCCATTCCTTCTTTTCTCCAGGCTTCTCTACCATAACTTTTCTCTACATAGATTTTATAAAGAATTAATTGTTAATTTATATCTGAGGAGAGATGAAGAAAAAACTACTCGTAATTATTACAATTATGTTTTTCCTAATTATCATTTTTAATGGTTGTTTTGAAGATGAAGAGAAAACAGAATCAGAAAAATTCGTAGGAAAATGGACTACTGAGGATTCAGAAATTGAACAATTCGTTTTTTACTCAAATGGAACTTGTTTACTCAAAACATATGGTTTAGATGGAACATATACTGTTACAGATGATGGATATCTAATAGTTCATCAAAAAAATCCTTCTAAAACATACACGTATAGATATCAGTTCGGTAATAATAATCAGAAACTTACTCTGTCAGATCAAGACACGTATAATACTTGGGTTTTTAGAAAACAATAAAACTTTTTATTTCCTGGTTATTCCCATTTCCGCTAGTTTCTCAGGTAAATAAGTATCAGTAACGTAGTCGAGACCATATTTTGCAAGTGCCTGTTGCTCTGATTTCTTCCCGAGTTTAAGCTGAAGTTTAATTTCACCTTTCCAAAATGAGTCCTGGAAACGTGGATCAGTGAGCTCGCTCTTAAGAGCGTTGATATCTTCCTTTGTGAGATCATCTGTGGGTAGTTCATAGTTTTCAATATCTGAAGGAGTGACACCAAGATATTGAGCCGCTGGTGTGGCAAGATACTCAGAGATGTGAGCAGTTTTAATAGCACCATATGCTACACTGGCATAGATACGGTAACTCCAAGGGTCACAATCAGTAAACACAATGACTGGTAGGTTGTTTTCATCGCTAAGCCTCTTGATGAATCTTCTCGTAGACCTAGCTGGTTGACCTTTTAAGTGAACAAGAATTGCTCGGTTAGATGTGTCAAAACCGTTCTCTGCAAGTCGGTCGAACATACCACCCGTCTCAATGGCTACTATGAAATCTGCATCTGTACCTTTGAATGTTATTTTCTCAGGTTCGACATTATATGGTATGGAGTAACCAGCGTCGCCTACGTCGTCTTGGCAATGAATTTTTTTCTTAGTGTTATTCCTAGTCATCTCTTCAATGGTAACGTTACCGATAACTCTCGCGCCGTCTTCCTCTGGTCGTAGTTTGAAATCTTCTCTCATACAGCTTGTGATAACCTCCAGGTCCTCTGCTAGAAGGTTTGATTCATTTTGAGAGTGAAACTTTGCGAGGTCCCATCCTTCAGAGATATAATACATCTCTCTAAGTGTTGAGGATTTGTTTACTTTTATCATTTCTTTTATGAAATCAGCCAGGTACATAGTACGCAGGAGCATATATGCTCCATCAAGTGATTTCGCAGATCTTTCTATAGTGTTTTCACCGTATTTCCAAACATTTAGTTTTCCATCAAATTTTATATTGGATTTACTACGAGTTGGTAGCTGGAGAAATGGTACATCTGTTTTTTGGAAATCATTATATATTTTAGCAGCGAGAGAATCGATCTTGTTAATTACATGGCTGTAATCTTTATTAATCATATTTTTAGTCACCCTCCCATTTGTCAGCTCCTATAACAAACGCTGGGTTGATATTTTCAACATATAGATCGTTTTCATCAAAATCTCCTTTTTCAAGACCTGCGAGTTCAAAAGATACATCGACTTTGTTTGCAGGTGGAATCGTACCAAGATTCCATTTAATGTAGTTATTAGCGATTTTAGCGGGTTTAGGCTCAACAGAGCCAACTACGGCATCCTTAGGTATCAGAGCATAAAGGTTGAATTTTTGAGAGTTATGTTTATAGTTCACCACCATAATCTTGCTCTTAGTTATGGTACCTTCACTACGGGTATTATCACTTTCTTTATCTGGAATGATAGTTGTTTGAACGGGTTGTCTTGAAACCTTTTCGTATTCTATTAAATCCTCAATCCATACTATGTCCATAATCTTCGTGATAACAGCATCCAATGATGGGATAGGTTTATCAATCATATTTGCAGATTTCTTGGCGATCTCAGGTAGAATCTTAGTGATGAGATCAAATTTTTCACGGGTTTTTTTACGTCTAACCTTTTTATGAATATGATGTTGAACCTTCCTAGCACATTCACGGAAAGCAAGTTTAATTTCATTCTCAATCTCAGGGATATCAGCAATTGCTTCTTTACTCTCAGATGTAAAGGGAATCTGAGTTGAGGAGACATGAGTTAAAAAAATCGCAGGACCTGAGGGCATACCTTTACCTGATGGTTGTTCAAACCCGTATCGTCTCCAATCAATGGAAGAAATAGCAGAAGTAATTACACAGCCGCCCTGCTGGTACAGTAAGGGTACACGGTTAGCAAAACGCATAAGCTGCACAGGTTTATCCCTGGGTAACGTACCTCCATAAACAAGACCTACTTCAGTCTGAAATGGGTTTCCTGAGTATACCGAAGCTGGTCTTGACGCGGTGATTATGAACTCAGGTGAAATCTCTTTTGTCTCATGTTTTAAACTACGTCTAATCAGGGTTTCACTAATAGGTGATAGACAATCAGTTGACGGGGCCATGATTTTTACTTTTTTAAACGCCCGATGTAACGCAAGGAACTCTTCACGTTTCATCTCTTTTGGATTAGCATTTCTGTCTAAATCTGCTTTTTCACAAACCGCATTAGTAGTTCTATCCCCCATGCTGCTGAACTCTGTTTTCAGAAACGTTGAAAGCTTCCGTGCTTTAGTATTTTTAGCCATTTTAATGAGTGTCCCAAGTTCGACACCATATGGGTGGGGTTTTATTTCACAGGATTTTTTAGGCGTAGCCTCTGCGGTTCTTTCAAAAAGGTACTCCTCACCCTCTGCATCTTTGTATGTTATTTGTGCATGAGGGTTGACAATGGAGGTACTTTGTAGGTAATCGTAGACGAAACGTTTACCACGTTTGTAATCCGCTATGATACTTATTTCAACCCTAGTACCTGAGGGTTTATCCCAATGAACTGTTTCACGGTTTATAACCTCAGCACGGTTCTTGTTTGTATCAATGGCTAGTTCCATTACCACCGCTGGTCGATCTTGTTGTACTTTTGATATAATTTTTGCATGTTTGCCAGTTGTCAGTTGACCATATAATATTACTGCTGAGATTCCTATTCCTTGTTGCCCCCTGCTTTGTCTTATTGCATGAAACCTGGAACCATATAGTAGTCTTCCAAAAATATGAGGGATCTGTTTTGTTACAATACCTGGGCCGTTATCCTCAACTATGATTTTACATTCCCCATCTTCATGGTTTTTTATTTCAACATAAATCTCTGGTAGAATGTTTACTTCTTCGCATGAGTCAAGGCTGTTATCTACTCCTTCTTTGATACTTGTAACAAGTGCTCTTGTAGCGTTCCCAAACCCAAGTATGTGTTTATTTCGTTCGAAGAATTCTGCTACAGATATTTCTTTTTGTTTCTTAGCTAAGTCATGTGCGGTTAGTTTAGTCAAAACTCCGCCCTCCTAAAATGGGAGAAACTATGCACCCAGGTAATGTAATAGAAAGGGTAATTATAAAATTATTCATTCTAAATCCATTTTTATTCAGAAATTCGAAAGAGATATATACTGCATTATTAATCCCAAATTTACCATCTATATAGTGTATATAGAGGTATATAGACATTTGTGGGAGGAAAGAAATTTGAAGAAAATATTAGTCTTACTGGTAAGTATGGCTTTGCTAGTGGGAATGTTAAGCGGATGTATCGAAACAGAAAAAAAGAAGAAAACTACGATATCTAACAATGCTCCAACTGCTACATTCAACTTTGATGTTGTTAATATGACTGTGAGTTTTAATAGTACAGCTGCTGACGAAGATGATGATAACATAACTTATGCCTGGGAATTCGGTGATGGTAACTCATCTACTCTTGATGACCCGATTCATACTTATGCAGAGAACGGGTCGTATATTGTTACATTAACTGTATCTGATGATGAGGATTCTTATACTACAGCTCCACAAACTATAATTGTTGGTAATGTTGCACCAGAAGCAAGTTTTACCTATGTAAAAACTAATCTCTCGGTTAACTTTACAGATGCTTCCACTGATCCAAATACTGGTGATACATTAACTTGGTCATGGGACTTTGGTGATGGAAACACATCTACAGAACAAAGCCTAACATACGAATATGCTGCAGCAGGGGATTATAATGTTACGCTAACTGCTACAGATGATTATGGTTTAACCGATGAATACACAGAAGAAATAACAGTAGCAGCTTAAAAAAATAACATAACAGATTATTGCAGGAGAAAAGTTGAACCCTGCAATACTCCTTCATCTTTTTTTCATAAATAAGAAAAATATAAGTCACGCTCATTAATTCATTTTGTCAAACTAGGATAGAAACATTATGAAACATAAAACACTCATATCAACATTAATTTTCATTCTAATAACAAGTGTTTTTGTTAATATTGGATCATGTGAAGAAACAAATGAGAGCATCTTTTATGTTGGTGGAACTGGAAATGGAAATTATAGCAGCATTCAAGAAGCTATAGATTTCGCTCATTCTGGTGACATAGTCTTTGTTTACAATGGAATATACTATGAGAATCTGGTAATAAATAAATCTATAGAAATAGTAGGCCAGAATAAGGATGCAACAGTTATCGATGGAAATGATGGCTTGTATACTGTTATAATAAATAGTTCTAAGGTTAGCATAAGTGGGTTCACAATTCAAAATGGTGTTATCGGTCTATTTATCAGTGGATCTAACATTTTATCTAAAAACACTATACAGTGGAATATCCTCAAAGATAACATTAATGGGATATATTTACAGAGCTCCTCATATGAAAACGTGATTTCTAAAAATATGATTAATAATAATGCTGAGGGGATCCATCTTTATAATTCATCTAATAACAGTGTTACAAATAACACTATTGAGTACAACGCTGCATCCGGCATAATCCTATGGGAAACATCTGATAACAACATCATATCTGGTAATAATATCACTGGTAACTCTAGGGGTATTTTTTTAAAAAGATGGTCTAATAATAACATTATATCAAAAAATAATATAACAAATAATGATAGAATTGGCATTTCTATAGGGTACTCATTTCAGAATATTATTCAAAGTAACGTTATATCTAATAATGTTCAAGGTATCCTTATGGATAGTTCTAATAAAAACAATATCACAGGGAATTTAATTGAAAATAATACTAGATACGGGATTTATCTGAGTGATTCCGATGACAATATAATCTCTCAGGATAACTATTTTTTAGATAATGGACAGGACATCGGAGAAAAATCTTCTCCTCCAAAAATCAAAATTCCTGGTTTTGAAATAATATTGATATTTATTGCTATATGGTTAGTTTTCCTTCTTAAAAGAAAACTATGAATGTCTTGTTGAGAAGTTATTCTATTTGTTTTCAGCCTAGTATTGCTCCACAATTTGGACAAAACTTTGGTTTTCCTAATATCTTTTTTTTACAGTTTTTGCAAACTGTGTAGAGTTTTTCTCCGCAGTTACTACAAAAATCAGGTTTTCCCTCTATTTTGGATTTACATTTTGGGCAGAATTCAAAGGTTTTTAGATCTGTTCCACAGTATGGGCATGCTCTGTCGCTAAATGTAACGATCCGCCCACAATTATAACATTTCCTCATTTCCTCTCCAATGACTTTAAACCTTACTACAGTTATTCATTATGCCCATGCTATTAAACCTTTCTAAAGCATCTTTGTAACATATTTACTCTTAAGAAAGTTATTTTTTAAAAAATGTTTCATAAAATATGTTTTTTTGAAATTGACAGGGAAAATTATAAATACTATGAACTAGAAACATTTTCTTGGTAAAGTAAAATGGAAAACATTTTAGAAAGCAATGTAGATGGTATCGGGGAGGATGACTTTGGTATTTTAATGTGGAAGCTAGAGTCTATAGAAAATTTCTTCCCATGTTTTAATAAAATGATAAAACAAAAAGAGTAAGGGCAAAAAAAGATATCGTCCCCGCATCTGTGGATTCGAGCCTTGATATTTATTTTTACTAGTTTGTGCCTATAATAAAATATGTGTTAAATATATAGAATATTTATATTACATTTTTATAAGAGAACCTAAATCTCCTTTTGGTGAACTTATGAATTACGTCATTGTTTATTGGTCAAGATATGGTAATGGTAAGAAGGTTGTTGATCATCTGGCGAAAAAGCTGAAGCAGAAAGGGGCTGAGACGCAGATTTTCAAGACTGATGAAGCAGATCCAGCTGCCATGCCTAAGGCAGATTTTTATGTTTTCTCCGCTCCAACGGAGGCATTCAACATTCAAAAGAACATGAGGACGTTCATGAAGAAGCTAGAGGGGATGGGAGAAAAAAAGTATGGCATAATTAACACCCATGGAATGAAAAAGAACTGGCTTTACAAGATGGATAAGCTCCTCTGCAAGAAGAACATGGTGAAAATAGCGGGTGTGGATTTCCAGGTCGGGGATGGTTCTCAAACCGGAAATGGTCTTATGAAGGGCTGGGAATCGAAGCTCGATGAGTTCGCGGGAAAGTTATAAAAATAACTTTTAAACAAGTAAAAGATCATTTTTCAGAGTTTTTACTACAGAAATAACGGAAGATAAATATAAACTATCATACATGTATTGCACAATTTAATTATGTATGCTAAGTATATATAGCACTGTTTTTGGAGCAGGAATGATTGGATAAAACGCCTATCATTCTGAGGATGTGATATGAAATGTTAAAGGTACAAAACCTAGAATTTACTTACCCAAAATCAAATAAAAAAGCAGTAAATGGTGTTTCATTTGGGATTAAAAAAGGAGAAATATTTGGTTTTCTTGGTCCAAATGGTGCAGGTAAAACCACAACACAAAAAGTAATAATCGGACTTTTAAGAGGATATGGAGGAAATGTGGAAATCATTGGTAAAAACCTTCAAAGTTGGAAAACAGATCTTTATAATAGAATTGGAGTTGGTTTTGAACTTCCTAATCATTATCAAAAACTTACAGCCTTAGAAAACCTTGAACTTTTCGCATCATTTTACCGTCGAAGAACAATTCCACCTATGCAACTTTTAAAAATGGTAGAACTTGAAGAAGATGCAAACCAGCGAGTTGGAACCTTTTCAAAAGGAATGAAATCAAAACTTAACTTTGCAAGATCCTTACTAAATAATCCTGAAGTTCTTTTCCTCGATGAACCTACTACAGGTCTTGACCCAATTAACTCACGATTAATTAAAAACATAATTAAACAAAAAAGGAAAGAAGGCAAAGCAATTTTTCTCACAACTCATAACATGAATGATGCTGATGAGCTCTGTGATCAAGTAGGTTTTATTGTTGATGGAAAATTGGTTTTAATTGAAAGCCCCAGAGAACTAAAAATTAGACACGGTAAAAAAGTTGTTAAAGTGGAATATCTAAAAAATGATGAGTTGAAAAGTAAAGAGTTTGATCTCAAGAATATTGCAGATAACGGCAGTTTTTTGAATCTTTTGAGAAGTGGAAATGTTCAGACAATTCATACAGCAGAAGCAACTCTGGATGATATATTTATTAAAGCCACAGGTAGGCAGTTGAAATGAGTAATCTGAAAAATATGCTCAAATGGGAATTCGTCCTTTTGTCTAGATATAAGATTATTCACCTTTCGATTCTAAGTGTAATTTTATATTTTCTTACAACTCAAGCTATAGAGGATATGAACCGACCAATTTTTCATACAATGCTGTTATTTTTTGACCCGGCAATAATTGGCATAATGTTTGTAGGCGCATTGGTGTTGTTTGAAAAATCAGAAAACGTACTTCAAGCTTTAGTAATAACCCCTATGAAAGTAGATGATTATCTTTTATCAAAGATACTATCACTTACAATCCTATCAATTATATCCGCAGCAATATTCGTGACTCTGTTGAATATTTTTAGCGGTATTGATTTTAACATATTATTTCTAGCATTAGGAATCATTCTTACATCGGTTATGCTTATTCTTCTGGGATTTATCCTAGTCTCTCGTGTAAACAGCATTAATGAATACTTACTTGCCATGTTGATCGCATTTCTAGGACTACTTTTTCCTCCAATGCTACATTTATCTGGACTATATGAAAACGTGATATTCTACTTATGGCCTACACAAGCATCATTTACTCTCTTTACCGGTGTTTTTAATGCCGCTAGCCTGGAGTTGTGGGAGATAGCATATGGAATTGGTTATCAAGTATTATGGATCGGACTGCTTTATTTCCTAGCAAAAAAGGCATTTTATAAGCATATAGTATTGAAAGGAGGATAAGAAAAATGGTATATATCCTCAAACTTGCAGTTAATGACTTAAGAAACGTTATACGGGATCGTCTCCTTGTTTTTTTATTGTTTCTTTATCCAGTTATGTTAATTGTATTTTCAAGAATAATTGTACATTTGATCGCGCCAAGAATTGAAAATGTGTTTCCTCTTGCAGCAAATTTTCCATTACTTTTTATGTTTTTTTCGATAGCGATTCCAATGATTTTCAGTTTCATTGTTGGATTTTTAATACTAGATGAAAGAGATGAGCATTTACTAACAGTTCTACGAGTTATGCCTATATCAAGAAATAGCTATCTAGTATATCGTATGTTTTTTATGTCACTTTTTGCCTTTATTGTGTTGCTAATATTTCCTCCGCTCTCAGGACTTGTAGATGGCACACAATTTTCATACTCTGCGTATATTCCAGTTGCTATATTGTTTGCGCTTTTTACACCATTTCTTGCGTTATTGGTAAGTTCATTTGCATCAAATAAAGTACAAGCTTTCGCTATTTTCAAAATTTCTGGAACAGTATTTATACTTCCATTATTTGCCTTTTTCCTCAACCTTGGTAATCTTAAATACATATTTAGCCCAATTCCAAACTTTTGGACAATTATGTCGCTTGACTCTGTACTCCAAAATGGGACACTCGACATTGTCCATTTAGGGATAGGATTTGCATATCATATAGCATTAATTGCAATTCTATTTTACATATTTAACAAAAAAAATTGAGTGTTTTTTACGCCCGCATCGGGATTCGAACCCGAGTAGAAGGCTCCGCAAGCCTTCAGGATATCCAAACTACCTCATGCGGGCTTATTTAATGATGTCGACCATTGCGACTTTTTCCAAAATAATATTACCATATTTATCTTTCGTCACAGTCCCAACTTCATCATCACTTATTCCAAATTTTTTAAGAGTCTTACTACTACCTTCCAAGACTTTATCATTTCTCTTAAGAGATAAACCTTTCAACAACTCAGTAATTAGATTGTCAGATATCTTTACGTCATTTTCTCCGATTCTATTTACTAAAGTAAAAGCAACACTGTTTTTACCTTTTTTAACTCCCATCTTTGGGATGGCGAGTTTTAACTGTCGTTCCCCAGATGCGTATAACAAAATTTCCATACCTAGAGACTTAGTGGTATTAGTTTTTCTCTTAATTGCTCTAATAGCATGTTCTACTGCAGAGATAAGATGTTTTTCTCCAAATATTAGATTCGCGTTAAAAGCTTGAATCACAACATCATGATCTTTCTCAAAACTCTCAATGTTTTTTAAAAAACTATCAACGTTCTGTATGTCTCCCTCTGCACCAGCTATCTTGATCATATTTTATCCTTCTACTATTTCTTCCTAACAAATTCTGATAGTTCCTTTTCTTCTCCTTTAACGCTTTCTCCTATTTGGCTTTTAATGCTTTTAGCAACTCCTTCCCCTATTGTTTTAACCTGAGCAAGTCTCCCCAGGGGTATGCCACGTAAATCACCAACTGTTTTAAATCCTTCGTTGAATAAAGCTCTTGCTCTAACTCGTCCAATTCCTTTTAGAGATACAAGATTAAGTAGTTCCTTTTTACAACCATATTGAACACGGATTAATAGATCACTTATATCTGAGACGTAATCAAAGTTATACATACGGGCAAACTCTCTTGTAGCATGAAGAAGCCATTGTGATTTTTCAACAAGTGCATGTATATCACCAGGTCCAACATTGTATTTGGTAACAATTCTATCCTCAGGTAATTCCTCAACCCAATCCTCAATTAATGAAGCTGTTTTCAAATCACTTAAAAACCATTCGTATTCATCACTGGATAAAACTGGTGGTTCAAGTAAAAACTCTCCTCGTTTTTTTTCTGCTTTATCCTCTATCCAAGTATCACTACGTCTAAGATAAAGAGAGGTAACATCAGGAGTTGAACAAACTGCATGAATAAAAGACAAAGTCGAAGGTTCTTTTTTACAGGATTCCTCAAGAGCTTTTTTAAGCTGTAAAGCAGAAAGCGGATCAATATACAACGATGAAGTTCTATTACCAAACAAGGTTGACATAAACCTATCATCATTGATCCGTTCTATGAAACCATTACTAATCAAAAAATCAATAGCGATATCAATCTCGTCTTTCAAAGTAAAAACATCAGATTGATAAGCATAAAAAGTACTATCAATAAACCTATAAATCCCATCCATATCATCTACAAAATTAGTAGCAATAGCTGCTAACAAATGTGTACGAAGCGCAGATTGACTACCAAGCTTAGAAAAAATTGATTCCATATCCCCAAGAACATATTCATTGAAAATTTTCTCCTTCTGCTCATCATTCTTAGCAATAGTAATAGCTTCACCAAACTTATCATAACGAGGACGACCAGCACGACCCGCCTGCTGCTTGTACTCAAAAATAGGAATAGGATGCATACCAAAATTAGGATCATAACGCCATAGATCACGAATAATAACACGCTGGGCAGGAATATTCACACCAGCAGCGAGCGTAGGAGTAGCAACAATACACTTAATCACACGATCCTTGAAACCCTGTTCAACAGTCCTACGTTGAATACTAGACAAACCGGCATTATGAAAAGAGACACCCCGTTCAATACAGGAAAACAAGTTCCTATCAATAGATGTTATCTCAGATAACTCCCTCTTGGTTGAAGTAAGAAGTTTTTTCAAACCTTTCTTATCTTCCCCCGATAGATTTTTTTCCAGTAAAACTCCTAATTTACTTGCAAGAGAAACCGTTGACCTACGAGTATTAACAAAAACAAGAACCTGACCACCATTCACAATTGAATTCTCAACAAGTCTTTCAAGAGATTTCTTCTCAGAACCATCAACCTTCTCAGTTTTACCATCATCAAATTTTATCTCATCTTTAAGACATACACCCTCTCTAAGGGGAACAGGTCTCCAATCAGACTCAATAAGCTTACCATCTAACCAAATAGAAAGCTCAGTAGCATTCTTAATCGTAGCAGAAAGAGCGATAATCTGCGTCTCAGGATTCAAAGCTTTAAAACGAGAAATAATAACCTCTAAAGTAGGACCACGACTTGGATCATGAATCAAATGAATCTCATCAACAACAAGAACCCTAACCTTATCAACCCAAGTAATCTTATGCCGCAAAAGAGAATCCGCCTTCTCAGAAGTACAAACAATTATATCAAAACGAATAAGCCGAGGATCAGAATCATCAAGATCACCAGTTGAAATACCTACCTTTAGTCCAAGTTTTTCAAAAAGCTTTAGTTCCTCATATTTTTCACGTGCAAGTGCCTTCAAAGGAACAACATAAAGAGCTTTACCGCCCTGTTTAAGTAACCTATGCACTATAGCAATATATGCAACAAGACTCTTACCACTAGCAGTGGGAATAGAAAGAACCAAGTTTTTTCCATCCAATGCATATGGTAAAGCTTTTGCCTGAGGAGGATAAAACTCTGATATTCCATGTTCCTTTAGAATTTCAATTATTTCTTTATCAACTGGTAGTTTATCCAACTTCATTTGCGTTTTCTGTATGAGGAAAGAGGTTATAAAACAAAAGCCTTATTCAGGTTCAAAACAATTCCTAGGTGATATCATGGGACGAAGACAAACAATGATGGAAAAATACAAGCAGCAAATGAAAGCATATAGGAAAAAAAGAATGATACAAGACAGTACACCATTTTTACCCCCTAGTGGCAACGTTTACGTAATGGATTCCCTTAATCCAACTAAAAAATTTAAAGCAGAGGTTTTAAAAACTCGGATAAAACAGCACCGGCAAGTAATTGATCATCTTGCGTGTCCTGAATGTGGAAATCCTATGAACTGGGATTCCAAATGGGACGCTTTCATCTGCATGAAGCATGGGAAAAAAGCTATCTATGAAATAGTTGAAAGTGATTAATGGTGTCCTTTTAAGTATGACTTGTTATATTAATGGTTGGTGACATATTATATGGTAGAGGAAAAAATTGGTTTAGTCGAGCATTTCTTTACACATATTAGTGTAGCTGCAATAAAAATAACAGATGGAGAACTAAAAGTAGGTGATACTATTCACATCGTAGGTGCTCATACCGATTTTAAACAAAAAATTGATAGTATGGAAATCGACGGGAACTCTGTACAGGTTGTTAAAGCCGGTGATGCAGTTGGCATCAAAGTCAAAGACAGGGTTAGAGAGCACGACGTTGTATACAAAGTACCTGAGGAATAAAATATGAAACAACTAGCAGAAGTAAGAACATTACGAGTAAACCGTTATATGATTATTGATGATGAGCCATGTAAAATTATGAGTATTTCTACATCTAAACCTGGGAAACATGGTGAAGCAAAAGCTAGAATTGAAGCAATAGGTGTCTTCGATGGACAGAAACGTAGTGTTGTTCACCCTGTTAAACATAAAGTTCATGTCCCAATTATTGACAAAAGAACTGCACAGGTTCTTGCTCTGATGGGCAGTAATGTTCAACTCATGGATTTGGAAACCTATGACACTTTTGAAATGCCAGTACCTAATGAATTCAAAAATCAATTACAACCTGGTAAAGAGATATCATATCTAGAGGCACTTGGTAGAAAAAAAATCACTCGTGCCTAATCACTATATTTTAACCTTTTTCTTCTTTAATGTTGTATCCACCTATTTTTAAGCTCGGATCGCCTAGCAGTAGACATTGTTGAACAGTTCTAGCATTGACAGCGTCAGGCTCAGACCCAGGTCTATTTTGATTCATTGAGGGTGTACTCCAATTAATTGGGAATTCATTGAGATGATCACTAGTTGTTTTTGCCCACATTTCACCCAGTATATCTTTACTGTTTACACTATATTCCCAGAAAAATTGAGTGGCTAGATAGCTCCATGCACCAGTCCCACCAGCATTTTCATCCTCTTTTAAACATCCTATCCCAGTGCTGCCTATAGTTGCTATTGCTCCTCCGCCAGGTTTGCGTACCATTTGCCAGCTCCAGCATTCGGAAATATAATTCCATTTATTTAGTCTGATATACCAGTAATCATCAGATTTGAATATATTTAGTGGAGATACATCTATCATGCTATTTCCACATCCAGGTGCTATACAAACTGGTAGTTTATACCCATTAGTTAAAAATCTTATATGGAGTATTGAAAAAAAACCAATGCCTTCACCTTCGCTTTCGTTATGAGGATTTGTAATCCAGAAAGGTGGGTTACCATGTCCTGCGAAGTAGATGAACCCGCATCCTTTATTGATTGTTTTTAGTATTTTCAGGCCACCCATTGTAATTAGCTCCCCATTGGATGCCCAGAGTTTTATAGGGTTAAAACCATCCATGTAATCTATTGCCTGCTGAGTAGCTTCTTCCCCCTCAGATATATTATTTATATGCGGATAGGTGTCTCCTGCTACTGCGACCATGTTTTTAAACCATGATTGGTTGTATGTACTTGTTTCATATGTGATTATTTTATTAACTACTGTTTTTACTTCCAGTCTATTTTTGCAGGCTAATCTCCCTAAATAGACATCAGGGTATAGATCGATGTTTTTATCTTGTGCTTCTTCTCCTTTCCATTCTCCGTATATTCCATTGTTGTTAGTGTCCCAGCTTGAGAAGTTTCCTTGTTTGTCGTAGATATCTGCGTAATATAGATCAGAAATAAATCTCGGTTCTGTAAAAAGATCATCTTCAAAATCATTATAGCAGTATCTTACGGGTAGTTGTCTGTAGTCTCCTATGAGTAGTACGTATGTTATATTCCAGTGTTCTATTGCGTTTTTGATGAAGTATTTGATTTTTTCTGGTTGATCTCTTCCTTCCCAGAATGTTTGTTTGTATACTTGCGCGAGTGTTACAAGCTTTGTTGTGATTCCTATTTGGTTTTTATGTTTTATTAATGGTTGAAGTTGTTTTGAGTATCTGCCGGGGGCTATTATTAATAGATCGTATTGTGTGCTGTCAGTAAATACACTATTTTCATTTTTTATCTCAGATATATTCTGATCCAAAAATCGCGCAGCGATACTTGAGCTAATAGTTAAGGTAAACATTAAAATAAATAGAACAAAAGCTAAGGTTTTCTTAGGCATCTTACTTGTCTTTCTTTTCATATCAACCCAGTTGGTTACATTATTCGGCTTTATTATATATATAATTTACTAATAATTTGCTAATATTTCTATATCTTATAATTTAGTATAGGGGGAATTATTGATTTATATTTTTTTCAAGGCGTATCCAGTTAGGATCTTTAAAGAAAAGTCTACCAGTAATGCTTTTTCTTGCTTTTTTCTCTGTGTAATCAAGCTCAACAAATAGTTTTCTCGATGCATGATTCAACGAGCTGACGAAACCAAAAAGGTATTTCTTATCTTTTTCAGCTAAAAGTTTTTCTCCATGTTTAATTAATTTCTTAGCTACCCCATGCCCGCGAAATTCAGGTAGAACGCCTATATAATCCATGAAACATGCTTCATTTTTAATGTTAAATGGGAGCAAACCACCTATTATGATAGATTTCATACCTCGATATACTCCGAAGTATTTAATGTAAGTCTGCATCGTGGAAAACCAGTCATATTGTAATTCTTTGATAAAAAAAGAAAAAGCACCTATGATTTTTCCGTTGTTAACTGCAACAAATGTGCCTTCTATGATTTTTCTATTTTTAAAATCTTCAATTAATGCAAGTCTTCCCTTATTAATTTTTGAACTAAAAATTACTTTGAATTTTTTTGAGAAACAAATCAAAACTAACTCAACAATTTCATTTATGTCTTCTTCCCTTGCTTCTCTAATATTATAGGAAAGCATATTGTTTAATTCCTAATTGAGTTATTAACATTGCTGCTAAATTTTTTTTATTTTTTCAAAAAGACTTATATAATAGTTTGATTAACACTATGCTATATGAGAATACTATTGATCTGGCCTCGACCACCAAATTTAACTTTTGAGGAATATGATCCAGATAGAAGTACTTTACATAGATTTTTATCAAAATTCTTTTCATATCCTAAGCCTTTGACTCTTCCAATATTAGCAGCGTTAACACCTAAAGAGCATTCTGTAGAAATGATAGAAGGTGGCGCTGGAGATATCAATTTTGATGAAAAATATGACTTAGTTGGCATAACCGTCCATACCCGCTATGCGTTATGGGCATATGAAATAGCAGATGAATTCAGACGTCGAGGTCAATTCGTTGTTCTTGGAGGTTGGCATCCATCTGCTCTACCTGAAGAAGCAAAACAACATGCAAACAGCGTAGTTATAGGAGAAGCTGAAGAGATATGGCCACAACTATTAAAAGATGTAGAAATGAGTAAACCTAAACCATTTTATTATCCAACAAGATCTGTAGATCCAAAATTTATACCTCATCCACTTAACTTATATCCTAAAGGCCCGCTTCTTGGAGTACAAGCCACCCGAGGATGTCCATATGGCTGCGAATTCTGCGCGATTACAAACATGAAATTTAGAAATATTTTCAGAATGAGACCAATTGATGAAGTAATTAAAGAAATCAAAGAAGTACCTGGTAAAGTCTTTAATTTCCATGATAACTCTATGACAATCAACCCAGACTATTCAAAAAAACTGTTCAAAGAGATGAAAGAGATAGGTAAAAAATTCTATGCATTTGGAAATATCAACGTCCTAGGCAATGATGAAGAATTTTTAAAATTAGCTAGTGAGGCAGGTTGCGTAGGGTGGCTAATAGGCTTTGAGTCAATGTCTCAGGAATCACTTGACATGATCGGTAAAAAAACAAACAAAGTACGAACATATCTCTCCTCAGTAAAAAAAATACATGATCATGGAATGATAATACTAGGCTCATTTGTTTTTGGTTTCGATGGTGATACAAAAGATATCTTCGAGACAACATATAAATTTGTAGAAATGAGCGACATAGATGCTCCTGATGCTATGATATTAACACCTCATCCGGGTACACCTTTATTTGACAGATTGGACAAAGAAGATAGAATTTTAACTAGAGATTGGAACAAATATAATTATGAAAATGTAGTGTTCAAACCCAAACATATGACACCAGATGATTTATTAACAAAAACTAGAGAACTTTATAAAAAGTTACATAGCACCTCAAAAAGCATTAGAAGAATTACAAAAAGTATAAGACTAGGATTTCGTCCTACTACGGAAACAGCATCACAGAATCTATATCTGAGGCTATTAAGATATCAAAGTTAAACTAATTTTCCTAATGATTGTTTTTTTCTTTAATTTAGAAAACTTTTATTGATATTCTTCAGCAAATTAACAAATTTTTGTTCTAAGCCCTCCAAGTATAATTCTGGTTTAAAGGGGTTACATTTGTAATTAAACCTTGGCATATTATTATTTTCCAATCCAGTATCTATATTTTTTATGTAATCTGAATGAAGCGAGGGGTTGTATCCCGGGTTAAGTAATTTGTTAAAATAAGTTGAAAAAAATGCAGGGATATATTTCAGTTCTAGCATAATTTTGAAATATTTTTTTGCATTTTCGTATTTTTCAATTGCCATATTCGAAAAAGCTAAAATATTGAATAAATTAACAAACTGTTGAAAATTTCCTCTCATTAAACAAAAATGAAAAGCGTATAAATCCATTGATAATGATTCTTCTATGTTGTTAATTAATGTGCTTATCTTTTCTTTGTTATTAATCCAGTTATCGTCAGCTATATACTTATAGAAATCTTTGATTCTGTAGAAAAAATTGAACTTTTCTTCATGATTTTTTATTCTTAATAATTTCCTCATCAGTGGTTCATAATCTGTTGAAAGCCGTGGGATAACAACTCTGACTGTAGGAAATTTCAAAATTTTATGAGTAAAATCTATAATTTGTAAATCCCAGTTATTTCTTTTACATATATCCGTTAATGTTTTACAATCATCAAGATTATCCGAACTATTTACACTTACTAATTCATTGAAAGGGATCATTTTTCCTTCTTCTAAAAATGAGAGATCTCCAGCATAATCATAATTTGCAAAAATATCTAAAGTTGCTTCTTCGTTTTTTTTGTATTGTTTACTTAATTCTTTTGTCCAAAAATTGTATAATGTATCTGCTTTCTTTCGATGCATGAATTCTTCTTTAGTTAATTCTTGTAAACGTTCAACGAAACATCTTAGTACTGCCTCGTTTAAATTTATATGTGATCCAACATCTATCATCTTGTAATAGCGATCTATTTTGAACTGGTTATCATCATCCTCTATGTTGTGATTAATAAATAAAACGGCTACAACTGGTAATGTATTATTTAATGTGAAATCCTTTATTATCACATCGAAATTCATGGAGTTAAACATTTCAACAAATTTTTGAATTCTATCATCTCTGATAGTAGTTATCTCAATGGTGGGACATTCAATTTTTTCAAATACGATCTTAGAGGCTGCAGATCTTTCAAATATCTCACATGTACCTTGAGTTATAGCCTCTTCGAGGGTATTGCCTGAAGCAAGACCCGTGGAGCCACTTACAATGTCAAGAAATTTTATTGGTAATTTCAAATAGTTTTTTTTAACTAATGAATAGCTGTCTACTAGAGTGTCAAATAATCCCTGATTTTTCCACATGCTGTATTCATCTTTTGATATCTTGTTTTGAAAATATCGGCTAATATTTGTGAAATTTGTTAAATCAGAATTTCTATTCTTTTTCCACCCTCTCAGAAATTTTCTTTCAACAACGTCTTTTAGTAATTCATTGTATCGGTCTATGTTTTTAAGGTCATCGTAATGATGGAGAGTAAAAAATCCGGTGGAAAATCTTTCAGCCATTTCAGCATAGGCGCTGGCTTTGGATAAAATAGGGGAAAGACCTTTACCAAATGTTGAAAATCCCATATTTTCTTCTAGTAATACCCCAGAGTAACTCGAATATTTTTCCGTTTTTATTTCTTGTTGTTTGTAATTTAGACTTAACCCAATTTTTTTGAAGCCATTTCCGATTATATCTATAGTGTTTTCTGGAAAGTTACATTTATAGTTGTTGTAAATTTTTGGGGAGGATTTTAGTATCATCGTGGTTGAAGTTGCTGATGTGTTTTTCGGTATATAAAAATAGTTAATAATTCAAATAAAAATTTATCTATTTACTCATTTTTTTAATTTTCTGTTATAATTTGTCATATTTTTAATAAATGTGAGAAATAATAGCGCTCTGTTATTATTATAACAAATGTTGGCAGATTTTTGTGAGAAAAATAACACAAGATTAATATTATATGAATTCCAATAAAAATACTTGGTGATAAATAAAATGATGAAATCATATGCAATCCTAAGTACGGTTTTGCTAATGAAGACCGTTTGCCCTTGGACTGTTGGCCTTGTAGTAGAGTCAGCATCTAAAAAGAAAAAGAAGTAGCTCGCATAGAACGATTTACCTAGCCGGAGGCATGTTGGGTTATACTCCCTTCATTTTTTTTGTTAAATTATTAATTCTTGATCTATAACTGTAACCCATCCCTAATTATTTTTATATAAACAAAAATGAAATACAATGTAACTAATAGATTCAATATAAATAAAACAAAAGGAGTTATTGATAAAGAGATAACAAACATAGATATAAGTAGAGATTCCATCAGAACAAAAGAAATGCTAGCTATCAATATTCCCAGAGTAGCTTTATCATATTTGATTCTTGTAACTAAAAATAAAGGTAAACAAATCAAAAAAGAAATAGTAACAAACGAATCCATACCAAATAAATATAAAGCAAGCAACAGAGATAATAGGTATAGGATTATACTCATGTTGATGGAACCTTTAAACCCTAGCTTAGTACATGAGGTTTCAATTCCATATTTTTTATCCGTTTCAATATCTAAGCTACTAAGTAGAATATAATAGGATACAACTATCAAGCCAAATGTAAGTCCATAAATAATAGCAAGTGGTGTTAATAGCTGATCTGTAATGGTCCAGCCCATCCAAAAAGGTAGAAGCGCAAATACAAATGCATTAAAAATACTATCAAACGGTGGTCTTGTTTTTAACCTAACGGGTGGAGTGACATATAGAACCCAGAACATAAAAATTAATAAGCCTAGTAGCAACATAGTTAGTCCTATGTAGACCATTATTACTAAACCAATAATAGAAAGAATAAATGACGAAAGAGCCATCTCTTGAGGAGAAATATAATCAAAAAAGCTTATGTCGTCTCCTGCAAGTTTATCTAATTCACGGTCAAATACAAAATTCAACCATGATCCAGCTGATTGAAGGCATCCAATAGCAATTAATGTTATAATCGAGGTATACAATGGAAATTTTCCGATAGAAAACCATTCTCCTAAAAGAAAAGGAATTGAGGCCATTAACCATGCTGATAATCTGGAAGTCCGTATATACTCATAGATCTTCCGTCTAAATATAGATAAATCAAACGTGTTCCGATGTTTTTCGCGTATCATATTTTTTCAATAATCTATAGTATATGCTAAGACTTATATTTTGTTTTTTTAACATTAGTGAAAATCATGTTAACTCTTCTCTTAATATAGAAAGAAATAAAACTCTTCCTGTTATAACTCCTTGTCTATATGAAATTCCCAAATTATTTTGCTGATGCAGAAAGCCGTCTTGAAGATTCAGATTTTGTAATATTTGGCGTACCATATGATAAAACCTCGTCGTTTAGACCTGGTGCATCTAAAGGTCCTAAAGAGATCCGTATGGCCAGTTGGAATTTTGAAACATTTAACATAAAAAATGGAGTTGATCTAAGAGACATCAAATTCCATGATTATGGTGATTTGGATGTGTTAAATGATTCGCCTAAAGTAATGGTTGAAAAAGTACACGAGTTTGTTTCTTCTTTAATTGAAAAAAACAAGTTTCCTATAGCGGTTGGTGGTGAACATTCCATAACCCCTGGGGTTATCAGAGCATTCCCAGGTGATATTGCTGTTTTATTACTTGATGCTCATATGGATTTTAGAAATGAATACGAAAATGAACCATATAACCATGCTTGTGTTGTAAAACGAATATCAGATATAATCGACATAGATAACATAACCGTTTTAGGTGTTAGATCAGCAGAAAAAGAAGAATTTGAAGATGCAAAAAACAAGGGGCTTTTCTATATCGATTCTTTCAATGTTAAGGACGACGGTATTAAAAAGACGATAAAAGAGATAAAAACACGTTTAAAAAACAAAAAAATTTATCTCTCATTAGATATGGACGTCTTGGACTTAGCATATGCACCTGCTGTAAGCACGCCAGAGCCTTTTGGGCTTACCCCATTTGATGTCATCGAAGTAATAGAAAACTTTTCTTCTCAACTAGTTGGATTTGATCTTGTTGAAGTATGTCCACCATATGACCATGGTGAAACAGCGATTTTAGCTGCTAAAATTATCAGACATCTAATAGGCGAAGTATGATTAGAACAATAAGATTAGGTTAATATATTACTATCCCATTCAGCTCCCTCATATGAAAAACGAAAAAATAGCTGCAATAGGTTTAGCGCTTATAATTGCTGGAACGTTATCAGTTTATTTATGGGTAACATATGGTGATGATATTCTTGATATTCTTAATGACGAGGATGCTCTTGGAGAGTTTTTAGCGAAAGATGATACCTTTGTGTATTACAAGAATTCCTCATTTAATGTTGTAAATGTTTTATCAAATGATATATGGCCAAGTGCCGATTATATTATGATATATGATGTGACACAGCCATCGCATGGTACCGTTTCATTTGAGGGAAGTACAATTAGTTATGCACCTGATGTTAACTTTACAGGTTCTGATTCCTTTGTTTATAGTATAATAGATGAACATAACAGGACTTCAAGCGCCCGGGTTTATATCACTGTAGAGGGAAAAATGATAGAACTGGGAGACAGCGTTGATGTACATTATATTCTCTACATCTATGAAGGTGACAACAATAAAACGTTTTACGAATCCTCTTATTCTGATGTAGAAAACAAAACTGGTGGAACACCTGTTTCGATCTATGTTAGTCTTGATGAAAACGCAGAGCCACCATCTGGTTACGTAACAGGTATTACTGGCTTTGTAGAGGGACTCCTTGGATTGGAACAAAAGCAGAGGAGAACTATTGGACCGATACCTCCTGAGAAGGCATATGGAACTAAACTTGAGGTGGGTGACATCTTTTGGGCAACTGGCCTAGCAGGTGGTCTGAATCAAACAGTAGAAGTATTAGAATACACAGATGAAAACCTTACATTAAAATGGATAAACTTAGAAGATTTTGGTAACTTCACTATGCCTCTGTATATTGTAAACGATCTCAGAAGCACTGATCCTGAGGAGGTAGCTATCTATCCACCTGTTTGTTACATATGGGAAAACTCTACACAAATAACTACCATTTCAGATGAAGAAGTAACAGTGTTTACTACTCCTACAAAAAGTGAAAATCTATATGAAGAATTCTACCCCTTCACTTTAGGAAATCGAAATGGAGTTATATTACCAGATGCAACAACTGCTGAATGGAATGAGACATTGATAACTTTAACAAGCGATCCAGCGATTGGATCACAATATGAGTATCCAACGTATCTTGGTTTCAATTTGACATATGTTGTTTATGATGTTACTGAAACTCACATAAACATGTCATATGAATATTATGGTCAGGTTTTCTACATGGAATTCAATAGGACGATATCTTTCAATAGATCTTTTACTATGCCTAGAATCTATAGGGATATACCCTCGGAATATGACACTATTCAGTATCAGCAGTTACTTCTTAGTCCGGATCTTGATAAACAGGGTCTTAGCATACATGAACTAGCTGGAGAATCATTGATTTTTGAAGTAGAGATTGTAGAAATTCTTAAGACGTCTTAAGCTGGTGAAAGCTGGCTTTTAATTTCTTTTTCTAGTAGTTCTAAAAATTCTTCTTCTTTCCCCTTTGGAATAGTGGCACCAGCTGCAATGTTATGACCACCACCTATGCCATCAAGAGCAGAAGCAGCTTTCCTCATTGCCATAGATAAATTTAATCCTTTTTCCACTAGTTCCTGTGTTCCACGAGCAGATGCTTTAACCTCCCCCTCTGCTTTGTTAGCGAAACCTATTAATGGTAAATCATTACTTGTATCTTCAGAGTTAAGTAACATGTTTGCCACGATTCCAACAATTGTATCTCTTATGCCATCTTTCGCGTGGAAAAACTGTAAATATCCTCTTTCAACTATGCCTTCTTCCCTCGCAAATTGTAATCCTTCCACTAAGTTATGCCTATGCCCTCTTAACAGGTTTTGAGCTTTCTTTAACCATTTATCCCGATCACCAAGGCAGACTTTAAGCCCTGCTTCATGTTGACCATACCGGGCAGTAGAATTCAAAAGAGTCGCATATTCTTTAGCATCGTGTAGTTCAGTTCCTATTTTTTCTCTTTCTAAGAAATATACTTCCCCAACTATTCTCCGAGTTAAACTATGGCCAAAGCCTTTCATTAGTAGCAACTGTGCGATGTTTGATATAATCTTAGTTCTCTCATCTTTGTTAAGATCTATCCATTTCCTCCAATTATCTCCATCTTTCATTTTTATACCTAGTTCTTGTAGAAACGTGATACATGCTGTTTCACGTCCACTTAAACCGGGTAATAGTGGATCACTTGAATATTGTAACAACTTGTAAACAGGTCTTGTTTCTCTACCAAAATAACGAATATCAATTATTGCTCTGATAACACCACTTTTTTCCCCATCATTGATAAGTATTCTATTCATGCCAAAGAGTTTACCATATTTTTTATCCTGTAAATCCCCACAAGCACCAACAATAGCTAGATGAGATAAGTCCATGTTATTTTTATCAATGGATTTTGAAACCAGATAAGTTGCACCTGCTCCACTTATCTGAACGCCACCGTCTAAACCAAAAAGATGCGGGTTTAAATGAAAAGATTTATCAGAGTTATCTGGGCATGAATGATGGTCTGTGATCACTTTGTTTATTTTAGGATGGTCTACACTTATGCTACTGCCAAGATCTGTGAACCATACAAGCTCATGGTTTTCATTTTCTAATCTTTCTAAAACCTTTTTATCAAGCTGTTTGACAAACTCTATAGAGCGCTCTATTCCTAATCGTTTTAATGTTAGATGTGCTATAGAACCTGCGGTGATACCATCTGCATCGATATGTGTAACTATATGGACTTGTTTAGAATTTTTAATTAAACTGCCTATCTCTTTCGCTCGTTTTAACACTAAAAATGCACCACAATAACTGGTAATACATTTAGGTAAAAATAGTCTTATGCAAAAAGATTATAAAGAAAGAAAAGCAGGTTGATTATTTTTCTGACATTGCCTTGTATTTTTTGTATCTCGCGTTTACATCTTCTTCAAGTTTTTTATGTAATCTCTTTGCTTCTTCTGGGAAAGACCTTGTAAGCGTATTGTATCTTACTTCTCCCATGATGAATTCCCTAAGTGTCCCATTTGGTTCTTTGGAGTCAAGTTGGAATGGATTTTTACCTTCTTGACTTAGTCGTGGGTCATATCTGTATAATGGCCAGTATCCTGATTCAACTGCAAGTTTTTCCTCGTTTTGCGTTTTTCCCATACCTGCTTTTATTCCATGGTTAATACATGGCGAATAAGCAATTATTAATGATGGACCAGGATATGATTCTGCTTCTTTTAGTGCTTTCAATAATTGGTTTTTATTTGCACCCATTGCGACTGATGTAACATAGACGTATCCATAGGTCATTGCCATAATTCCTAAGTCTTTTTTCTTAGTTTTTTTACCTGATGCTGCAAATTTTGCAACTGAACCAATAGGTGTTGCTTTTGATGATTGTCCACCTGTATTGGAATAAACCTCTGTATCAAAAACCAGGATGTTGATGTCTTCTCCCATTGCAAGTACATGGTCAAGACCGCCGTAGCCAATGTCGTATGCCCAGCCGTCACCACCAACAGACCATATGGATTTCTTAGTCAGCATTGTCCTTGCTTCCCAGATCTCATTCAACAACTTGTCATCATGGTTGTCTTTCAGTAGTGATTTTATTTTATCCCCGTATTCTTTTGATCCATCTGTGTTATCCTTATTTTCAAGCCAGCCTTTGAATGCTTCTTTGATTTCACCGGATGCTTTGTCTTCACCAATAGCTTGTTTTATAAGATTAGCTAGTTTTGCACGACGCTGCAGTGTTGCGAGTACCATTCCAAAACCATACTCAGCATTATCCTCAAATAAAGAATTCGCCCAAGTAGGCCCATGGCCCTCCTCGTTAACTGTGAATGGTACTGATGGAGTGGAGCCCCCCCAAATAGAGGAGCAACCGGTAGCATTTGCAATGATCATCCTATCTCCAAAGAGCTGAGTAGCAAGTTTAAGATAAGGTGTTTCTCCACATCCCGCACATGCCCCAGAAAACTCAAGAAGAGGTTGTTGGAATTGAGATCCTTTAACAGAGTATTTATCGAATCCCCCTGAGCGAATAGGAATAGTTTCAACATATTTTTGTAAAGGTAATTGATTTAGTTGAGTACTTATAGGTTTCATAATGAGCGCTTTTTCTTTAGAGGGACAGATATCTGCACAGTTCCCACAGCCAACGCAATCCTCAGGGTAAACTTGAATTCTAAATGATAACCCCTCTGTGTCTTTACCTACGGCTTTTTTTGCTATGAAACCCTCAGGAGCTTTTTTTAGTTCTTCATCTGTAAATAGTGCTGGTCTAATAGCCGCATGTGGGCAGACCATAGCACACTGGTTACATTGTATACAATGCTCCATCTGCCATTCTGGAACATTGATAGCAACTCCTCGTTTCTCATATTTTGTTGTACCTGTTGGAAAAAATCCTGCAGGGGTAAAAGCGCTCACTGGTAGTTTATCACCTTGTTGCGCGAGCATTGGTCTCATAACCTTTTTAACAAAATCAGGTTCATCTTTCTCCTCTTTTTTCTCGATTTTTAGGTTCACCCAAGTCTGAGGATATGAGATTTCTTTAACGTGTTCAAGTGCTTCATCTACTGCCTTCCAGTTCATCTCAACGATGTCTCTTCCTTTTTTACCATAGGTTTTTTCAATTGCTTTTTTAAGATATTTTATCGCGTTTTCTACAGGTATTGCATTTGCTAGTTTGAAAAACGCTGTTTGCATTACCATGTTGATACGGCCACCGAGGCCTACTTTTCCAGCTATTTTTACTGCATCAATGGTGTAGAATTTTAGCTTCTTCTCAGCGATAGTCTTCTTTAATGAATTTGGAAGCTGTTTTTCCATTTCTTCAAGAGACCAAGAGGAATTTAGGACAAAACATCCACCTTCTTTGATGCCTTCAAGTAGATCATATTTGTCAACATAGGATGGATTGTGGCATGCTATGTAGTCAGCATCTTTGATTAAATAAGTTGATTTTATTGGTACTTTTCCAAAACGTAGATGGGAAATTGTAATTCCTGCTGATTTTTTAGCATCATATGCAAAATAACCCTGAACGTACATATCGGTGTTATCACCAATTATCTTGATTGCATCCTTATTAGCACCAACTGTTCCATCTCCTCCGAGTCCCCAGAATTTACATTGTACAACTCCTTCTGGTGTTGCATCGATTTCTTCACGTATCGGGAGTGAAGTAAATGTTACATCATCTGTTATTCCAACTGTGAAATTATTCTTAGGTTCGTTCATAGCTAGATTGTCAAATACTGCTTTTACCATGCTAGGTGTGAACTCTTTTGAACCCAGTCCATAACGTCCTCCTACAATAACCATATCTTTTTTATCTGAATGCTGGTAAACCGATGAAACATCAAGATACAAAGGTTCACCATAGGCACCGTTTTCTTTTGTTCTATCCAGGATTGCTATACGTTTTACAGTCTTAGGCACTGTAGCTAAGAAATGCTCTGCTGAGAATGGCCGGAATAGTCTTACTTTGATTAAGCCAACTTTTTCTCCTCTTTTATTGAGATATTCAACTGCTTCTTCTGCTGCTTCAGCACCTGATCCCATCATGACAATTACCCGTTCCGCATCTGATGCTCCAATGTAGTCAAAGAGATTATAGTTTCTACCTGTTAACTTGCTTACTTTTTCCATTTCTTCTTCTACTATTTTTGGAGCTGCTTGGTAGAACTTGTTAGCTGCTTCGTTTTCTTGGAAATATATATCCGGGTTTTGTGCAGTTCCTCTGAGATGTGGTTTCTCAGGGTTAAGCGCTCGTTCTCGATGTCTCTTAATCCCCTCCCAATCCACGATTGATGGGATATCTTCATAATCTAGCATCTCAATTTTTTGAATTTCATGTGAACTTCTGAAACCGTCGAAGAAGTGTAAAAATGGTACACTAGCACGTAAGGTAGATAGATGTGCTACAAGTCCAAGGTCCATTATTTCCTGTATGGAGCCTGATGCAAGTTGAGCGAAACCAGTTGCACGAGCTGCCATGACATCTTGATGATCACCAAATATTGAAAGAGCTTGACCTGCTAAAGCACGAGCTGAAACATGGAAAACAGTTGGCATGAGTTCCCCTGCTATCTTGTACATGTTTGGAATCATAAGTAGTAAACCTTGTGATGCAGTAAAGGTTGAACAAAGAGCACCTGTGCTAAGAGCACCATGAATAGCACCAGCAGCACCACCCTCTGATTGCATTTCAACAACTTTTAACTTTTGACCAAAAATGTTTTTCCTTCCTTGCGCTGACCATGTGTCAACTACTTCTCCCATTGAAGAAGAAGGAGTGATGGGGTATATAGCAGATACATCACTAAAAGCATAAGCAACATGTGCAGCAGCCGTGTTACCGTCCACAGATTTTATAATTTTCTCTTTTTTTTCACTCATTTTTTTCAACTCACTAACTAAAGCATTTGACAATTAAACACCCCTCGGGGTACGTAACCCGAATTAAGATATAATAAATAAATATTTGGTATGCTAACTATACACTTGTTAATAGAAAATTAATGAGGAAAACTTGTTTTTATTTTTCAACTTCACATTTGCAATTATCAAAATCCTCTAGTTCCTCTTTTTTTGCACGGGTTGGCGATATTATGAATCCTTTTCTTTTTTTCCTCCATTTAGCCCATTTTGCAAGAATCAATGGTAAAAGCAGTACTGATGTTATGAATGAATAGGTTATAGTCATAGCTAAGATCACCCCAAACTGTACTTGTGGGGGTATTGGCGCGAAGATTAAAACAGCGAAACCAAGTGTTGTTGTCAATGCTGCGATAAGAAGTGCACCACCTGTTTGAGATATAGTCTCACATACTGCTAACTCGATATCTCCAGTTTTATCAGCTACTAATTTGAATCTTTCCGTAGCATGGATAGCATAATCAATTCCGATACCTACTGTGAGACTTGTAACTGTTATTGTGAGCATGTTTAAACTATATCCTGCGAAGTACATTGTTCCAAGAATCCAAACCATTGAAATCATCACAGGTATAATCACAATGAGCCCAAGTGTTGGTTTTCTATATGCTATGATAAGCACTATAGTTGCTAAAACAAGTGAGATAGCTGTTGAAATTATCTGACTTTCAGTTAATGAATTAGTGATTCTATGAGTTATTACAAACTGTCCGGTTACTATTGCTTCTACATCCCCATAGTTTTCAATGTCGTCAGTGAATTCTTCAGTTAAGAGCTCTAGGTCTTCTCCTAAATCCTCTGTTTCTATGTTCTCAGCGGCCATGTCGATGAATATTCTAATCAGGCACGCATCGTATTCACCGTTTGTCCTATGGAGAGTATTTCTAACTAGTATGCCATATTCTTCGCTTTCATATAGGTAATCGAATAAATGTTCTACATCTTGATCAGTCCTTGGTATGCCTGTAGTTCTATCCAGGTTAAATTCATCGATAAGGGTAGCATTGTTTTTTACTGCTTGATTAATTATCGTATACATACTGCTGGTCTTTGCTGAGCCATCGACGTTTCTACCTACATACGTATCATCTTCAAGGTTATCATGAGTCCTTATAATACCCTCTAAAGAATCAACTGTTGCGACGCTACCTTCGAGTAGGATATATTCTTGATTCTGGCCAGAGAAGGGAAAGTTCTCTTCGATTTTTCCAAAGAGTTCTATAGCTGGGTTATCTTCAGGGACAAATGATTCAAAATCAAAACCTGTTTTAATCTGGGAAGCCCCTATCGCGCTAACAAGTGTTATCAAAAGGATTAATGCCAGAATTTTTTTCTGATGACATAAAATAATTTTTGAAAGTTTACCCATTAACACATCTAATTTAATGGATTTCTTTTTCCCAGTTTTGTATTCTTTTTTCTTCCTATCAACTACATATCGGATAGCTGCTTGAAATGTTATAGCAGTGATGAATGTGTAAAATATTCCAAGGGCTAGTAGTAATCCAAAATCTCTTATTGGTGGTAGACTAGCGCTTAGGAATGATAGAAAAGCAATAACTGTTGTTAGCATAGCTAGGAACATAGCTGTTCCAATTTCAAGGACAGATTTTTTAATAGCTTCACCTGGTGTTCGCCCTTTGGAAAGCTCTGTTCTATAGTTATGTGAAAGATGAACTGAATAGTCGACACCTAATCCCATGATGATTGGTACAAGTGCTACGGCGATTGTGGTAAATGGTTTATCAAGTAAGACCATTGTTCCAAAAAGCCAAATAGTTGAGACTACCAATGCGAGTAGTGGTAGAGCAATATAAGATGGTCTCCTGAAAAAAACAAATAGAATTGTGATTATAACAATAAAAATCATTGGCATAATAATCATATTTGCCTCTGTTGTAACCTCATCGATTTGAACAGAGATAACACTATCACCAGTTGCTTCTACAGATATAAAGTTATTAGTTGAATCGATTTTTTCTAAGCTTTTCAAAATCTCCCTAGTGGATTCTAGTGTTTCTTCATAAGATCCAGTTAAATTAAGATTTAAAATTATTAGGCTAGCTACGGGTCTAGTATAATCCTTAGAAAGGAAACCTTTTGCACCTAATTGTAAATCATCATACAACGATGGTTTAATAAACAAAACGTTTGAAGCAAAATCTGAATTAGGTGCCACATCAACATCTATCCAGGAGCTTTCAATATCTTTCAATGCGATTCTGTCAGGTAGAGGCATGTTTTCATCGATTGTTCCAAAAAACTCATCGAAATCTTGCCAGGATAAACCAGCAAAACTATTGAGCAACCTCCCAGCAATACCACCAAGTAAAGGACGATTTATAATTTTTTCTAGATTATTTATTAGATAACTAGTGTTAAATTCAACTCTAAACCATGGTAATCTTATAAATGGAGTCTGATAAAATCTAGTACCTGCTTTGAAATTACTTAGTTTCGCTGGTAGTTCATAAACACCGAAACATGGTGCTACACCATAATTGGCAAGATCATCTTTTGAAACGCTAATTTCTATCTGATTCTCTTCGATGTTAAAGTTGATCTCTCCAGTTTCCAATGTTATAGGGAAATACATATCCTGATCAGGTGGTTTAATCCATAGGATAACGCTTTTTTCATAAACGTTGAATAACTCCCGGTTTCTTAGACTCAATAAATTTCTTTTAATGTTGTCTAATATCCCATCTCCCACTCCCCATACTGCATGTTTTGGTTCAATATGAGCTGCTATCTTATATGATATATCTAGCCTTTCATCTGGTTTTATAAGATTATCAAAATCTAGGTACCATTCAATCACATTGACAAGATTTATTGGTGATTTGATTTTTGATTCAAAAGATGATAAATCGTAAACTTCTATAGAAAAATTAATTGTTTTTTTATCATAGCCTATGTCGAAGTTTTTAATATCAAGTTCATCAATTGATTTACCTTTGGATATTCCAGGGTATCTATTGTACTCTATTTTTTCATTTGAATCATCTACGTCGAGTATTCTTATTGTTTTAGAATTATGTTCTTCTAATAAATCCTGTATTGCTATGTTGATTTGTTCATCTGTGCAATCTCTAAATTTTTGTCCGAATTCTAGTTGACATATTTGATCTATAAAAAATGTGATATCTGTTGCGCTTTCGATTTCTGGCATTTTAATGAGCTCGTTTATTATGTAGTGTTGTTCTTTTAGTGCTTCTATTGATAATGTATGTGTTGCTTGTTGGCTTTCTACGTATAAAAACATTGGTTGTTGGCTTTCTCCGAAGTATTCCATTATTCTCATATTTGCTTCTACTGTTTCATCTTCTGGCATGAAATCTTCGAATTCAGTTTTCATTTCTATTGAGGGAATCAAGGTTGCAAATCCAAGTGTTATGAGTAAAATTACTGAGATTACCAGCCATGGTCGTTTTTCTATTATGTTACCTAGTTTCTTTAACATGGTTTCTCATTCTATTAGTAGAATCTTTTGCGTCAGGGCATGTTTTTTTAAGTATTTAATTATCCTTTATAATTTATATTTATATCTTTACAAATATTACCTGAATCTTAAAACATAATCATTAAATAAGTTATATTGATACCAGAATCACGAGGGTGAGTTGTTAAAATGTTTGCAGTTGAGTTGTTAATTGCCCCTTTAGGTGGGATAGCTGCTTTGCTTTTTGCTATAGTTCTTTATTACTCTGTTAAAAGGCAAAGCGCTGGAAATGAGAAGATGAAAGAATTAAGTAGCGCTATTCGCAGAGGCGCTATGGCGTTTCTAAAAAGTGAATATAAAGTCCTTGTAATTTTTGTAATAGTTGTTGCTTTATTGTTGTTCATTGCGTCAAAAATCCCTGAGTTTAATATGCACTGGGGTTTATCTGTTGCTTTTATTGTCGGCGCTATTTTTTCAGCTGTTTCAGGTAACATTGGTTTGCGTACAGCTACAATGGCTAATGCGAGAACTGCGGAGGGCTCAAAGAAGGATGTGAGCAAAGGCCTATCTATTGCTTTTTCAAGTGGGGCAGTAATGGGTATGTGCGTAGTTGGTCTGGGTGTACTTGGAATTGCTGGGTTGTATTATCTATTCAGTGAAGTAGTACAAGTAAGTGGAACTGATGTCACCACTAGTATCTTGTTTGGGTTTGGATTTGGTGCTTCTTCCATTGCTCTGTTTGCAAGAGTTGGTGGGGGTATCTATACAAAATCAGCGGATGTAGGCGCTGATCTAGTTGGAAAAATAGAAGCAGGTATCCCTGAGGATGATCCTCGTAACCCCGCAGTTATTGCTGATCAAGTAGGTGACAACGTTGGTGATGTCGCTGGGATGGGTGCAGATTTATTTGAATCCTATGTTGACTCGATTATCGCTACTATGGCACTTGGAGCAGTTGCTGGTGGATTCGCAATTAAGAGTTACGGAGAGATGGCTGTTTTCCTACCCTTGATTGTAGCAGGAATGGGTATATTTGCTTCGATTATTGGGACTCTAGTAGTTATACTTGGAAGAGGAAAGAACATCTATGGTGCATTGCGTAACTCGCTTTTTGTTAGTACTATAATAACTGCTATCTTCGCCGGTGTAGCTACGTGGTATATCATTGGAGAAATGGAACCGTTTTATGCTATGATCGCAGGGCTTATCGCTGGTATCATCATTGGTCTTAGTACGGAGTACTTTACTTCTGAGAAAAATAAACCTGTTAAGAAAATAGCTGAATCTGCTAAAACAGGTCCTGCGACTGTTATAATACAGGGTATGCAGGTTGGTATGTTGAGTACTGTTATACCTGTTATAGCTGTGGTTGTTGCGATGCTTGTTGCCCATGAGTTAGCAGATTTTTATGGTGTGGCACTTTCAGCTGTTGGTATGCTTAGTATACTTGGTGTTTCTCTTGCTACGGATTGTTATGGTCCTGTAGCGGATAATGCTCAGGGTATATCTCAGATGGCAGGTATGGGTAAAGAAGTTAGGGAGCGAACTGAGCAGCTTGATGCCGTTGGTAATACTACTGCGGCTATGGGTAAGGGTTTTGCTATTGGGAGTGCAGCGATTACTTCTCTTGCGTTGATTTTTACTTATATTATAACTGCGAAAGGTCTTGGCGCGAATATCAATCTTACCTTAGAGGATCCCTATCTGATTTCCGGTATTTTCATTGGTGCGATGCTTCCTTTTGTTTTTTCTGCTCTTACATTAGGAGCTGTTGGCAAAGCAGCGTATGCTATGGTTGAAGAGGTGAGATATCAGTTTAAGAAATTTAATCTTCTGAAGAGTAATAAGAATAAACCTGATTATGAGAGATGTGTGAAAATTAGTACTGATAGAGCTTTGAAGGAGATGATTGTCCCAAGTTTAATGGCCGTTGTTTCTCCAATTGCGGTGGGTCTTGTTTTAAAGCCGACTGGGCTTGCTGGCTTGTTAATTGGTTCTATTGCCACAGGTTTTCTTTTAGCTGTTTTCTTGGCTAATGCTGGTGGTGCTTGGGATAACGCGAAAAAATATATTGAATCAGGTAATCTTGGTGGAAAGGGATCAAGTCCTCATAAGGCTACTGTTATAGGTGACACAGTTGGTGACCCATGTAAGGATACCTCTGGTCCTTCGCTTAATATTCTCATTAAGCTTATGTCAATTGTATCACTAGTGTTCTTACCTTTGATTATTTATTTCCACTAAGATATAGACCTGGATAAATCCAAAGGTTAATATTCCAATTTCTAATGTCAAAAAGTGATTTACTATGAGAGAATATAGGATTAAAAAAGGACATGACTCTGGTATTGGAACACTTGTGTCAAGATACTTTGGAGCACAGGGTGATATCGAGAAAGGTATGAAATTTGAGGTAGAGGGCATTGGTAAAGTTGATATGAAACAGGATAAAAATTACCTCATTGTAGACATTGAGCCTCCTAAGAAAGTCTGTAGCGATTATAGTATCGTTAAGAAGTGGAATGAGTTTCTTCTTGAGGCTACAGGGCTTACTTCAAAAGAGAGAAAAAAAGAATTCGGTAAACTAAAAAGATAAACTTATTTTTTGACTTTTTTCCAGTCGTCTAGGAATCTTTTAATTCCAACATCGGTTAATGAGTGTTTTACCATTTTTCTTATAATATTTGGTGGAACTGTTGCTATGTTTGCTCCGAGTCGTGCGGCTTGTATCACGTGTATTGGGTGTCTAATGCTTGCTACGATTAGCTCTGTTTTTATATCATAGTTTGTGTATATTTCCATTATTTCTTCTATTATTTGCATTCCTTCTTGGCCGATGTCATCGAGTCTTCCTATGAATGGGCTGACGAAGGTTGCTCCGGCTTTTGCTGCTAGTAGTGCTTGGTTTGCTGAGAAGACAAGTGTTACGTTGGTTTTGATTCCTTCTTTGCTGAGTTTTTTTACAGCTTTTAGGCCTTCAGGTGTCATTGGTATTTTTATTGTTACGTTTTTTCTGTGTTTTTGTGGGACTTTTGATACGAGTTGTTTTGCTTCTTTTACTATGTCATCTGCTTTTTCGTTGACTGCTTCTAGACTGATTGGTCCATCTACGATTTTGAATATTTCTACTATGATTTTATTAAATGATGTTCCGCTTTTGGCTACTAGTGTTGGGTTAGTTGTTACTCCGTCTATTATTCCCCATGATGCTAGTTCTTTTATTTCATTTAGGTCTGCTGTGTCGATAAATATTTTCATTAAGCCTCGCCCCTTTCATTGAGGTGGTATCATGTTTTTATTCATAACTTTTTGGTTTTATTGATAATTTAATTGGAGTTTAATATATTTTTAATTGAGATAGATATATTTGGATATATTTGAAAAAATCAAAACATATATATATTCAAGTATACATTACGTAGTCTTGTGGTGGATGGGAGATGCCTCTAACAAGGAAAGCCCGAATTGTTGGTAGTAGTCTCGTACTTACTATTCCTAGTCAATTAGCGGAGGCTCATGACATAAACGATGGAGATGAAATAGAAATTATACCAGTGGGTGTTGGAGAGTTTAAAATTAGAAAACTAGTCAGATAAATTATAAACCTGATGCTAAATCCTTGATGACTTTTTCTTTATCTTTGGCTTTTACTATTCCACTAGCAAGTAGTACACCATCTGCGCCTAATTCAATTGCTTTAGCCACATCTTTACCATTTTTTACACCCGCACCACAGAGTACTTTTACTTTTTTATCAACTGTTTTAACCGCGTTTACACTCCCACTGACAACATTAGGATCCGTTGCGGTAACAGAGATATCTCCTCCGATTAACTCTGGTGGTTCCACTGCTATGAAATTAGGTGAGAACGCTGCAATTGATTTTGAAGTTGCAATATTATTTGAGCAAACAATATGATCTAAATCTAGTTCTTTTGCACGAGTAATACAAATATCAACATCGGCGAGTTTCAACCTATGCTCGCTGTGATTAATTAGAGTGCCAATTGCCCCTGCTGCTTTAACTGCCTCTGGCAGAGTCCAACCAGTATTGCTACCCGGTTTTATCGGATCAACATGTTCAGCGAAAACAGGGATAGATACTTCTTTTGTACATAGCATTATATCAGTGGCTTGTACTGCTATAGCCATACTAGCACCAGTTTCTTCTACTATTTTGTCCATTAATCTAGCTATTTGTAGTGCTTTGTCGCCTGTTGCTTCCGCATATGTTTTCACGTTTAGAACAATAACTGGTGTTCTTAACATAGTTTTCAACTCCTTAAACTCATTGTTATTGGGTAATCGATGGCCTTTAATATATTCTTCTCCATTCTTGCTCGACTAAAATGCCAGTACCAGTTCAAGCAGTTTTATTTTTAGGGATAATCCCTGCTCTAATTTTACTCTATATAAGCTTGAAAGGATATGAGGGCCTCTATAAGGATAAAGCAATATTTTTAATATTTGTAATAGGTATCATTCTAGGTGTCATTGCAGCATTTGTTAGAGCATATCTTAATCCTCCTGCTCTACTATTAGTATATATAGCTTTATTTGCATTTTTCGAACAATTAATCAAAACAGTAGTGCTCAATATAGGTAGACTTCAGAGAAAAAAAGAGACCACTATCTATGGATTGTCAATGGGTTTAGGATTCGGCTCATCATTCACACCATTATTGATTATAGCAGGAAGTCAAATACAAAGTGATATTTCATTTATTTCTCTTATAGCGTTTGGGTCGATAGGATTTATATTATTTCATGCTGCCACGGGCTCATATATTGGCTATGGACTATACTCAGGTAAACTGATAAAACATCTAATGATAGCGATCATACTTCAGCTACCTTTCAACGCGTTAGCTGACGCTGCAAGATTTTATCAAAGTCAATACTTTACATATTATCAAATAGGGCTCGTTGTTTACGGTGCAATTCTTTTCTGGTATGTTGTTACTAAGATTATGCCAAATATCCTAAAAAAGAGAAAAAAAAGTAAAAAATAATTGAATATAACTAAATATTAATAAAATATTAAACTAGATTTGAAAACTGAGGTGGAGATTATTAAAACTTCAAAGATTAAAATCGCTGGTTTTCTCTTGTTGATAGCTGGAATAATTGGTCTTGTTCTTTCTGTTCCATCTGCGTTAGCAGATGAATCCTCAGTACAGCTTATAAGGGAGAATTATCCTGATTTATTTGAAGATAATGAGTCAGTATATTATAATATGACTAATGCGGAGGTTAAAGATATTATTGTTACTCAGGGGATACTTGGTTCTGTTATTAGTGTTTTCCCAGTTTTAAGTGGTGTGTTAGCTATTAAAAGAAAAATGTGGATATTTTCCATTGTATTTGGTATGATTGCTGCAATTGGTATGATACTTATGTTACCGATAATTCTTGGTATACCCCTTGGTTTTTTATCACTAATAGGAGTAATTTTTATAGCCCAAGGTCGTCAAGATTATAATAAAAATAAGAAAGAGAGTGATTAGTCTATATGTTCCCCTCTGATAATATTTTCTTCTCAGCTTCGTTAAACTGTGCCTCTGTAATTTCTCCAGTGTAGAATTTATCTCTCATTCGTTCAATTCTTGTCTGTTTTTTATCGTGTTTTTCTCTGTATTTCAAATTGTCTCTCAGGATGTTATTCAGGTATTCAGGATTTTTAACACCTGAGTAAAAGATTTCATGCCAGGCTGTACCGGCTGTGTTTACCATAACCGCACCATAGGTTAGAAGCCTTCCCCATATGTTTTGTTCAAATCTGGTGTCGGTAACTTTATCGAATTTTGCTTCTGCTACAACTCTTCTAATTACACCATATCTCATATAAACTCTATGATTGGTAATGACGTATTCTGATCCGATATGTAAAAGAATCGCACTAATTATTGACCATAAGCCAGGTAGGAAGAAAAACAAAAATAACATTAGAACAATTCCTGCGTTGAATAGCGCAAGAGCAGAGAAAACTACCCAAAGTACCATTAGAACTATTCCAATAACCATTTTTCCTAAAAGGCTTTCCCAGCATCTTTTTCCATACCATACTACTTTTTCATCGCCACTAAGCGACATAGAGCTTGGTGCCATAGTTGTCATATACTGGTTTTGATTATAATATTGTTCTTGATTCATATTTTAATCAAATCCCCCATTTTTTCTGTGGGAAATAGTGTCTTGGTTTATAAATTATTTGCTCTTTTTAACCCTTTTGATGCTAATTTCTCTTAGTTCGTCTATTATAATGCCAATAGTCATTCCACAGATTATACCTATTGTTAGCCCAGTTACTAAACGTATAATATTTGAACTCTCCCATAGTCCTAAGAGCTGACCTATTCCATCGGCACCAATTGGTAATATTCCAACAAGGATTAATATTAAGAATTTTTTATCCAATTTGATTTTGTAAAAAACCATCATGCCAAGCCCTAATGCTATGCCGAGCCATATTGCTGTACATCTGATACAGAAGGGCATCTGATTCCCGTTAATGAAAAAAGACCGTTCCATTTTTTGATGACATAATCTATCCCCTGCAGAGTATATTAGGTTCCATGGTTGAGACATCTTAGATATGATATCTTCATTGTTTGATACTGCTGTAAGACCAGATAAATCCCTCACACTATCACTTGATAGTGCTAGAGGAGCCAAAAATTGTAATAATATCCATATCAGAAATAATATAAAAAAGATGAGTATTATCCTCTTAGAAGAATTTTCCCTTTTTTCCATCTCCAAACTCATCTCTAGACATCATAATAACCGCAAACGCAACGATGCTCAATATTGCTCCTATCATAAAAAACCCAATAGAAAACATTCCAAGTAGACTACCTGCGATTGCTACATCAAAATTTTTACGGTTTATACAGGAGATGGTACCAATTAATGCAAAAACTGAGAAAATCAATATGATAAGAGAGCAACCCGTAGTATCAAATGGTATGTTTTCTTCTTCTGTTTTGTCACTCTTGTTCATAGTTATATCATTAGATGATGTAAAAAAAGGAGTGACGAGTATCTCTTTTTTAATTGTTTTATAGCCTGAAAAAATTATTTCTATTGTTTGAATACCTGGTTCGACTTTTTCAAAAGAAGAAAATCCTTTTTCATCAGTTATATCAACTTCGCCATTATATTTTACATACACACCATGTAGAGAGACATTTGTTTCATTTTTTACATATATCTCTATAGTGCCAGTCATTCCAACAGCAGAGGTTATATCAAGGGATGTCTCTATAAAAGTCTCAGAGAAAACAGCGGTTGTTATTCCTATAGCAAAAACACAAACAAGCAGGATAGCAGCTATTGTAGGTTTATTTGTTTTTATTTTCTTGGATGATAAGATCGTTTTCCTTGGCTCACCATGTTCCTCCCAGTAGCATTCCTCATCTGAGTCTGATGGTGGGCATGTAGGTTTTATGGTAAATTTAGTCTTACATTTAGGGCAGACTGCCTCATGTTTTTTATCATCGGGTTCCATGTCCAATACAAAATCATGTTCGCATTTTGGACATTTTGTCCTCCCCTTCACTTTGTGCTCACCATGGATGAGATATAATCACTGTATTAAGAATATTTCTATAAATTTTGATTACCCAGGAAAAACACTGCACTATATTTAAATAATAATTCTTTATTCCGATACACCATATAGGCGGTTATCAATATGGCTAGATTCCCTGAAGCAGAAGAACGACTGTTAAACAAAAAAGTATGTATGAAATGCGGCTGCATAAATGCTCCAAAAGCTGAAAGATGTAGGAGATGCAGATCAAAAGAACTACGTATCAAAGCAAAAGAAGGAAGAGGAGTATAAACAAATATTACTGTTTCTTATGAACCGTCATATTTAAGAGTAACATTTCTTTTTTGATTTGCAGGTTGAACATATTATGCCAGAGACAAAGTACAAAAAAACCGATGATTTCAATGAATGGTACAATGAAATAGTAGAACTAGCAGACCTATGTGATAAAAGATACCCCATCAAAGGTATGAACGTCTGGCGCCCTTATGGCTGGAAACTAATGGGCTATGTAGATAACCTGATAAGAGACGAGATGACACAGACTAATCATCAAGAAGTATATTTCCCAATGTTAATCCCTGAATCAGCTTTTAAAAAAGAAGAAGAACACATCGAAGGATTCGGTAGTGAAGTCTACTGGATAACACACGCGGGTTTAAACGAACTAGAAGAAAGATGGCTCTTACGTCCAACTTCTGAGACAGCTATGTACCCAATTTTTTCGCTATGGGTACGATCACATGCTGATTTACCATTAAAAACATATCAGATCGTTAACACTTTTAGATATGAAACAAAACAAACAAGAGCATTCATAAGAGTCCGAGAGATTCATTTCTTTGAAGCACATACCTGCCATGTTGATTTTAAGGATGCAGAGAAACAAATAAAGGAAGATAAAGAAATAGCAACTCGTCTTTTTGAAAAACTCTGCTTACCATTTATTCTTTCTAAACGACCCGAATGGGATAAGTTCGCTGGTGCTTTTTACACGATTAGTATAGATGTTTTAATGCCATCGCTTAGAACACTTCAACTTGGTTCCATTCACCAGTACCGTGATAATTTTTCTAAACCATATGAAATCTCATATGAAACGGGGGATGGAAAACACAATTATTGTCATCAGACAACATATGGTATGAGTGAGAGAATACTTGGTGCACTAGTAGGAATACATGGAGATAACAAAGGACTAGCTATGCCACCAGAGGTCGCTCCAATACAAGCTGTAGTCATACCAATTATTTTCAAAGGAAAAGAAAAAACAGTAAATGATGCATGTAACGCTCTTTGTGATAAACTCAAAAGAGAAAATATTAGAGCATTTATTGACAAAAGAGATATAACACCTGGTAACAAATATTATGAATGGGAATTGAAAGGGATACCCATTCGTATTGAAATCGGTCCAAAAGATGTTGAAAAAAAACAGATAACCCTGGTTAGAAGAGACACTGGTGAAAAGAAATCCATCCCACAAGATCTCTCTGTTAAAAAGATAAAAGAAGAATTTGGTAACATCTCAAAAGAATTGTATAAAAAAGCGAAAAAAATTCTCGAAGGAAATATGCATCGTGTTAAAACAGTTGAAGAAGCTAAAGATCTAAAAGGCATCATTGAGCTTCCATGGTGCGGAACTGAGGATTGCGCGATGGAAATAGAAAATATTTTAGAGGGCAACACGCTAGGTGAGCCCATTAAGGATGCAGATTGTAAGCATCCTTGTCCTATTTGTGGTAAACCTGCAAAGACTTGGATGAGGTATGCAAAAACATATTAGATGAGGTGATTAAATATGGCTGGAAAAATAACTAGTTTTTTAAGAGGATATAAACTTGGTTTTAGCATTATTTTGACAATAGTTGGACTAATTGTTCTTCTAATTGGAGCAACTGGTATTTGGCTCAAAGATATTTTTAATAGTGTTTTTAGTTTTTTAAAAGATTATACTGAATGGAGTCCTTATCTTTTGGTAATTGGTTTTATTGTCTTTGGATTTGGGATATGGCATCTTTATAGTTATTTCAAAGATAGAAAGTTCATTTTAGAAGAAATACAGACGAATAAACGCTCTGAATTACTAAAAAAACATAATGAGCTTAAAATCGCTGTTAAGCATATGCCTTCCAAATACAAAAAAATGTTAAAAGATAAAGAAAATGAATTAAAAATTAGATAAAAACATCTATTTTATCAGTGGCGGTGAAGAACATTCCAGAGTTTTATATTATTCTTGCTGAGCCTAAATACGGCGGAAATGTTGGTGCCGTTGCAAGATCAATGGCAAACTTTGATTTTACTAATCTTATACTAGTAAATCCTTGTAAACTTGATGATGAATGCTATATGCGTGCTGTGCATGCATCAAAAATCCTTGATGATGCAAAAGTTTTTCCAACATTTAAAGAAGCAACAAAAAACATAGATTACCTTGTTGCAACATCATCAATTGAAAGTCAAAACGATAAAAAACATCTGAGAAACGCAGTTATCCTTGAAGATTTTTCAGAAAAAGTATTTGAATTAGATGGAAAAATAGGGCTTGTATTTGGACGCGAAGATTATGGTTTGTATAATGAAGAAATTGCTGCTTGTGATATGATTCTTCGAATACCTACAAGTGAAAAATATTTATCAATGAATCTTTCCCATGCTGTTTCTCTGGTTTTACATTCATTGTATGTAAAAAAAATTTTTACTCCTAAGAAAAGAAGAACTATGGGAAAAATCGAAAAAGAAAAACTGTATGAGTCTTTTTCAAAACTATTAGACGCTATAGATTATCCTGTTCATAAGAAAGAAAAAACAGAGATTATGTTTCGTCGCATAATGGGAAGGGCTATGCCTTCTAAATGGGAGTATCATACTCTCATGGGTGTACTGAGTAAAAGCATTGAGAAAATTAAAAACAACAAAAAACAATAAGCTTTCTTAGATGGTTTCTATATTGAAATATACTTTACTTTCTTTGAGAGTAGCATGTACTTTATCTGCGAACCATACAAGTTCTTCTAGAGTTACATTTTTTTCGTCCCATTCGTATACGAAGTCATAGTTGCCCTTTGTTACTTTGAATCCCATGTTCAGGAGTTGTCCTTTTACTTCGGATGGAGTAATTCCTTCGCTGTTGAACATTATTGTTAGATAGGTTTTCATATCTATTACTTCTATAGTAGATTGATAAGAAGGTATTAAATGGTTACGCTTCTAATTTTTTTTAGACAGACATCGGTATTGGTGCGAAACAAATGATGAATATTATTAGTGCTATAATTCCTAGTATTTTTCTCTTGCTGTCAAGTGGTGATAATTCGTTTAATGGGGGTTGATGCTGTGTTCCAATTAAAAATAAGATTATAAATAAGAACACTAGCCAGCCTGTGTAAAACATGCTCAATGCGATTACTACGAAGATAACCGCCCAACCTACATACTTATGTTTCTCTTTTAATAAAGCTTTTACAACGTGACCGCCATCTAGTTGGCCTATTGGTAAAAGATTAAGCGCTGTTATGAAACATCCCACCCAGCCAGCGAACAGAGTAGGGTGCATTACCGCATCTGGGGGTATTGTGAAAAAACTACTTAACCCTTGTACAACTAAAGGATACATAACAGTGATTTCATTACCTGTAGGGATTAATTTGATGGGGTTCTCTTGTGTTAAATATAATCCAAAGATTAATACTAGTATTGTAACTAGGAACCCAGATATTGGCCCAGCGACTCCAACATCTAACAGTGTTTTTCTATTTGGCATTGGCTCCCGGGTTGAGATGAGCGCACCAAATGTTCCAAGTATAAAAGGTGGTGGAACTGGTATAAAATATGGTAATGATGTATCTAGATTATGTTTTTTTGATGCATAATAGTGCCCCATCTCATGTATACCAAGAATGAGCAGTATTGGTATTGAGAAAAAAAGTAAACCTTCTAATAAATAGGAGGGCTCTAGGCTTTTTACAAAGATATCTAAAAAACTAGCTTTTTCAGCCCATACCTGCTCATGTATACCTGTCCATTGTAGAGCACCTGCAAGTGTTGTTGTAAATACTGTTGCAACTAAAAGTAAAATGTTTATCCATATTGGTTTTTTCTTTATCTTTGGTTTCTGAATAATGTAGATAGCATGCTCCCCTTTTTCATAACGAAGCATTGGTATGTACCCTTTATCTGATAGAACACGTCGGAGATCATCGAATCTTTCCTCAAGGGTTTCTTCATCCATTCGGCAGAAAAACACTGCGTTTTTAATGTTATATTTTACATCATAAAAACTGAAACGTTGCCCTATTTCTCTTTTTAATAGTTCAATATCAAGCTCAGTAGGTGGATTTGTTGTTCCAAATGGATCCGAGTTTTCAGGCATTTCCCTGGCCGATAACTACATTGTTTTATAAAACCTTCGCTAGTTAAATATCATTTTTTCCATACATCATCTTTATTTATATCTTTTAATATGCCATTTAGGTGAAATAAATATGACTGTTAATCTTGTAATTGGTACTCAATGGGGTGATGAAGGAAAAGGAAAAGTTGTTGACTATTTTGCTAAAAATGCGAATTACGTTGTGAGATTTCAGGGTGGAAACAACGCGGGTCATACCATAAAAGTAGGTGAAGAAGTCTATAAACTTCATCTGACACCCTCAGGTGTGATCCAAGGAAAAACTGGTGTGATAGGTAACGGTGTGGTAATTGATCCTGATGTTTTAGTTAATGAAATTGATTCTCTTAGAAGACGTGGTATTACTCCAAAGCTTTTGATTAGTGACAGAGCGAACATTATAATGCCATATCATAAGATGCTAGATGGTGCTGAAGAAAAACTTTTGGGTAACGAGAAAATTGGTACAACTAAGCGAGGTATAGGTCCTTGTTATAGTGATAAAATATCTCGTAAAGGCATAAGAGCAGGTGATCTAACTAATAGGAAAACTTTGGAAAAAAAACTTGATGGTATTTTACCCGTTAAACGGAAGATATTTGCTGCCTATAATATTGATGATAAACTCGATAAGAAAAAAATACTGGAGAAATATGCAGACTACGGGGCATGTTTAAAGGAGTATATAACGCCTACACATATCACACTAAACAAGGCGATTAAATCTGGTAAAAACATCCTTTTAGAAGGTGCGCAGGGTACGATGCTTGATGTAGATTTTGGTACTTATCCTTTTACAACATCCTCTCATACTCTTGCAGCTGGTTCTAGCATTGGAACAGGTATACCTCCTAAAAAGATTGATGATATCATTGGTATTGTGAAAGCTTATACCACCCGTGTTGGTGGTGGCCCGCTCCCAACTGAGCTTTTTGATAAAACTGGTGAACATCTTCAACAAAAGGGACATGAGTTTGGTACGACAACGAGTAGACCACGACGTTGTGGCTGGCTTGATCTCGTGGTTGTAAATCATTCTTGTACTATCTCCGGTGTTACAAAATTAGCTATTACAAAACTTGATGTCCTTGATGGCTTAAACAAAATTAAAGTTTGCACACGTTACAATTTAAATGGTAAAAAAATTGATTATTTCCCAGCACGTATTGAAGATGTGGAAAAATGTAAACCAGTGTATAAAGAATTCAAGGGATGGACGAAAATTGATAAAAATTCTATTAAATTAACTGACCTACCAAAACAGGCTCAGGAATATCTTAAATTCATTGAAAAAACTCTTAAAACACCTATATCAGTTGTATCGATAGGCCCAGGTAGAAAAGAAACTATAGAGATTTAAACGGTTTTTTTAACGTTTAATGCAGTGTTAATCCATCTTAGATAAGAGTTACAAGCGGCTCTTAGGGAGCTGATATCTTTCGCCTCGATTTTTAGAGTTAAAACATTTTTAGAAATTGTTGATTCTATATTGGTTTTTGGGATTTTATGTTTAATCTCTGGATTAAGTGATTCCGCTATTATTTTTGCTTCTTTTTCTGAATCAAAATTAAAAACAAACCTTGCTGTTTTCATAAAACCCGTTTATTTTGATTTTATGCGTTTGGCAATTGTAGGTCTTTCCTTGTAAAAAGTTTTGCTACCACAGTATGGACATTGCATACCTATGTTTTTTACGTCGAATTTGACGCTTTTTTTGCATAAACCACATTTGTAACCTGTCATGTTTCCTCATCCTTCTTTTCTTCTACTTTTGGTGTTTCCTTTGTTTCTTCAGTTTTTATTTCAGGAGTGCGTATTTCACCTCTTAGCATTTTTTCAACGTTTTGACCTGATTCTGTTCTGGGTGTGTATGCTCCACCTGCAAACTTTATTCCACATTTTCCACATTGCCATATGCTTGTGCTTAATCTTTTTACTTTTTGATGACCGCAGCTTGGGCAGTTGTGTTTTGCTTTTTGTGAGATTTCGACGTTACGTATCCTTGATCTTACTCTTACTCCATATCTAGCTTGGAATCGCCCTGCTGGTCCTACTTTTTTTGTCCTTTTTGCCATATTTATTTACCCACGCTTTTATATAATTGTTCTCGGAGTTTCTTGCCGTTATCAATGGATACTTTTATAACTTTTTTTATCTCATCAGTTGTGAAGCTACCGTTTAAGCCTTTCTGCATAGCTCTTATGTCACCTTTTTCATCTGTTGCAACTGTTAGTCTTACTTCTGCGATTTCTTCTTCATCAAGTGATGGGTCCATTACTACCACGCCGTTGTATTTCGCTGATGTACATGATACTGGTGGTTCCTGTAATGGTAATGGGAAGTCTTCTCCTAGTTCGAATCGTTCAGCGGGAACTTTCGCTGTCATTAGAGCCGCGAGTGATGCTAGAGATGCTGCATCAAACAAGTTTCCATCATGATCAATGATATGGATATCAATGAACACAATCCATACTTTTTCTTCAGGTTCTATGCATAGTTTTTCAAGTTCTATAACCTCTGATTCGCGTATACCTCGATCTACCACTCTGGCTAACTCGATGGCATCTTCCCGCGGTGGCCCTGCTTCAAAATCTGGAGATGCAAGCGGAATAAGCTCAGCTGCTGTTGTCATAACACCTGAATCAGGAGTATCCTGGTATGGTTCTCCAACATCAAGTTTTATTCCAGCTATAACCTGAGTGTTACCAATTCTAACACGTGCAGATCCCTCTGCTTTTTGTATAACATTGGTTTCGATCTCTATATTCCGATATTCATCGAATTTTCTACCATCTGCTCGTTTCCCCTGTTCAGCAAGTTTTTCTATGTAATCTCTTTTAATTGATGGAGTAATTGTCATAGTTTTTATCCCTCCTTATTAGATTGATATTTTGATGCGATTGCTTTTTTCTGTATCTCAGAAACCTGATGACATCCTTTAATCGCTAGGTCAAGAGCTCTCTCAAACTCTTCAAATGTTAAATGTCCATCCATCTGCAAAAGCAATATTTCACCAGTTCTGGGTGCTATTGCAACAGGTAAATCAGCAGATCCCTGATTATCTTCTTCTTTTCCAAGATCTAAGACTACTTGGTCTTCGATTTTTCCAGCGGCACAGGCCACTGGTATATCTTTCATAGGTATCCCTGCGTCAACAAGTGCTACAGCTGCTGCGGTCAACCCTGCGCATCGTGTACCCGCCTCTGCATCTAAAACCTCAATGTTAACATCAATACTCGCTCTTGGAAATTTTTCAAGTAAAATAACTTTTTCAAGTGCTTCAGATGTTACCTTTGAGATTTCTCTGCTACGTCTATCAGGGCCAGGGCGTTTTCTATCATCTACACTAAAAGCAGCCATGTTGTATTTTGCTTTGACCACTGCTTTCAATGGATCTTGTGTATGTCTAGGAATAGCCTCCCTTGGTCCATAAACGGCTGCAATAACCTTATTGCCTCCCCATTCAAGATAACATGAGCCTTCTGCTCGATGAAGAACTCCAGCTTCAATTTTTATTTTTCTTAGCTCATCAGTTTTACGACCATCAAGTCGTTTCCCGTTTTCAAATAGCTTAACTTCAGTTTTCATTTTTAATGCACATCCTTTGAATCTTTTCTTAACGATTCTTCCACTTTGTTTGTGAGTCCAAATGATAAGGATTCATTCTGTATTTTCTTTATTGTATCTATCACTTTTTTTATTCCATCTTCAGCTCCATCGACCCATACTCTACCATTTTGACCTACGAAGATACGGCATCCAGTATATTTCTTCAAAAGCGATATCATAGAACCTTTCTTACCGATTATCCTTGGTACTTTAGAAGGCTCAACGTTGATTATTTGTCCGCCTTTGATTTTATACAAGTTCCGATCTTTTAACGTAATTTGTGTTTTTTTAATTTCATCAACCTGTAGAACTTTTGCCATTATGGAGTCACCGTGATTTAAAAATTTTTCGGTCTCACCAAATTCAACATCCCATGGGACATCATTTGAATGTAGAAAAGCAGGGTACGGAGCGTTTATATCTACTAGCCAGCTTGATGACATTGCTTCTTCTATGACGCCAATGATGAAATCATTTTCCATTGGCTCATATCGTCCTTTTAATGATACTACGTTTATGTAGTTAGAGTTGTTGTTTATTATTCCTAGTCTATCGGAGTATATTTTTCCGTTTTCTATGAATGTTCCTTTTCCAGCTTTTTTGTCTTTTGTATCGCCAATAAGCTGACCTGGAATAACTATTTCACGTTTTTCTTCAGACATAAAACAATAACCCCTATCTATTTTACTTTAAAATCTTTGTGGATACGTTTCCCTTGGTAACGTCATTTAATTTATCATAAAAATCGGTTTGCATACCTGCGGGGATCCTGATGATACCTATCCATGAGCCATCAGATTGCCAATCTTCTCTTTCTAATGCGCCGTAGTTACGTGTTATTCCATAGGCTTTACCTATGTGTTCAGCAGGGATTTTAACTGATATCCTGATCTGATCCATTGAGATTGGTATGAGTGGTCTCAATACTTCTATGATTGTTTTAACTTGTTCGCTAACAGGTTTAAATGGGTCAATGTGTACTCCTGCTTGTTCCATCGCTAACTCTATTCTTTGACGAGGATGAGGTGCTTTTGTTTGTGGGTCCATAGCGTTTCGTACGATGGTTTCAACGATGCGGTTCTTTTTGTTTTTCTGCATTTTATGACGTTGTTCAGTGGTTAGTTGTATATCTCCTTTTAGAATTATTTTTTTGGCTATTTCTGTTAAATCGCTTGTTCCAAATGTTTTCATGAGTGATTCATCAGATGCATGTTTACCTTTTTTTGAATCACTAAAAATTGTATCTATGGCAAGACTTTGCATTATGTCAGTGTCTTTTCCATCTATAATATCAGCTGCTGCGTAGGGATCAACTAAAATTTCAAAGTGTTGTTCCCCTTTGTTTAAACGTGCGATAACAGCTTCATCAAGACTTACCAACTCTAGTTTCCTCCAACTGCCTTAGCAACATATTTTTTGGTTTCATCAGCTGATAAAATATTGAATTTAAAGGTCTTATCAACTACACCTATCTCTGTTGCATCTGGGTTAAGTTTACCCTCGGTTCCTTTATGAAGAGCTTTTATGCCCATGTCAATGCCTTCATCCTTGTTGTGGTCTTCTTTGTAATTGCTTTCAAAAAATGCCATAGCACCGTTCCTTCCAGCTCCCTCACTACTCGCCTTGTATTCCATGAGGGCACCAGAGGGATCTGTAGAAAACAGTCTTGGCCCTGAGTCATCTACACCTGCTACAAGTAGAGCTGTACCAAAGGGTCTGACTCCACCATACTGTGTATATGTTTGTTTGAAATCACAGATGCGTTTAACAAGAGTCTTAACCTGTATTTTCTCGTTATATGTTATCTCGTTTATCTGAGCATCAATACGAGCACGGTCAATAAGTGCTCTTGCATCAGCAACAAGACCTGAGGTAGCACAACCAATGTGCTCATCTATCTCAAATATTTTCTCAATGGAATTAGGCTCTATTAAACGAGATGTAACACGTTTATCTACAATTAAAACCACACCTGTTTTATATTTTAAACCAACAGTAGTAGTACCTCTTTTAACTGCTTCACGAGCATATTCAACCTGAAATAATCTCCCATCTGGAGAAAAAACAGTAATTGCCCTATCATATGCCATGTTTGCTGGTTGCATGTTTACCTTTCACCTCAACTTATAATTAATATATAATACAGTTTCTTTCCTTTTTAATTTTTCAACTCAGAATACGCTTATTATGTATATACTTTGTGATGACAATTCTATATTAAACTCCTCTTTTTTCACCCCATATTATCTTATGATTCTGTAAACCTAGTCTGACATTTAACCCATCACAAGCAATCCATTCTGCCAAATGTTTTGGATTAGTACCCCACACTGGTTGGAAAAAAACATCACACGATGGATGATATTTATGGATTATTTTTTTTGCATAATCATAGTCTTCTTTGTCCTTTATTATAATTTTTAGTTGATCTTTTTCTCTTAGAAAAGTTATGTTTTCTGGTATCATTTTGTCTTCCATGTTTGATGATGGGCATTTGATGTCAAGGGAGATCATTATTTCTTTGTTTCCCGGTATTTTTTCAATGTTTATACTCCCATTTGTTTCTATGCATATTTTATAATCATTTCTTAGTAAGTTTTTTACTAAATCTATGGTTTCTGCTTGTATTAGTGGCTCTCCACCTGTGATACAAACATGTTTACAGGGATATCTAGTTATGTGTTTTGTTATTTCTTTTATGCTCATTTCTTCCCCGTTTTCATAGGCATATTTTGTATCACAGTATATGCATCGTAGGTTGCACCCTGTTGTTCTTATGAAAGTATTTGGGAGCCCTGCCCATTTCCCTTCTCCTTGTATGGAGTAGAATATCTCGTTTATTTTCATATTTATTTAAGATGTGTCAAAAAGCTTTGATTTAAAATGTTTGCTATCAGTTTATAGTTTTTCTCTTCTATTTATTGACTCAATTAATTCTCTTCCAAAAGAAGTTAACCCGTATAGTTTTATATCTTTTCCACCACTTTTCATTTCAACTATGTCTAAACCTAGTAGTGATTCTTCTTCTCTGTATCTTGACTCCATGCCTCTTAATGCTCCTAATACGTTTGATGGTGTAGTATTGATGTGATATGCTATCTCTGAGGTGTAACTGCAGCTGGGGCTGATATCAAAAAGGTACTCTGTTATTTTTTTCCTAATATTGCTACGCCTTAATGCTCTTAGGGCTAGAGGCATTTTTATCTCTGGAGAAATTTCAATATGATTTTCTTTCTGCATCCCATCCACTTACTAATAGATGAGATGTTTTTTCTTATTTATAAATTATTCGGCTGTTGAATATTTAGTTATATACATGTGTGCATATGTATCCGCATATTCATCTGCATAAAAAGGTGATAATGCATTTAGAGTTTTTTTAGGTACCTGCATATACACCTGTATATGTATATGCATATCAAGGTAATAATACAAATGATGCCGCATCTGTATAACCAGCTTTTATAGCTGGTGAATATGCAGACTATCTTGATTTTGATTAGTTGGTTTTATAAAGAGGTTTATTTTTTTATTCTACATTTAGAACAGTGACCGTGAATACCAGGCTTTTACCTGCTAATGGATGGTTAAAATCTACAGTGATATTTTCATCTTTAACTTCTGTTACTGTTCCAGTAAATTGTTTTCCCTCTGGTGATTTTATTGAAACCTTTGAACCCACGTTTAAATCTGTATCCGGGCCAAATCCTTCCCTGGGTAACTCAATTACAAGATCATCTACTCGTGGTCCAAATGCCTCAGAGGACTCAAGTTTTATTGTCTTTGTATCCCCTGCTTTCATATCTATTAAAGCATTTTCTATAGATTTTGGGATAGCTCCTTCTCCAACAGTTAACTCCAAGGGATGCTCTTCTTCATTTTTAAAAACCCTTTCACCAGTCTCTAATTTTGCTTCAAACGCTATTTTAACCTTTAACCCTTCCTTTACAATTGTCATATTAACTCCTCTTCTCTCGTATCCCACTAACAAAAAAAGAGACACATAAATCTTAATCCTGGTGCATCCGTTTTCATTTGCAGGTAATTAACGGATTAGTTTATTCTTAGTTTATATTTAAATGTTGTCACATCAAATAAAACGGTTTATTTTTTTACAATAATAGTTAAATAGCAGGTATATGTTCACTTGGATGAAAGTCTTGTTTATATAACAGGCTTTAAAGAAGGAAATTGAAAATGTATAGAGATGATAGAGGTCCACCAAGAGAAATGCATAAGGTGACTTGTGCAGAGTGTGGAAAAGAAACTGAGGTTCCGTTTAAACCAGATGGTACCAGACCTGTTTATTGTAGGGACTGTTATCAAAAACATAAGCCAAGAAGATTTTAGTAAAAATAACCAAGAAAAAACGATAGTTGTTTTTTCTTTTTACAAAAATCTCTTTTTTTATTTTTTTTCGAACAATATACCCATATTATTAGGATTCATGGGCCTGCTGAGATTTGAACTCAAGTCTATAGCTCCCGAAGCTACAAGGATACCAAGCTACCCTAC
>CAZGOD010000003.1:0-111632 GCA_964527715.1 uncultured Thermoplasmatales archaeon | reverse complement strand
CTAACAGGAGAAAATGACATAATATTCTCAACTATTGATCCTTGGACTAAATGGTATGTCATTGATAAAAAGCCAGCTGATGAGACAACTGCAGGTTTATTCATTGGCCCAGCGGCATACTGTGCCGCTCATCATGGATCACCTGTTCTTGTAATAGAGAATCATCCAGAGCTATCAGCAGCAGTGGTATGGCATAACGAATTCTGGAGTCGACATGCCAATGGTTTCAGTCATCCTTCTGTTGCTGCTATGTATTTAACAGGTAAAAGAGTGTATGATTTCCTAGGTGATCTTGGTTTTGATAAAGAGGGTATGGAATCTATGATTACTGTAGCAGATCAGTTTGAGATTGGTGCTACTTGGGATCGTACTTTTGCAGGTAAAGCAAAACCAGGTAGGATTTTTGGTACTCCTGTTGATACTGCTTATTGGATATCGCGTAACGTGTTTTATCCGGCACTTATTTTCAATAATCCTGCTTTAGATCCACAAGGTATCAATTTAATTCAGGGCAGTAAAAGCGAGCGTCGTGATTTGTTAGCATGGGGTAATTTTGGTTTGGAAATCATTAAACCTTCTCAGGAAGAAAAGTTTGAATACCCTGTTCTTCAGATGTACATTAACCCGAAACATCACGTTAATGAAATGTTTAAGAAATACTATGGATATGAGTATAAATCCGCGGATGATATCGTACCGGGCACTACTGAAACATTCAATCCAATTGATGAAGGTGTAGTTCCAGGAAAAGAAGGTGCTGTTTGGCCTGATATAGCAGTTTCTGAAGTAATTCCTTTTTATCTTGATAAAGGTGGATTTGATAGTGTATTTTCAACTAGTTTTTCAGCGGTAACCCAAAATCTAAACGATGGTGCGATACTTTGGTTTTCAGCTACGCATGGGACCTCTGGAAATGGTGGTGCCATGTTAACTTGGGAACCTGAGAAAAATGTTTTCTCTTATTTACCTGATTTTATTTCGAAGAGAGTCGGTAGCCAAAAGGAAACTAACCCATGGAGAGGCTATGATTGGTATTTGGGTTCCACTGAGAATCCTGATACATTGACTATGGAAGTACATGGTTTTTTACCAGCGTTTCTTGGAAACCCTGATCTGAGAGGTTTATTCCCGACCGGTGAGGATTTCTGGCCTTCGGAGAGACCAATAGTGAACACGTTGGCTAAAATCCCGATACTAAAATGGTTCCTTCCAAAAGGCTGGAGAGACAACACGTTATACAAAGATGGAATGGTTGGTGCCCATAGCGTTGCAAAATTAGCAACAACCGCTGATTTAATGTATGGTTACAACTTAGATGATAATCTGAAAAATATCCACTCATGTGGATGGCTTAATGTAGCTTGTCTACCTGCATACAAGTATATGCATCTTACTATGATAAGGCATGGATCATCGTTCCAAGTAATAGACCCTTGGGGAACATCATGGTATGGATCATTCTGGCTTCAAACTATACCACGGGACATAGTTCTTGGTGATACAATTGGGGAGGCATATACAAAAGGTATTAGCCATGTTGGAATCCTGTATCTCACAGATCCACCTCAATGGTGGTGGGATATAAACAACAATGTTTGTTTCTTCGGTGATCCTGATCTCAGAGTTTTTACTCCAGGCACTGATTACAGTGATAACAACTACTGGGAAGAAGAAGACGTACAGCCAATCAAATACGATGAAGAACTAAATCTAGCAGGTCACATGCCATATGGTGCAACAAAGTATCCACATGAAAAAGAAATGAAGAGTTTCCTTGAGGAAAACCTAGTAATCATAGTGTTACTCGCTATAATAGTGCTACTAGTTTTAGCAATAGTATTGTCAGGTAAGAAAAAATAAGAAAATAAGACGTGGGGAAAAAATTTCACGTCCATTCTATCTTATTTTTTAGATTATAATTACTACATAATTTTCCCAATGTTTTCCTAGTTTCATCGATATAATCCGCATTTGGCATATAGCTATCCTTGTAGAGTTTCCCATATTTTTCAACAAGAGTAGGCTTGAACTCTCTGAGCTTGTCTATAAAAATGTTTTTTTGATCACCCTTTAACTCCAGATGTCTATACAGAAGGTGATGTGCTTTATGAGCATTTGCAGATTTAACTATATTTTCAAATTCTCTTTCAACTATATGGGGTAGAACAGGAATCAATGCCAGACCACTTTTAACACCTATATCTGAGAGTTTTTCTATAGTTTCCATTCTTTCAATTGATGAAGGTATGTTTTTTTCAAAAAACTTTGAAATTGAATCCTCTAAAGATATCATACTAACTGTGACTATGCAGTTATTAATTTTTGATATTATGTCAATGTCACGGTTTACAAGATTTGATTTTGTAAGAATATGACATGATAAACCGCGTTCTTCAATTATTCTTAGTAATTTTCTTGTTAACTGGTATTTTTCTTCAATTTTTTGATAAGGGTCATGTACAGATCCAACTATAATAACATTGTTTTTTCCTATATTTTTTAGTTCTTTTTCAAGAAGTTCTACCGCATTTGATTTAATGTAGATATTTTTGTCAAATGAGGAATCACAGTAGAGGCATCCGAATTCACAGTTTTGATAAGGATCAAGTGTGTAATCTCCAATAAAAAGCTTGTCTCTCCTTGTTATTTTATTTAATAGAGAGCTAGTTTTTATGTGTTTATATTGCATTTTTTACATTTCCTCAGGTGCAGATATACCTAGAATATCTAAACCAGTTTTTAGTACAATCCTTGTTGCATTAACTAGTGCGAGTCTTGCAATTCTAAGTGTCTCTTTTTTTTCCTTGAGGACTGGGCAATCTCTGTAGAATTGGTTAAACTGAGATGCTACATCAAACAAGTAGGTGGTAATGCCATGTGGTTTAAAACCTTCACAAGTGTCATCAACGATTATTGGGAACTGAGCAAGTTTTTTTATTAGTTGATACTCAGAATCATGTGTCAACAATGATGCATCTACATTTTTGATGTCTTCTTGTTTTTTTGATAATATGCTGCAGGCACGTGCATGTGAGTATTGGATAAATGGTGAGGAATTTCCTTCAAAGTTTAATGCTTCTTCCCATTTGAAAACAATGTCTTTCTCAGGTTGAACTTTAATTATGTTATAGCGTAGAGCGCCTATTCCTATTTTTTCGGCTATTTCTTTCATTTTTTTCTCAGAAAGCTCATTTCCTCTTCTTTTTTTGACTTCCTCGTATGCTCTACTAGTGCATTCATCGATGAGGTCATCAAGGAAAACAACTCGCCCATGTCGTGTGGACATTTTTCCCCCTGGTAATGAGACAAATGAGTAGAAAATTACTTTTGGAATCATTTTCGCTTTTACTAGGTTTAAAGCTATTTCTACTTGTTTTGATTCTAGTTTATGATCCTCACCTAGTATATTTACGAGCATATCAGCTTGGTTAGCTTTCCAGATGTGATAAGCAATATCACGAGTGGCGTAGAGTGTTGTACCATCTTTCCTGAGGAAAAAGAATTTTGTGTTTCTACCCTTTATCCCAAAAGGTTCCATATCTAGGTAAAATGCTTCGTCTTCTTCCCCTGAGTATTTTGATTTCTTTAGTTTTTCAACAATAGTGTTCACACTTTTATCTTTGACAAAATTTGACTCCGGAACATATCTTTCAACAGTTATATTTATTCGTTTTAAACTCTCCTTAATTCCCTTCAGTACAGGTGAATATGCCTTGTGAATAAGATTGATTGTTTTATTATCGCCTACTTCGGTTTTTTTGACGATCTCGCTTATCTGTTTTTCTACTTTTTCATCTTCTTTCAAAAGCTTACTGGCAACTTGGTAATATCCAACTGTTTGATGATCAGGTTTATTTCGTTCAGACTTAGGGATCTTTTTTGATTCTAGATTGTTCATGCCCCATGCAAGTATAGCTACTTGTTTACCCATATCATCGAGATAAAACTGAGATTCTACATTATAGCCTGCAGCTTTGAAAATTCGTACAATCGTGTCGCCAATTATAGGGTTCCTAGCTCTACCTACATGTAGAGGGCCATTTGGATTAGCTGAGGTGTGCTCCACAATTACTTTTTTATTTTTATTTTTGAGGTAACCATATTTTTCTTTTTTGTCAAATATAAATTTTAGAGTAGAGCTCTTAAGATTTTTTTTATCTAAAAAAAAGTTAACATATGGGCCTTTTGCTTCAACTTTTTCAACCCATTTACTCCTATTTACTATTTTGACGATATCTTCGGCTATTTTATTTGGAGATTTTTTAGCAATAGACGCTAAACTAAAACATGGAAAAGCAAAATCACCCATCTCCCCTGGTGGAATCTCGATTTTTACTTCAAATTCATATTTTAATTTAGATAAAGCATTGTTTAATATGGATATTATCTCATTTTTGGCCTCATATAATGGATATGTCATGCACAGGGGAAATTAGTATAATGTTTTAAAGGGTTTTGCACAAAAAAATGATAAAAAAAAATTTGATTTTAAACTATTAAGGTAATTACTGCTAGGATCATTAGAACAGCTGGTGCGATTAGTGTAACACGTTTCTCAAATGGGTTTATTGTGAAATCAGTTTTAATTATCTTGTTTTCCTTTAGATAAACAATAGGTAATATCACCAAGGTAAACGCTACAGTTGTTGATAATAAGTGCCATAGAGTAAATGGAACTGCATTTGTGTAGCATGCTAGTAAACCACCAGTTGTATGGGGATACCAGCCTAGCCAGCATCCAAAGTTTGTCCACAAGTCATAGAGTAAAACACTTCCTATCCCTGCGCCCATAATTGTTGGAATTCTTTTTATTGTTAGACTGTTTTTTGTTTTTAATAGATAGCCGATAATACCTATTGTTGCGAAACCTGACCAAGTGAATAGCAATATTAATGTGTTTCCTAGAATCAAATCAGTTATGATCATGATTGAGATGGGTACGATGAATGTGTAGTAGCCACCGAGTAATAGACCACTAAGTAAAGATATGATAGCTATAACAAAAAACAAGTCTAAGAAGAAAATCCCGTTCAAAAGTAATCTGATTAGGACTCCTATAGTTATCAATAAAGCTCCAGCGAATATTCTACTCTTCTCATATGCTAATTTTTTAAACATATATTACTCCTCGAATGTTATAATCACTTTTGTATTTATTAATTTTTTTTAATATTGATATTCTTCAAATTTCCATTCGATGATATCACCAGTTTTTATTATTTGTTTATCTGCTCCAACTGTTCCTGATTCTCCATTTACATAATAAATCCAGTATTTGTTTTCCTGGCCGTTTTCATATGTAGATATTGAATCTATGAAGACGCTACCATACAGACCATAGTATGTTGTTTTTACATCATAATTTTCAATATTTGCAGCTTCAATTAGAAATCCATAAACAGTGGAATTTTTTGTGGCAATAGTATTAATTGATTTTGTACCCTCTCCAAAGTCTATGATGATTGTTGCAGCAACTTCATAGGTGCTAGTTGTAATATTACCTGCTTTGTTTTCCGGTGGGGTAATACTAATTACCCCTAGGTTAACGGCTCCTGCAAATAATGCAACTACTATTAATAGGGGTAGTATTATTTTTATAACTAGTCCTATTGTTTCTTTTTTGTCTTGTTTCATGTATGTTACATACAAGGGAAAGATTAAAATCTAACATTTTTGATAACGATTGTTACCTATATGAGTAACGATAGAATATTTAGGGCGTTGAGTAGTCCTACAAGACTTAACATTCTAAAAACACTAGCTGTTAAAGAAATGCATTTAACAGGTCTAGCAAAAGAAATTGGAATTTCTGTCCCGGTTACCTCTAGACACATAAAGATTCTGGAAAATGTTGGTTTAATTAAAAGAAGAGTTTTTGGAAACGTACATCTATTAAGCACGAAAACTAGTAGCTTAGAAAAAGCTATAGAGCCTTTTATCGTAGAATCTACTATAAAAATTAGTAAAGACAAAAATCTTTTTGATGCACTTAAACAAGTCCCGGGTGTTGAAGTTAGTAAAGTCGGAAATCATCGATACATTAAGTCAATAGATGGCGAGGAAGGATATTATATCTATGAGGTAGACGGAAAGTTACCAGACAAACCAATCGACGAATATATAATAAATGAAGATTTAACCCTCGATTTGAATAAACTTGTATCTGTTAAAAAGAAAAAAATCAGAATAGATGTTAAGAGCAAGCAGTAATAATATTTTGAAAAGGTTTATATTAGAAAACAATATAACCAGTAAATCGGAGGAAAAATATGGCTATAGGTTTTGTACTAATAAGTGCAGCACCTGCACGTGAACATGATGTATACAACCATCTATCTAAAGTACCTGAAATAGTAGAGTTACACCCGCTCTTTGGGGAATATGATCTCATAGCCAAGATTAAGGCTGAAGACTTCGAGAGACTCGGGAAAATAGTAGTAGATAAAATCAGATCGATCGAGGGCGTAATAGACACTAAAACTTTAACTGGAACAAAATTTTAGGGAGGTGAAAAAGGAAAATGTATGAGATACAACAATTTCTAAGCATGCTGACCTTAGTTTTCGCTATTGCTAGTATCATAGCAGGAATATTTACAGCCTATTTTGGATCTGGAAAAAGCAGAGCAGTAGGCGGAGCTCTAATAATAATAGGTTTACTAGTGTTTGTAGTATTCTTATATGGTGCTGGTCTTTTAGAATCAGTAATGGGTACACCTAATGAATTGTTAGATTTTAGTGACACTATTGTCAAAGGTGTCGTAGCAATACTTGGTGCACTTGTAGGAGCCGTAATCGCTCTTGGGATATTCCTATTAGCAATAATGAAAGCTTAAAGAATCATTTCTAAAAAATATTTATGCACCCTATGATCATTAGTTAACTCGGGGTGAAAAGAGAGTGCTAGGAGGTTTTCCTGTCTGGCCATTACAATTTTTTCGTTTACTTTTGCAAGGGGTTTACAGTTATTCCATGTTTTTGTGATTATTGGTGCTCTGATGAAAACTGCGTTATAGGGTTTAGAGAAACCTTTGATTCCTATAGTTTTTTCAAATGATTCTCTTTGCCGCCCAAATGCGTTTCTTTGTACTTTCATTTGCATTGCTTGCAATAGTCTTACATCTTTTACATGATCGGTTATTTCGCTGGATAGTATTACGCAACCGGCACATGTACCCATAACTGGTAGTTTGTCTTCTTTTATTCTTTTTGATATATTTTCCAGCATTCCGGTCTTATATAAAATCCTAGAAATAGTTGTGCTTTCTCCACCAGGTATAACTAGGGCATCAACGTTGTTAATTTCTTCTTTTTGTTTTACTATAAAAACGTTCCCAGCATTATTGGTTTCTCTGAGGGCGTTCTGCATAATGTTAATGTGTTCGGATATCGCGCCTTGTACCCCAATTACGCCGATGGATAACTGTTTTACCATCCTCTTTCCTGCAGTAGTTGTCCTTTTGGTATGCTTTCTATCTCCATTCCTTTCATTGCTTCTCCAAGGTTTTTGCTGTATTTAGCTATGATCTCTGGGTCGTTGTAATGTGCTACAGCTTCAACTATGGCTTTTGCTCTTTCACTAGGGTTATCTGATTTGAAGATACCGGAGCCTACGAAAACTCCATCGCTTCCGAGTTGCATCATTATTGCTGCATCTGCTGGTGTAGCTATGCCTCCTGCTGCGAAATTTACTACAGGGAGTCTATGATGAATTTTTTTAATATCCTTCAGAATCTCATAAACTTCTTTTTTAACCTGCGCATAGGTGTATTCTTCGAAGACTGGCATATTCTCGTCTACTTTTCTACCAGTTAATGTCTCCATAGAGATTGAATAGTTTTTAGAGTGATCTTCAGCTAGTTTATGTATTTCATTATCGTTCATGTCCTCTAGTTTTTTGATCATGCTTGTTACCATTCTTTGATGTCTAATTGCTTCGATGATGTTACCTGTGCCTGCTTCGCCTTTGGTACGAATCATAGCGGCACCTTCCCATATTCTACGTACTGCTTCTCCTAGGTTTCTGCAGCCACAGATAAATGGTATGGTAAACTTGCGTTTGTCAATGTGATAAAAGGGATCTGCTGGTGTGAGAACCTCTGATTCATCGATCATGTCGACTCCGAGGGACTCTAATGCTTGTGCTTCTGTGAAATGACCAATTCTAACCTTTGCCATTACAGGGATGCTGACCGTGTTCATTATTTCTTGGATAACGGCGGGATCAGCCATTCTTGCTACTCCGCCATGTGCACGGATGTCAGCGGGGACTCTTTCTAGGGCCATTACTGCAACAGCGCCGCTATCTTCAGCGATTTGTGCTTGTTCAGCGGTTGTAACATCCATTACTACGCCACTTTTCTGCATTTTAGCGAAGCCTTCTTTAAGTGTGGTTGTTCCAAGTTTTATTTTTTTATCATCTGAGTTTTTCATGTTGGATCCCCCAAATAAGCGAAATTCAAATCCAGTATAAATAACTCCTTATTAAGAGCTATGGTTTAGGTTAAAAAGATTTTGGTGGCAAAAAAAATTATTTTCTATTGTTTAATGATTCTATTATTTCTTTACCGAAAGAGGTTAAACCATATAGTTTGATGTTTTTTCCTGCGTGTTTTTCTTCAACGAGGTTTAAACCAAGGAGTGATTCCTCTGGTCTATAACGTGATTCCATTCCTCTTATAGCACCGATAACATTAGTAGGAGTAGTTTTAACATTATATGCTATCTCTGAGGTGTAGCTACAGCTAGGGCTGATATCAAAAAGGTACTCTGCAATTCGTTTCCTAACATTGCTTCGCCTTAGAGCCCTTATAACTAATGGTCGTTTAAGGTCTAAAGGCGTCTCGTCAGTGTTTCCGCTAAACATCCCATCCACTCTAATTCAATTGTAATACAATCCTCATTAATAAAACAGTCGCTCCATGAATAAGTATCTGCATATATATCTACATGTTCATGTGCATAAAAATTGATGAATTTTTATAAACAATTGCGACATTACAGTGCATTATTATGATCGAAGAATGTAATTTTAAATCTAGGATACGGCATCGTACTTCCTCAGGTTGTGATCTCACTCCAAATGAGATTGTTTGCCCTGGGGGAGACAAATGTATACTCTATCAGGTTTATAGAAATATTGAGATGCGGAAAAAAGAATGAAAAAACTTTTTCGAAGAAATTTTTTTTACATTATTCTCTCTATCATTTCTAAAATAAAACCATCGCTATCAATGGTGTAGCGTGCTATGCCGATTTTTTTTGCATAGTTTTTCATTTTTTTAACTGCCAGGAAACGTTCAAATGTGGAGCCCTTTTGTAAGACTTCTAGTTCAAGGACGCAGTCAGCTATTCCTTCCATTTTTCTTTCAAATACGTCGCCATGTATTCCTCTTGTCATTATGATGATGAGTACGCCTTTGTTTTGTAGGTTACTAATTTTTGATGCATGTATTGTTCTTATTACTTCTTCTTGTGAGTACTGGCTTAGGAAGAAGTCAAGTGAGTTAATTATTATTTTTTCATTTTTAGATGATTTAACTTTATTTGATAGTATTGCTAAGAAATCTTCTTCTCCTCTTTCAATAGGTGGCATACCTGAGGACCCGATTTCAATTAATTCTTTAAGTTTTATTTTGGATCTTTGCTGGTAAACACTTACTCTTTTTTGTTCCCCTGAGAGAACAGCTTGTGAGTATTGTGATGCTATGTCTAGTACTTCTACATCTGATTTATTCCAGCCGAATCGGTCCATGGTTTCAAATACTTCCTCTTTGGTCTCTTCGGTGGTAACATATAGAACTTTTCCTGTGGTGGCTAGTTGTTTGCTTAAAATTTCTATGCTACTACCAGGGCCTCCTAGTATTAGTACAGAGAAGCCTTTTGGTGTACCGCCTTCAAGAAGTTTATCTAGTTTTTCAATCCCTGTGCTAATAAATTCATCAGTAGCCATGTCCAATCTTCATCTTTGAGTTTTCTAAAACGACTTTTTTGATCCTTTCACGTTCTAATCTGTCATTTTCTGCAGCGTTTGTTTTGAATGTGAATTCATCCAGGGGTGCACCCTCGGCCATGCTGCTTTTTAATATTAGTTCGCCTTTAGGAAATACGCTGAGGAGTATTCCTCTTAAAAAACCGTAGTTGAAAAGAGTGGACATGTATGGTTCATTTGATTCATCTTTGTTTTTAAGGTATCTAAATATGAGGGATCTAGCTTGATTTTCTTTGATTTCAGTGAATGTTGCACCTGTACCCATAGGGTTGAAGATGTTCTCTGCAACAGGTTTTATCCATTCTTCCATTGTCCAATCAGGTTGTGTTTCTTTTTTGATGAGTTCTTCAAATAGTCCTCTTCCAAATGCTTCTGCTGTTTGCATAGCTGTTTCTATTTTTCCGGTGTCTATTAATTTGCCTTTTGCGATGTTTAACGCGGTTTCTCTTCTTTTTAATATATTTTCTATTTCTTTTGGTTGTGTAATCCAGACGGCATTGTTACCTGATTCAATTTTTTTCAAAGGTTTATGTTTTTTCATATTAGTCCAACAACTAAATTTTTTTTAGATAAAAGAATCTCTCACTTTCAGGATTTTATCGTTTAGATAAATTAATCTGTTAATGTGCTGGCTCATTCCTTCTTCTTCTATTGCTAGAGATATGGTGTGTATATCTCTTGCTCTTGTTTTGTTTATGAGATGGTAAAAAAACTCAGTTACAATTTCAGGGTCGTTATAGATTATAAGGTTGCTCAGGGAGTCAAGCACTAAAAATTTGTTAGCATTTGGATCAAATTCTTTGAAGTTGTTCATTATCTCTAGGCCAAGCTTTTCAAGCATTGTGGGGCTTTCAATGTATATTACGTTTGATTCTTCTTTTGATATCCCCGCGGCTCTTGATATGCAGTCGATGAATTTTATGTTTTTATCTGTTGATAGGTATTCAAATTTTCTGGTGAGGCTTTCGTATGGTTTTGTCACGGTTACATAGACCCAAGCTTCCTCAGGTTCGCTATGTATCCTTTCAAATATTGCTTGTACAAGATCAGAGTAGTTGTTACCAGGTAGTACTACTCCAATAGACTGGTTCATTTTTATTGCATTTGAGATTCTTTCTTTTAAACCATCAATTAATACATTAGCCATTACTTATTTTCCCCTCTCTCCTCACTACCAACTTGTGTTTTAGGAAGATTTTAGTAAGGGTGCTAATTCTATGCCGTTTTTTGAAGAGATACTCATCGCTGATTTTATTCGGCTATGGTTTGCTCCTCGCATTTTAACAAGTTGGAAAGTTCGTATTAAGTCTCCTTTTCTCTCTATGTCCCCTAGGAAAAATATTCCATCTGAAATAAACTCTTCAATCCCATATTGAGAATACTGGAACTTCCTAGGTGGTACCTCTGAGGTTAGGAGAGTAGTACATTTCATTGCAGCGAGGGATGAACCAAGTTTGAAGATGAAATCTCTTATCAGTTCCGGTGTCTGAAGTCTATAACATAACGCGGTTATTGAATCAATGATTAATCTTTTTACGTTTAATTCATCAGCTATATCTCTAAGAATGTCAAGTAAAGCACTGGCATCATCAACAGTGTATTTTTCTGTGTCAAGGCCTAATCGTTCACTTATTATTCTAAGATCAATAAGGTTTACCATTCCGGATTCAATCAATTTTTTATCATAAAAATCGAATCCTTCCATGTTTTTTGTTAGTTTGAAAAGAGGCTCTGTTATGGTGAAAAATACTCCCCGTTCTCCTTGTTTTGCACCATTTATTAAGTATTGCATACAAAGAGTAGTTTTTCCTGATCCGCTGCTACCTACTACTAGAACTGTGCTACCTGTTGGAATCCCACCAGCCAGCTGGATATCTAATTCTTCTATTCCAGTTACACATAGCTCCTTATCAGCCATGACACTCTCCTCTTTTTGCATAATATCTAACCTCATATACAATTATTGGTTATAAAACTTTATTATATATTAGCTAGGTCTTAAGTAACCCTCCAATAAATTATAATTATTAGTATTTTTCAATTTAGCACTAATAGTTAGTTTTTTTTACAAAAATAGACATCAAAATGCATGTTTACAATTTTCACAATTTTTTTGATTATTAGAAGTTACTTTTGAACTAAATTGAGAGCAAACCTCATGTTCGAATACTGGTCGGTTTAAAGCTTTGCATCTAATTACTTTTTTTTGTTTTTTATTTTCATTATTGCGTCTTCTTCTATTTCTATTTTGATTCATGTCTAACTCACTGTAGTTATATTTTTAGCTATATTCTCTGAAAAAAATAAAAAAAATAAATCCATCCTAAACTTTGAAGATGAAAACTCAAGTTTTTATTTCCTTCTTATTTGCTACACAGCTTACATTGTTTAAATAGTTTTCCATAGTCCTATTGTGGTTGTCAACTTAAGAAATAATATAATTATTACCAGCGGTTCTTCTTACCACCTTTTTGAATTAAAAGCTCACCACATTTAGGACAGTTGACACTAGATCCGCCCCGATGCACTACACTATCTTTAGGTCCTCTAGTAGAAAAAGGCAACTTCCAACCACATTTCTTACATCTAATGTTAATCATATCGGATTCTCCATCTAACTATTATACTGTTTCCATGGTTTTATTTCTAGGATTGATTGCATGTTCAGACAGCCAATACCGTGAATTGATTCAATAATTATAAATTTTTCATCATATTCAATTTCCTTAATTACACCTATAACTATATGATTTTTTTCATCACCTGGTTCTTTTGTAACTATTTTACACTGTTTTCCTAATAATCTATTTAGACTTTCTTCTTTCATCATCTTACTTCCAAAATAATTTAAGGATGATTTTTCATTTCTAGACATCCCATAAACTAGTTGTTCATTCAAGTACATATACTTGCGCTGTCAAAATGTCAAGGAAGAACCAATCCTCAATTTTAAAAACCTTGCCCTCATAAGGACTCGAACATCAATTTACAAAGTATCGGGATTTAAATCACTTTTTTTAACCAAAACAATGTGAAACCTAAAAATTCATGGTTTTTCTCCTGTTGAAATATTAGGTATGCAGGGGAAGGGATTTGAACCCTCGGACTCCTTCGAGACAGGATGTCTCATCGAACCCTTAATTATGATTAGATCTTAAGTCCTGCGCCGTTGGCCAGGCTTGGCTACCCCTGCGACAACATCCTAAATAAGCTGGCCGATATTAACATTTTTGTAAAAAAGTTTTTTTGTTTTTATAAAACCAACACACAACAAAAAGACAAAGAAGATTGTTTTAGAGATTTATATTCGTCAATAGACGATATAATAATCGACAAATATAAATATTGAGAATTATAAATATAAAACTATGTGCAACGTAATAAATGATTATAGAGATAAAGAATTGCCAAAGACATGGAAAAAAATAGAAGGAGATTTAAGATTTATCTAAATCTCCATCAATTTTATTTTTCTTTTTAACAATATTTTGAGTGCGGGCGCCGGGAATTGAACCCGGGCAGAGGGCTTGGAAGGCCCTAATCATAACCCCTAGATCACACCCGCAAAGCTTTCAGTGAAATATCTTCACCATTTTTGTATTTTACTAACAAAGTAAAAACATTGGATGAATATTAAATATATAAAATAATTACGTGGAATTGTGAATATAAAAGAAATCAATGCAAAAACAAGCTTCAAACCATAAAAGGTGTTGGACCAACTACTGAACGCATAATCATGGAGATTCTTGATACAGGTAGTTCCAGGTATTATGAAAAACTACTTAGTCAATAAAACTAGGAATAGGAAAACACTTGAGGCTAAAGCCGAGGATTTTTTGAATAAATGGAATACTTAGTTAGACTATTTTTTGAAATGATTCATCCGGGCTTTCTCTGATCTCCTGGAGAATCTTTGAACGGATTTTTTCCATTTTACCCAGAAGAGCGAAACGATCCTCATCTGTCATTTCTTCAACGAATTTACAATCGTTCTCACGGACTATTAACAAGGGTTTTTGAAAATGTTTAGTTATATCTTCAACAGCTACTGCACCATATTTATCTCGCTCGGGACCATAACCAAGCTCAGTAATAAATTTCCCACCTTTTTTTAACATATGAAGGGAGTTTTTCTCTATGAATAGGTCTCGGGATCCACATTTTTCACAGCTCATATCAGATGTTTTTTCCTCAGGGGTTACTTCCCATCGCCAATCGCACATCTTACATCTAATTGACAATAACTCAAATTTGTGCATTCATCCCATACCATTTATAAAACAAAGTTATGTTTTATAAATTTTATATGTAGGTAAATATGTAAAAAAATAATCAGTTATACAAAATTAGAAAGGTTATAATTTAACAACAAGTCTAAAAAAACCAACTACTAATAAAATTTTATCTTATTGTTTTAAATTTTAATATAGCACCTGTGTCTTTTAGTTTTTCTTGGACTTTATCTATAAATTTTAGTTCTTCTTCTATCGTCACTATTCCATTCCAGTTATATATAGTCATGTTCACCTATTGTTGGTTTTAATCCTATTTCAATTAGTTTTTCATTAATGGATGAGGCTTTTTCTCCTTTTGTTGGTAGAAAATATGTCTATATATGTTTCCATGGTTTTACCGTTTTACTCTGAATGTTATAGGGTTTATAAATTTGTGGATTTATTGTGGGATGAGTTTTTCAAGGGCTTTATATCCTTTTACGGCGTCTTTTTTATGGATAATGAATGTTAATTCAGTGTTAGTTGATACTATTTCGAAGATATTGATGTTTTCCCATGCTATGTTACGTATTATGTTGTATACAACCCCAGGAGTGTAGAGGAAATCTTTTGAAAATGTCATTGTCAAGGTAATTAGTTGTGTTTCGATGTTTAGTATTTTTTCATTTTTTAATAATTGGAGGAATTTTTCTTTGTATCTCTCGTTTGTGACAATACTTAGTTCAGTGCTTCCTTGTATTATGTTGATTACATCTCCTTTTTCGAATTTTACTATATCATAGAATTTTTTTATTTTATCTGTGATTGTTGGAGATCGTGATACGGATATATCACAGATTTGTGTTTTCATTATGATATCTGAGGAGTAGTCGAATGATATGGTTTTGTGCTTTTGTTGTAGTTCTTCGGAGTATCTTCGAAGGGCCATCTCTATTGCGTGTGTTTTTACTTTTTTTTCTAATATTTCTTCTATTTCTGGTTTGATTTGTTTTGCTAGTGAACTGTATGATATTATTTTTTTACTCATTGCTTCTTGTATGTAGATTTTTTGTTCTATGACTTTTTGGACTGTATGGCTTATGGTTACCATTTTACAAACACGCCCCTATTTTGTGAGTATTATCACATTAAGTATATATATACTTTTTTGTTATAACTATCACTATGCTTAGATGTAACGAATGTGGCTCAATAATAAATCTAAGGAATCCAGAGCAGGGACTAATAATTGAATGCAGTGACTGTGGTATAGATTTAGAAGTCTCTGAAAACAAACTTATTAGTCTACAACTTGGACCCTCAGAGGAATAAAAATAGGGAAGTAAGTAACCATGGTTAAGATTCTTGATTCAACATTAAGAGAAGGAGAACAAACTCCTGGCGTAACATTTAGTGTAAACGAAAAAATCATTATCGCTGATCTCCTTGACATGTTCAAAGTTGATATTATCGAAGCTGGACACCCAAGAGTATCAGAGGATATCTTCCAAGGTGTTAAAACAATAGCAAATCAAGGCTATACCGCAGAGGTACTCGCACATTGCAGAGCCTTAAAAGAGGACATAGATATAGCTTTATCCTGTGATGTTGACTGGGTTGGCATATTTTTCTGTGTTTCAAATAAACGTATTGAACAGCAATTCCGGACAAACCTTGAAAAAGCAATTGAAAAGATTACTTCAACTATCGAATATGCAAAGGACCATGGTTTAAAAATAAGGTATACACCAGAGGATGCGGTTAGGACCGATTATAAATCGTTGGTAACAGTGTCTAAAGCAGCAGTTCAAGCAGGTGCAGATCGGATTAGTATAGCTGACACAGCTGGAGCGATGACTCCGTTAGATATGTATAAACTTATTCGTAGATTGAAATCAGATCTTGATGTTGAACTTAATGTTCATTGTCATAATGATCTAGGTCTTGCCACAGCAAATGCTCTTGCAGCATTTGAGGCAGGGGCTAGTCTTATAGATGTAACTGTAAATGGAATAGGGGAGAGAACAGGCATTGCACCTCTCTCTGAGATATGTATTGCTCTGCATTCTATTTACAAAGTAAAAAATAATTGGAGCCTCAAATTGATACCTGAACTCTCTAAAAGGGTTTCAGAGTTTTCAGGTATAAAAATTCCACAAAATGCTCCAGTTGTTGGTGAAAATGCTTTTATTCATAACGCAGGTTTACATGTCGCAGCAGTTCTTCATGATCCCAGTTTCTATGAAGTTTTTCCAGCTGAGCTTATTGGTAGTAGCAGAAGCTTTGTTTTAGATAAAATGGCTAGCATTAAAACAATTGAGAAAAAACTGGAACAAGTTGGAGTCACTGTTTGTCAGAATAACGTCTCCAGGGTAGTTGATTATGTTAAATCCAAGGAAAAAGGAACTATTTCAGATGAAGAATTACTTGGATTATTTGATTATAGTGAAATAAAAGATTTTATGTACCAGTAATCATAGCCAGGGGTTAGAACTTAAGAAATTTCATAACAGTCGCGATATTTTCTTCTGAGATAACAATTATTGTATCGGTCCAACAACTCATTTGTTCGATGATATTTACTCCTTGTTCTCGGAATTTAGAGTAAACAAAAGCATTAACACCTGGCGTGGTTTCTAATTCTTTTGGGCTTTTAATAGTAATCATCGCAAGGTTCGTCGATTTTTTTATAATAGCTTTTCCGAATATTGATTCTAGATATTCAAGGTATTTTTCTGATGTGATTACTGTAAAGACTTTTGATCCCTCTATTGCATAAAAAGTATCTGCCTTTTTTTGAACTTTTTTTTCAATTTCTAGTATTTTATCACGATATCTTGTTTTTTCAATTATGCATACTATTATTTTGTTTTTAATCTCCAGTTCACTTTTCCTCAGGACATCTAGGATTTTATCTTCTAAAATCTTTTCATTTTTGATTTTTGCCTCGTATCTACGACATGCAATTAAAATGGCTTCCATACTGCTCTTTTTTTCAATGTCTAGTTCTTTCGCTATTTTTCGAGATAATCTGGAATAATTAATTATTCCTTGTCTGAGACAGTCCTCTATACTCGGGCGTTCTGATAGGTATTTTTCTGTGAGTTCGGTTGTTGTTGGCATGTTTAATGTTATAGTTTTTCATCTTTATTAAATGTTTCTTTTAAAACAAATTTGTTTCATTTAGAAAAAATGTTCTAAATAGAACAAAAGTATTTTAAGTAGTTCAACACCAGTCAATCTTAATAAAAACCAAAATAAACACTAACAACAAATCATGAAAACAAAAATAGTACTCGCATATAGCGGTGGACTTGACACCTCAGTCATGTTAAAATGGCTAATAAAAAAAGGCTACAACGTGATAGCCTACATCGCTGATGTAGGGCAAAAAGAAGATTTTCAAGAAATAAAAAACAAAGCACTAAAAACAGGAGCCTCAAAAGTTTACATAGAAGACTTAAAAAAAGAGCTAGTAGAAAACTATATTTTCCAAGCATTAAAAGCAAATGCAATCTACGAAGAACAATATTTACTTGGAACTGCAATTGCTAGACCAATAATCGCAAAAAAACAGGTTGAAATCGCTAAAAAAGAAAAAACAAACATCCTAGCACATGGTTGCACAGGTAAAGGCAATGACCAAGTGAGATTTGAGCTCATTTGGATGCAACTCATGCCAGATGTAAAAATTATTAGCCCTTGGAAAAACCAGGAATGGCTTAAACAATTCAAAGGGAGAACAGATTTAATAAAATATGCTGAAAAAGAAAAAATCCCAATCGATGTAACATTAAAAAAATCGTATAGTACTGATGAAAACCTTATGCATATAAGCTATGAATCAGGAATACTAGAAGATACCAAAACAGGACCAGATCCATCTATGTTTAAACTAACGAAATCACCCATAGATGCACCGGATAAAGAAACAAAGATAATCATGGAGTTTGAAAAAGGAATACCAACAGCGGTAACTGATATAACAAAAAAAGTAAAAATTAAGGGCTCTCTTAACCTGTTTAACTATCTTAATAACCTTGCTTCTGAAAATGGGATTGGTAGGATAGATATTGTTGAGAATCGTTTCGTAGGTATTAAATCAAGAGGGGTATATGAGACACCTGCTGGAACCATTTTACTCAAAGCACATCAGGATCTTGAAAGTATAGTTCTCGACAGAGAAATAATGAATTTAAAAAAGCTAATGTCACCTATAATTGGTAAAATCATCTATAACGGTTTCTGGTATTCACCAGAGATGAATTTCCTAATGGCTGCTATCAATCAGAGCCAGGAGAACGTAACAGGCAAGGTTTATCTTACATTGTATAAGGGGAACGTGATTGTTACAGGTCGTGAATCAAAATATTCTCTTTATAACGAAGCTATTGCAAGTATGGAGGAAGAAGGCGGCTATGACCAGAAAGATGCAGCAGGATTCATAAAGATTATAGGATTAAGACTAAAGTTACATGGTGCCAAAAAATGAAACTCTGGGAGAAAAAATATCAATTAAACAAACAAATAGAGGACTATACAGTTGGAAACGATTACTTACTAGATCAGAAACTATTGAAATATGATTGTCAAGGATCTATTGCACATGCAAAAATGCTAAACAAAATTGGTGTAATAACTGGCGAGGAATGTAACAAAATAATCATGGTTTTATATGAGATAATCAAGATGGATAACAATGGATCATTTATAATTGAACAACATGATGAAGATTGTCATACAGCGATAGAAAACTATCTTGTAAAAAAACTTGGGGATATTGGTAAAAAAATACATACAGCACGTTCAAGAAATGATCAAGTTATCACAGCGTTGAGATTATACTATAAGGATGAAATTAAATGTGCCATCGGCTTAGTAGAGTCACTAATGGAATCATTTGCCAAATTCAACAAAAAATATGGCCATGTTGAGTTACCAGGTTATACTCATATGCAAAAGGCTATGCCATCTTCGGTTGGTTTATGGTGTGAAGCATTTATTGAATCAATGAGTGATAATAAAGAACTGTTGAAGGATGTTTATAAATTTGTTGATCAATCACCTCTGGGGACAGGTGCAGGGTATGGTGTACCAATTAAAGTGGATAGGCAACTAACAGCAAAATTACTGGGTTTTAGTAAGATACAAAAAAATCCAATTTATGTACAGAATAGTAGGGGTAAATTCGAATCATCTATACTTCATGTATTAAGTCAGATAATGGTAGATCTCAACAAGATAGCTATGGATATGTTGCTTTTTAGTATGCCTGAGATGAGTTTCGTAGAGTTGCCTCCGGGTTTTTGCACTGGTAGCTCTATAATGCCTCATAAGAAAAACCCAGATGTATTAGAGTTGACTAGAGCTAAATATCATCAGGTTGTTTCCTATGAATTTGAAGTAAAGAGCATGATGGGAAGTCTTATTTCGGGTTATAATAGGGATATACAGTTAACGAAAAAACCAGTTTTTGATGGTTTTGAGATAACGAAAAATTGTCTGAAAATTATGGTTTTAGTGTTAAAACATTTAAAGGTTAATGAAAAACAGTGTACTGCTGCGATGACGGATGAGTTATATTCTACTGAGGAAGCTTATAATCTTGTGAAGAAGGGTGTTTCTTTTAGAAGTGCATATATGGAGATTTCTAAGAGATATTGAGAAAAAATTTACTAGAAAAGTAACACGTATTTTTATATGTTTTATAAGTGGTTTATAAGGCATATATACTTTTTTTATAACAACGAACGGTAAATAAGTGGGATTTTTTTAAAGGGAAAATTATTTAAATAAATCATGTATATGTGTTGCACGCTAACATGCTACAAATCAACATAAAAATTCCCAGGAAAACCATGTGCACAATAATAATAACAATAATATTGCTGCCAACCCTAATCTCAACCACAAACACAACAACAGCAACTATTCAAGACAAAACAACAATCACCTCAGGTCACTACCAAAAAGGATACAGATACAACGTCCAAGGATGGGTCTACATCCACATAGAAGGAGAACCATACGAAAGAGGATACCAATACGGATACCTAGCATCAGGCGAAATAGTAGACATGATCAATAGATGGAGTAACTGGGGGCACAGGGAAGATATCACGAAATTATTTATATTCAAAAATCAACCCGCGAAATATGATGAATTATCGGAGCAATGGTGGAACATCATAAGAAAAAGAGGAATGAGATTCTTTTGGAATCAAATCCCTGAAGAATACCAACAAGAGATAAAGGGAATAGCTGATGGCGTTAGTGATAGAGGCGGAACTGTTCACGGCAGACTTGTAGATTACATAGATATTCTTTCATTGAATGTTGTCGAAGAAACTCGTCAGACAATTCAGAAATCGGGAGGAATAGGACGACCTTTTAAATGGGCTTTTGGTTTAATAAAAGGTTTAATTAAAGGTTTAAAGAAAGAGGAAAGCCTCTTCGGCCACTGTAATGGTTTTATTGCTACAGGTGACGCAACAGTTGACGGTAGAATTGTCATGTCACATTCAACTATTTTTCCCCCTAATTACATACTTCAAAGAGCCAACATAATCTTAGATGTTGAACCATCGAAGGGGCATAGATTTGTTATGACATGTTTTCCAGGTTACATATGGAGCAGTGAAGATTATTATCAAAATGAACAAGGAATTCTTTTAATGGAAACGACTCTTTGGCCCTGGGAAGGACCATGGAAAGTAAAAGGGACCAAGCCTGTAGGAGTAAGAGCGAGAAGAGCTATTCAGTATTCTAATAGTATCGACGATGTAATTCAGAGTTTATTAGATGGAAATAATGGTCTCTATCAAAATGATTGGGTGATGGGAGATACAAAAACTGGTGAAATAGCATCGTTAGAACTCGCTTTATACAATCATGCAATAACAAGAACTAATAACGGGTTTTTATGGTCATGTAATAATGCTAAAGATGATAAAGTTAGATGGGAACTTTTTAGCTTATTTGGGCTAGGTATTCCTGGGAGAATTTTTTTCAGAAAGTTTAGACCTAGCACTAGAGATATCAAATTTGAGGAACTAGGACAAAAATTCTATGGAAGGATCAACGTTAGTGTTGTAAAGAAAATAATGTCGACACCTCCAATATCTGACCTTCCCATTGATTGTAAAATCACAGATTCCAAGTTAGTAGAAGATCTTGGACTATGGGTACATATGGGCAAACTAGACGGTAGTACTTTTAAACCTAAACAGAAAGATCAAGAACAATTAAAAGGTCTTACAGAGATCCCTGGGGCCGGATGGGTAAAGCTTTTTGCCTCCAAATCACAACCAACTGATATAAAAAACACAAATACAGTAGCTAGTACCGAGAAAAACAGCGAGTTGATATGGACATATCAAACAGGAAATACTAGGAATATAGATTATGCTTTAATTACAGGATCTGCAGACTCTCTATATGCAGCATCCTCTTCAAGTGAAATATATGCTTTGGATGCAAGTCTAGGAAAACTAATATGGAAACAACCTATTGGAAAAAATTCTTTCATACCTTTAATATCAAAGAATCTTGTATTTATAGCTACAGATTCAGGTTTAATGGCTATCGATAAAGAGAAAGGAACGATTAGATGGGAGCAAAAAATTGGAGAAATATCTTCAAAACCGGTTATTATAAAAGATGTTGTGATTGCAGGATTTTCAAATGGCGATATATGCGGATTTGACATCGATTCTGGTAAAGTTGAATGGAGTTATACTTTTTCTGAATCAACGGCTATATCTGAAGCAAATAGTAATACAATCTACATTGGCTCTGGAGATAAATGCTATGCTTTTGACATTATTAAGAAAGAGCTATTATGGGAATATGAAACAAATGGTGTAATTACTGCACCTCCTAAAATAAGTGGTAAAACTGTTTATCTTGGTTCTTGGGATGGAAATATCTATGCTATTGACTCTAATAGTGGTACTCTTAGATGGAAATATGAAACAGGCTGGGGGATAGATTCCACCCCTGAAATATCGGATGGTATGGTTTTTGTCGGATCACTTGATAACAAGTTCTATGCAGTAAATGAAAAAACTGGGGAGATGGAATGGTATTTCCAATGTAAATCCGCTATACATTCCTCTCCAGCAGCCTATGGAGAGTACGTGTTCTTCGGTTCAGATGATGGAAAATTATATGCACTTGATAAGAAAACCGGTGAGCCCAGTTGGAGTTTCACACCAGGGTTTAGTATAAAAGATAGCGATGTTGATAATTTTGTAACTACCCCCATCTTATGTGATCCTGTTGTTGAAGATGGAATTGTTTATATTAGTGCAAAGGGGAATATTTATGCACTTGATGCTCAAACAATAGAAATCCCACACGTGGAAAAAACAGCAGGGTCACATCATGATAACAATCTAATGATGATTATTGTTATTGTTGCCATAGTTCTATTAATAGCTAGCCTTGTCATTGTTATAAGGAAAAATAAACATTTATTACGATAAAAGTTTAAATAACACTTTCTGCAATTTATTAATAAAGTATTTATCCACGTTTTTAATACTTGAAAAACCATGGTAGTTAAAATTTTGATTACCGGGGGAACATTTGATAAGGAGTACATGGAATTAAATGGAGAACTAATATTCAAAAATACACATATACATGAAATGCTTAAAAAGGGACGATGCAAACTAGAAACAAAAATAAGAACTTTGTTTATGATTGATAGTTTAGAAATGACGGATTACCACAGAAAAATCATTTTAGAAAAGTGTTTAAATTCAAAAGAAGATAAAATAATAATCACACATGGAACCGATACAATGGTAGCCACCGCAAAATTTTTAGGAGAAAAAATAAAAGATAAAACGATAGTACTAACAGGTGCTATAATACCATATGCTTTTGGTAGTTCAGATGGAATGTTTAATTTAGGAAGCGCTTTAGCCTTCGTTCAATCCCTGCCACATGGCGTCTACATAGTCATGAACGGTAAGTATTTTAATTGGGACAATACCAAAAAGAATAATACAACGGGCGAATTTCAAGAAATAAAATAGAACAAAAATTTTATACCACTTTTTAACTCTAAAAGTGAAGAAAAATGTCACTTAAAAACAGTAAAGCCATGGTTGTAGCAATCATAGCGGGCATATTATTGCTTATATCTGGTATGAATGGTTTAGCAACCATGGAGACGATAAAAGATTTTGTAACAGAACATGTCATGGATAATGAGATCATTCAGCTTGTATTTGTAATCTTGATATTAATTGCATCACTTGGTGGTATCGCAGTTATAGCTGGTGGAGTGTTAATAGGTAAAAAACGGGTGATACCTGGAAGGCTGATAATTGCTATCGGGGCTGGATTAGGACTTATCGGCTTGATATTTTCCATAGCAGTAGCAATTGTAGAAGGAAGCTTTACCATTACTAGTTTCTTCACAATAGGTGCAGTTGGGTTGATACTCTCTATTGTTGCTAGAATGATTGCTAAAAAACAATAGAAAATAGTAATATTAAAAGAGTAAACGTTAATATATCATATTTGAGGTAGAGATGAAACGTTGCTCTAAATGCGGAAAGATAAACCCTAAAGATGCTTTTTGGTGTGTAAAATGCAACGCGAGACTTTTAGATATCGTTAAAGAAACAGAAACACAAAAAGATGAAGAAAAACCAAAAGAAGAAAAACTTACCCCTAGCTATCCATTATTATATGAAGACACTGGTAAACGAGAATTAAAAATATTTGTACTAGTTTTAGCGATAACTCTTATTTTTTCAGGTTTATTCTTATACTTCGGATGGGGAAACCAGGGATCTGGTTTTGAAGGGATAAACTGTGAGATAAATAAGGATTTTTGGTTTGAAGAAGATGAACTAATTACTAGTGAAGGATGGACTTTTACAATGACAAAAATCGACGATTACACCCTTGAGGGAATATTACTAGCTTTAAATTTTTATAATAAACATGATACTCCTTATGCTCCGATAAATATTTTTTCACCTATTGATCTTTTCATTGGAGTAGATGACGTAGAAGACAACCCTGAAAAATATCCTTTTAGCATTACCTCCTTTGAAAATAGGTATATATATTATTTGTTTGAAGGTGGCAGCGTATCAGATTATGAGTATTTTAAAGCACACACAGGAAATAATCATATTATCCCTCATAATAAAAACGTTCTAAATGATTTAAAGGACATTAGCGTAAACGATCATGTTTATATTGAGGGGAGTCTCGTGGATTTATATGGAACCAAAGGAGATGAATATTATGTTTGGAATACCGATACCGGTATTGGAAATTTTGATTGCGAAATAATACTAGTAGATGAGATAAAAATTCAATAAAAGAAAAAGAGAAGGGTTTTATTTTTTGGTAATTCCGCCCCACTTTAAGATATACATTATTCCAAAGACGCAGAGTACTGTAATTATTATTACTAATATTACTCCACCAATTATTGCCGCCTCGGTATCAAATCCACCTTCTTGCCAATAACCATAAAACTTGAGTATGCCTATTATTACATCTCTCCAAAGTAGAGCAATTATAAAACCGAAAGCTGCTGCTATTGCTGTTGCTATGTTTAATTTTATTTCACTTAATTTTACCATTTTATTCCTCCCCATAAATTTACGATATCACTAGTTGTTGTGTATTAATAAAGTTATCTAAAAAACATGTTTGTTGCTGAAAATTAAATTAATAGAAAAATTTTAATTATTGATTAAACGTTTCATAATTCTGGAGTAGAGAGATGAAGGACATTAAACGCATAGTTATAACTGTTGATAATACAGAGGAATCTAAAAAAGCCGTTGAAAGAGGAGCTTTTTTTGCTAAATTATTAGGCGTTGATGCTAAGATAATCACTGTTAATGATACTCATCAGTTTATATCCTCGGTTGTACTCGAGGAAAAATTGAAAAAGGAAGCTGAGGCTTATCTTGAGAAATTTAAAAAAATTGGTGAGGAGTTTGGTGTAAAACTTGAAACTCAGCTTATAATTGGTAACCCTGTTGAAGAGATTGTGAAATTCGTTAAAGAAGATGATCTAATTATAATGGCGCATCATGATAAAACTAAGGGTATTGACAAGTTCATAGTTAGTAGCGTATCCAAAGAAATTGTACATAGCGCGCCTTGTTCCGTGTTAGTAGTAAAATCAAAAAATTAAAACTTTAGAGGATATATATGGCATTTGATGAAAGTGAGATAAAGATTATTAAAAGAGCAATTCCTTTAATATTAGTTTTTGTGATAATGTCCCTTGTTTTAGTAACAATTTTTGGAGCATGGTATAATGTGCATATGGACCGATCTTTGGCACCGGAAACGGAAGAGTTTAATATGCATTTAACCAAAGTTTCTTTGAAAGTTGATTCAAGTACTTTGCCAAGCGCCTTAGAAATGGATATGAGTTATGATGAATTAAAAGACGTGTCTTCAGAGGATGATATTAATACAACGGGTCTTAATACAGATAGTTTGAATGTTTTTGGTAGTACGTTGTATTTTATTTCAAGTGCTCTAACAATTTCTATATTTTCAATAATTTTAATGCTTTTAAGCGCATTTAATTTCGGAAATATTGAATTATTCAAGAAAACAGTTACATATTTTTGTATAATTATATTTGTTTTAACTATAGCTGCAGGTGCTTTATTCATGGTTCAAGTACATTTTAGTAATTTAGTTGATGCTGATGTTGGTTTTTGGTTTTCTAGTAAAGTAACGAACATAATTAAAGCATCTGGTGGACCAGGGGCTTCATGGTACATGTCTTTTGTAACAGGAGGAGCAGCATTGGCGACTGCTATAATGTTATATAGGAAACCTGTTGACGATATCATTTTAACGAAGCTTGATCAAGAAACTGAGAAAAAAATTGCTCAACGTGATCCGTCTAAGTATCCTTGTCCTGATTGTGGGCATCATATTCCTTTGGATTCAAAGGTTTGCCCATATTGTGGACGAGAATTTGAAGAATTCAAAGGTTTATTCTAATAAAAAAAGGAAAAAAGGGTAGATGGAATATTTTTTAGTAGTCCATTCCGCCCATGCCTGGAGGCATTCCACCCATTCCACCTGGTGGCATACCACCTGGTGGTGCTCCGCCGCCTTTTGATGCGATAACATCGTCGATTCTTAGTATCATTGTTGCGGCTTCGGATGATGCTTCGATTTCTTGCATGCTTACTCTTAGTGGTTCGATGACATTGTTTTTTAGCATGTCGTCGACTTTTCCTCGGAGTACGTTAATTCCTGCGTATTTTTTGCCTTTTTTGTGTGCGTTTCTGACTTCGAGCATCATGTCTATTGGGTCAAGACCTGCATTTTCGCTTAGTGTTTTTGGTACTATTTCTATGGCGTTGGCGAATGCTTCTATTGCCATTTGTTCTCGGCCACCAACCGTTGGTGCGTAGTCTCTTAGTGCCATTGAGATTGCTGTTGCGACTGCTCCGCCGCCTGCGGTCATTTTTCCGTCTTCTATTGCTACTTTTACTACGCTTAATGCATCGTGTAGTCCTCTTTCTAGCTCATCTACGACGTGTTCTGTTGTTCCTCGTATGAGTATACTTACTGCTTTGGGGTTTTTGCATTCTGTTATGAAGGTCATTTTATCGTCGCCGATTTTTCTTTCTTCGACGATACCTGAGTATCCTAGGTCCTTAGTGGTGATTCCTTCCATGTTTCCTACGATTTTTGCTCCTGTTGCTTTCGCTAGTTTTTCCATGTCGCTCTTTTTTGCTCGTCTTACGCTGTAGACTCCTTCTTTTGCTAGGAAGTGTTGTGCTATGTCATCTATTCCTTTTTGGCAGACTAGTACGTTTGCACCGCTTTTTTTGATTTGGTTTACCATTTTTTTAAGCATGTTTTCTTCTTCGTCTAGGAATGCTTGTAGTTGTGTTGGGTCTTGTATTTGTATTCTTGCATCTACTTCGGTTTTTTTGACTTCTAGTGCTGCGTTTACTAGTGCTATTTTTGCGTTTTTCACGTGTTTTGGCATTCCTTCGTGTACTCGTTCTTTGTCAAGGACTATTCCTGTGATTATTTCAGTGTTTGCTATTCCTCCGCCTTGTTTCTTTTGTATCTGGATGTTGTCCAGGTCTACAACTGTTCTTGTACCGATTTTTTCTGCTATACGGGTTACGGCATCTACGACTACATCGGCTAGTACGCCTTTTTCAGCGCTTGCACCTTTGCTAGCCATAGAGGTCATAGCGATGTTTCTTAGTGTTTTTTTGTCACCTGGTTTTATGTTAATGGCTAGTTTTCTTAGTACTTCTTTTGCTTTGTCTGATGCTAGTTTGTATCCACCACAGATAACTGTTGGGTGAATGTTTTGGTCGAGTAGTTCACCAGCGTATTTGAGTAGTTCACCGGTTAGTACTACTGCGCTTGTGGTTCCATCGCCGCATTCCTCATCTTGGGATTTTGCGACTTCTACTATCATTTTTGCAGCTGGGTGTTCTACATCTATTTCTTTTAATATTGTTGCTCCATCGTTGGTTACGACTACGTCGCCCATGGAGTCAACAAGCATTTTATCCATTCCTTTTGGACCGAGTGTTGATTTGACAGCGTCGCTTATTGCTCTTGCTGCCATTATGTTGTTGCCTTGTGCTCCTCGGCCTCTTTCTCTTTTTGTACCTTCTTTTAGTACTATTATTGGCTGTTGTCCAGTCATCATATTCTTTCTTCGCCTCCTTATAAAATAGTCTAATTAGTAAGACCGCTATATAAACACTTCTATATAAAGTTTTCCTTTATTGCAGTAGTTCCGAAAGTCTCTACCAATGAACGAAAAGTAGTAGTAGAGACATATTGAGATCTGGGGATAAGGAGCTATTTGATTAATATTTCTACAGAAAACAACAAAATAGTGATTTAAAACTTAAGAAAAATTAGATTTAAATCTGTTTAAAACTAAGGAAAATGGAATGATTAACGAAAAATTTCATTTTGTTATCCTCCTGGATCAATAGAGAGCATCATATTTCCAAAATATTTTGAGGTGATGATATGTTTTCCATTAAAATATCCAATTTATTTGAAAGATAATTCTTTCCACCTTTACCAATTTTAATCAAATATTTATTTTTATTATCGTTTATCCTTAATACATACAATCCTAATATTGATTCAAATAACGAATGAGTTATTGACTGTATCTCTTCCTTTTTTATCAAAAAACATTGCCATCCCTTTTTTCTTTTAGGTATATGAACAACAACAGCAACAGCGCTTGGACCATGACATGAGGTGAGTATATCTTTCTCTCTAACGGATCTTTTTTTCTTACAAAATAAGAAATTACCTATTGTATCCAAATGGCCTTTACTTGGAGGCCATATCTCCTCTCCATTTTTATATACTTCAACTATTATATCATTGATACTTTTATTTACTAATTCTATAGGTTTAATACAATTGTTTTTACAATGATAATTCTTCTTTTGCTCTGAGTGGCATTCTTTAAAAATCAAATATAACACAACACATAAACTGCTCAAATTATTAGTATAAGTCAAATAGATGTTTCAAGGAGCATTGCTTATATCTAAGGTATTAATATTACTTAATATCTTTCATTTTTTAGTTTCATCCTTAAAAATCTAAAATACTAAATAACATGAGCTCTTACGAAATTATGATTTGAAGAGATATAATGGTAAAGTATATTTGTCCAAAATGTGGAAATCGAACAATGAAGAAACAAGAAAAAGAACCTGGAATTTATACACTGGTTTGTCTTAAATGTGGTTTTGAACATAGTAAACTCCCTTCAGATGATAAATTAAAAGGTTTTGTTTAGCAATCTATTCAGTAGCATACGCCCTTTGCCTAAAGCAAAAGGCGGGGATTTTTTTCCTGTTTTTTGTTGAAATTTAATATTGTAGATTTCAGGTAAAATGATGTACTTAAAGGATATAGTGACATATGAACAATAAATCAGAACAAGATACTATTCGAGTACCAACTCCAAATAAGAATAAAAAAGAAATCTTTGCAGTGGTAAACAAGATTTTAGGAGGATCAAGAATGGATGTAACATGTGAGGATGGTAAATTACGAATGGCACGTATACCTGGTAGTAAAAGACGAAGGATGGGACGAATTAGAATAGGTGATTTATTGATAGTTATTCCATGGGATATACAGGATGAGAAAGCAGATATAATCTACAGATATAGAAATAATCAAGTAAAAATATTGAAAAGAAAAAATGTGCTACCTAAAGAATTAGCAATTGATTAAAAATGGGGTGTAAAGTATCGTTGATATTATTGTAATAAGAGAAATAACTGATTTTCCAAAGATACTGCCTAAACAAAGATTTATTGACTTTTTATATGACCATCTCGGAGAATATAAAGATTTAAAAGAGGATATTAGAAAAGCAGTTGATTATGCTTTTTCAAAAGAGAGGGGAAAAGGCGGATTTTTACTTATAGCAATTGAAAAAGGAATCGTATTAGGTGAAGTTGTCGTAAATGATTCAGGTATGTCTGGATATATCCCTGAGCATGTCCTTGTTTACGTTGCAGTAGATGAAAAACATAGAGGCAAGGGGATTGGTAAACAACTGATTGAAAAAACCATTGAAGAATGCAATGGAGACATATCATTACATGTAGAATATGATAATCCAGCAGTAGACATCTATGAACACATCGGTTTCAAATCAAAATATGCGGAAATGAGATACAAGCAAGGGAGGAAGTAAATGGCAAAATTAAGAATGTATCCAGATAGAATTATTTCTAATATTTCAAAAATGAATGAGTTTTGCCAAAAGCATAACAAGGAATGGACGTTTGTTACAAAAGTTCTTGGAGGATATAAACCTCTCCTGGAAAAAATATTGAAATCAGATGTCATATTAGGTACTCATTCTATTGGTGATTCACGAGTTTCAAGTTTAAAATCAATAAAACAGATTGATCCCAAACTTGTAACAATGTATCTTAAACCACCCTCAACAACGTATATAAAAAATATTGTTAAATATGCAGATATATCACTTAACACAGAATTTTCAACGATCAATAAATTAGATGAGGAAGCTAAAAATCAGAATAAAACTCATAAAATTATTATAATGATTGAGATGGGTGAGCTTCGTGAAGGTGTTGTTCGGGGAAAATTTTTGGATTTTTATTCCAACGTTTTTGATTTATCAAATATTGACGTTATTGGGATTGGCACTAATCTTGGTTGTATGTATGGAATTGAGCCGACATTTGATAAACTTATACAGCTGAGTTTGTATGAACAGCTCGTTGAGATAAAATTTAAAAGAGATCTAAACCTTGTTTCGGGTGGTAGCTCTATTACATTACCACTTCTTGGAAAAGGAAAAGTACCAAAAGCAGTTAATCATCTGAGGATAGGTGAAGCAATTTTTTTAGGAACATCACCACTAACTAATAAAAAATTTTCAAATCTTTCTACAAATGCTTTTGAATTTGATGCAAATATTGTTGAGTTTGAAAAAAAAGAACAACTCCCTGATGGGATTATTGGCGATGGAAATGTTGGACACGCAGATTTAAAAACAAAATCAACTGATATAGTACAAGAATATAAAGCAGTATTGGATTTTGGAGTAGTAGATGTTGATATTAATAATATAAAACCAAAAGATCAAAGTGCACAATTTGTTGGTACAACATCCGATCTAACAGTATATAGTCTTGGTAAGAAGCCTAAAGAGTATAAAACTGGAAAAATGCTAAGATTTAGTCCTGAGTATATGGCTGTTGCACGTTTAATGAACTCCAAATTTATAGAAAAAGAAATTGTCTAAATTTATGGTTTTTATTTGACGTAGCTAAGTTATTTATATGTCTTTTTCACCTTTCCATTGATGCCAAAGAAAAAACCTCTTTGTATTGAAGGAGAAGCACTTGAACTCTTGAAACAGCTTCTTCAGGAAGGTTATGTTTACACAGGTAAAAATCGTAACAAACTACGTTTCTTGCAGAAAATATTTCCAGTTATCAAGAGATCTCAATACAAAAATAAATCAATCTATTATCTTGAAGACAAAAACAAGCTTGCACTTCAAGAGATGATGACTCAAAATAAGTCAAGAATTATCTCTTTTCAGGATCTGGGTAGAATGTCTCAGGTTTTCAATACAGATCTTGAAATTAAGCAGAAAAGAGCCTTCCTTGGTAAAAAACTCGAACCAACACATTATAAGATCAAGAAATTTAAACAGAATTATCAGTCAGTTTCTAAGGAGAAACAATCAATTTTGGATGATTTCTTTGGTAGATTTTTGCATTCGGAAGTACTGTATTTCTCGATATAAAAGTAGTTTTTATTTCAAGGATTTTTTCCGTAGCCAGCCAAGATCACTGATGAAGAGGTCTCTTATGTCAGTTAAACCAAAACGTAGCATAGCAAGACGTTCAAGACCTAGACCCCATGCAAGCACCGGGTTTTTCACACCAATAGGCTCAGTAACCTCAGGTCTGAAAATACCACTCCCACCGAGTTCCATCCATTGGTTATTCCAATATACGTCAACTTCCATACTAGGCTCAGTATATGGGAAGTACCCTGGGCGTACACGGACACGTTCAAAACCCATACGTCGATAAAACTCTTTTAGAACACCTATGAGTTGTTTGAAACTAGTATTCTCCTCATGGATGATACCCTCGATTTGATAGAACTCTGGTAGATGTGTCGAGTCTATGTTTTCTTTCCTAAAGACTCGGCCAATTGAAAAAACCTTACAGGGTGGCTCTGGATGGTTGTATAAGTAGCGAATCGTGTTAACAGTGGTATGTGTTCTTAGAAGAGCTCGTTCACCCTCTGATGTGGAAAACTTGTAACCCCAACCTGTAGAGGACGTGTTTCCACCATTCTCATGGACTCTAGCGATTTTATTGACCAGGTTTTTGTCATCTATCTTGATACTTGAGGGGGTTTTACAATATAGTGTATCTTGCATTTCACGAGCAGGGTGATCCTGAGGTATAAATAGCATGTCCATGTTCCAGAAACAGGATTCTACAAAGTCACCTTCTATCTCTTCGAAACCCATTTCTAGGAATATCTGCCGTATTTTACCAATAAGGTCAACTAGAGGATGAGCTTTTCCACCATAAATAGCTGGTGCAAAAGCATCAATATCATATGGGCGGATAGACTTGTTTTTCCAACTACCCGATTTGATAATAGCTGATGTTATCTGGGATATCTCATCTTTAAACTCAAAACCTTTTTGTATTATTTTTTTACCGTTTTCCGTTAAAATTATTGTACTACTAACGATTTCTTTTTCTTTAACTACGTTTTTCCGTGATAACAATGGTTTGATTATGTTTTTATCAATTTCACTGTTTGGTTGTTCATTGAGTTGTCGTAATATTTTTTCTTCCTCTGTATTTGTTTTTAACGCTTTTTTTCCATCATCTGTTATCTCCAAGATGGTATCTTTATCTTTTTTAATAGAGGCCCAGCCTTTTTTCTTAAGCCATCCTACTGCAACGGGTATCTCATTTTTGCTTAGAACACTTGATAAATCTTTAAGAGATGCTCTTCCACCTTTAGAAGATATCATCTTTAGTGATCGTTTCTCAGGAAGGCCTTTTTCTAGGAAATGTTTTCCTTCTTTGCCAAGGGAGTAAACGGTTTTTATGTGATCTTCGAGTTTTACTAGTTTTTTTGATTGTAACCATGAGGCAGAGTTCATCACTTCTACTTCTTGTTTAAAGTCGCCTTTTTTTTGGATTTCTTCTGGTGATGTTTTTCCACCGGTTTTTTCTAGGGTTATTAGTACTTTTTTCTCGTTTTGTGAGAGTTCTTTGATTGTTTTGTCTATATCCATCGGGTTTCGGAATCGATTAATTATGTATTAAGCCTTCGGTAAAACAGTTATCAATTGTTGTAAATTTTTTGTTCGAAAATCTTCCAAAAATTCGAAAACTTTCCAAGAAAGGTTTTATATTGTAAAGTAAGAAATAAAATGTAAAAAAATGAATGTAAAAGGTGAAAAAGAAATGAAAATATGGAAAAGACTGGTTTGTATGGTTTCAGTAGCTATTATTTTCTCTACTGGTTGTTTTTCTCAGGGGGCGGCACTTGAAACCAGTGTTTTAAAAGCAAATAATGTAGGAACAACAAGTTACTCGGATGATATCGGAGTTACTGCTTTAGGAGAAAATAATGTAGGAACAACAGGTGTTGGCGACATCCCTGAAGAGGTTCTTCAAGAGTTTGATAGTGTTATTATCAAATATAGCGGTGCTATTGATAGTATTAATGATTATGTTGAGGAATATATCGAGGATAATGGTAGAATTAATATGAGGTTTAGGCTACCTTACGATCTAAGAGTGAAATTTAATACTATTGTAGATGGGTTTGATGACGGGGTAGATGATGCATCTTTTAGTGATGATGGTAGGAATGACATACTTATTTTTCCATATTTTAGACTCAGTCCTTTAGATCTTGGTATGGGTCATTATATATGGACTGATCATTTGTTTACTCAATTAGTAGCCGAGTATATGCCTTTTGGAGTTGCGGTAATAGCTGCTATTTTAGATGTGGCTTTTGGATATGGTTGTACTCAGAAATTCCTTTTCTTCATTGCATCATTTATTGATACTCTATCAGAGTCTACAACGGATGAAGTTATAGAGAAAGATGATGGGCTAGGTATACGCTGGTCTTTTCTAGATAGTTATTTAATGTCATCTTCAGCTATTATTGATATACTTGAGCTCGAATCTCAACCTTGTAATCCATGGTGGTCCTAAATTATACAATTTTTTCTTTTTTTTATTTTAACTTTTTTTAATTACTTTTTAACAGGTTTATAAAATTGCTTATATAGGAAAACTGTAATACGTGTTTTCGTTTGGGCCTGTAGCTTAGGTTGGTTGGAGCACCCGGCTGATAACCGGGAGGTCGAGAGTTCAAATCTCTCCAGGCCCATGGATGTTTTTTGTTTTATAAAACCAAGTGATTAATTTCATCAAAAAGATAATCTTCCCAATTTTTCAATCCTAAAAGTATATCCAGCTCAACAGGAGTAATAATTGGTGTTTTATATTGCATGTAATCATCAATAGCAATCCTAGGACAAGCAGTTGAAATAAAGCAATCAACATCTCTAAAACTCTCTAAAAAACTTGATGAGAAATGGTTCAAAGCCAAGATATACGCTTTTTTATTTTTAGAAACTAGTTTTTCTTTAATATTATATGCAAGATCAATACGTTGTTGACCACTTTTAATACCAACTAGAATACCAAAGACTTTAGCATCTTTTGATCTAGCTATAGCACCGTATCGCTGTCTTAAGACAGAGTCTTTTAATTCACCGAGTTCTTTGTCTCGTATCTGATTTGTATAAGGATCTGCTACAATTACTGGTTTCTTTGTGATAAGTTTTAAACCAAGTGGATGGAAATTACCGCTACCAATGAATAAAAACGAGTCAACTTCCTGCATTATGGATTTAGCTGCTGAAAAGTTACATCCTAGTATTTGTCCTTTTGATTCTATTCTATCATCGCCTTCACCAATAACAGGGATGAAATTGTTTTTAACTAGTATTTCTTCAATTTGTGGGAAAGTATGAAGGTGTTGAGCTGTTGAAACTAGGCCGATTTTTTCACCTTTTAAACGTGGAATTGCTTTTTCAACAACTTTGGTTACATCTAGGTCTGATTGTGCATTGATGAACATTGTTGGAATCCAATGGTTCTCCATATCAGGTATTGGTGTGTGTCCTAGTTGTATTGCAAAATCTACATCCATATGTTGGAACTCATGGTTGACAATGTCGCAGGCTCCGAAACATGGATCCACGGAGACAATAATCTGAGCATTTGTCTCTGTTTCCAGGTAGTTTATAAACTCTGAAACATGGTTTTTTAATCCCTCTGGTATTTGTAACACGACTCTTTTGTAATTATTTTTTTTAATGGTTTTCGCAGCGTTCTCTAAATCTATGTTGTAACCATTGATTTTCAAAATCTAACCCCTTTTTGTTCTTTTTAAAATTTCTCTGAACACATTTATCTGATAGTTGTAAGATTTTTTTGATACATCGATTTCAACAAAGTTATCACTACCTGCGGGAAGTTCAAAAGAGTCTTTTTGTTTTATGTATACTTCCCAACGACCATCAGATACGGATTTCTTTTTCACTCGCTCGTTCAAGTATTTTTTAACAATATCCTCTGGGCAGGTACTATAAAGTATTATGAAATCAGTGTTTGTTTTTTCTGATAGTTTTTTAGCCTCATCTCTAAGCTCCCTGGTTTTAAATGTTGCATCTAAAACTACATTCCTGCCTTTTCTCAATTGTTTTTCTGCTTTTTCCGTTATTTTTTCATAGGTATACCGCATTTTTTCAGGGGAATAAAGACCAGTGTTATATGCATCATGATGCCGTTCGAATTTAGCTATCCCTTCGAGTTCTTTACGGACCGTGTCTGTGCTAATCATATGTGCATGGTAATCAACCATTATTTTCCTAGCAACTGTGGTTTTTCCTGTACCTGTTAAACCACTGGTGATAAACAAAACAGGGCAGGTTTCTTTAATATCTCTCGAAAAAAGTTCTGCATAATATTGTGCAAGATCAAAATATTTCCTTGCAGTATCTATAATGTTCTGTTTATCGTTTTTATCAACATTTGGATCATCTAGTTTGAAACCAATGACTTTACCTCTTACATATGCCCGGTAGCATTTGTAGAAATTAAGAACTTTTAGAATACCCGGGTCATTGCTTTTTTCTATATATTTATCTATGAGATAGCTGGAGAGATATGGCTGTCCCTGGAAATCTAGATCCATAGCTAGAAAACCTATATCTGAGGCAACATCACTATAGCGGAAACGTTTATTGAATTCAATGCAATCAAAAATACAAACATCCTTACCTGTGACTACTATGTTACCAGAATGCAAGTCACCATGACAGTCATGTATAAAACCCCCTTGAATTCTTTCTTCAAATACCTCTTTTTTATTTTGTAAAAACTTGTTTGTCGCATCTTTAATAAAAACATAAACATCCTGGGGAATAGTAGTATCAACCATGGAAAGGGTTTGTTCAAAGTTTTCATCAGTATTTTTTTTAATATATTCTATTTCCCCATATTGATCAATTTCACTTGAGCGTTTATCTTTTTTGTAAAAATCAACGAGAATATCGCAAATACTATCAATTGTTTCTTCATCGATTTCATCGGTTTCTAAGAGTCTTGTCATAATGTTCCGCTGAGGGAACTCTTTCATTTTCACAGCGTAATCAACAATTTCTCCATCCCCATTGAGTTCTAGATGAGTATTTTTCATTGTAAGTGGTACAACATCTAGATAAATATCAGGACAGAGACGTTTATTCAACTTTAGTTCTTCTTCGCAATAATGTTTTCTTTTCTCGAGTGTGGAAAAATCAAGGAAACCGAAATTCACGGGTTTTTTAACCTTGTATGCATATTTACCAGTTAAAGCAACAAAGGAAATATGTGTCTGTAAAACATCAATGGATTCTACACCAAGTCCATAGGTAGAAGGATTTTTTAAACCTTCAAATAGTTTTGACTGCTCCATAACGACCATGGAAAAGATTGGTTTATAAAAAGTTTTATATCTACGACCCATAGAATAATACCACAAAGCTTGTCTGAATGATTAATAACATTGTTACCGCAGGTATGTACATCTTGTACATACGTGTCGTATCTGTTTTCAAATAATCACTACTAACAACATTACAAAGATGTATGGGTGAAATGAGATAACCCACTAGGGAGCTAATAAAAATCAAACTTGCAAATCCGATTATATTAAGACCAGTATATTCAAAAAAAGGGATTATAAGGGAATACGATAAAGCTATTGCTCCAAAATTATAACCAGTTATAAGCCCCATCACCAATGGAACAATAATTACTATAAAAATTGCATGAAATGGTAAACCCCCAATCATCTCTGCAATTATTGTATTAGTCTCTGATACTTCGATCATCTGCCTAAAAATCATAATTCCAATAATAGCAAAAGCAAGATTAAAAGACAATGAGCGTTTAATAATTTCAACATATTTTTTCCAATCAATTTTAATCAAATAATAAAGAGAGAATATACTAATAACAACGCCAACTATGAAAATACTTCTTTGGAATTCTTTAAGATTTTCCATTCCAATAAATGTAAAAACTGTGAAAATTACTATATAAATAATAATCGGGATAACAGGTGGCAGGAGATATATCAAACCACTATATTCCTTTTTAGGTACTGACTCAGTTTTTGGAGTTTTATTAACATAAAATTTCAAGAAGACTAGGCCTATTATTATAAACGCGATGAACGCTGGGGAATTCGCAATTATTAGCTCATAGATATCAATATTCGCAAAATCTGAGCTAATAATCAGCATCATAGCAGATGAAACAGGGAATATTGGGAACCATATATGTCTAAACCATACGTTCAAAAAATTTTTTTGACTTTGTTTTAACTTGAATTTTTCTCCTTCTTTCTCCATCAATGGCGCTGAAAAAAGAGCACCACCGGGTACAGGCATTAGACCATATACTGCAGGTATCACACCGAGAATACCGCCTTTGTAGAAAATTGATCTAAGGCTTCTTATCATTTTTTTTATCGCACCAGTTTCCTGCATACCTTTTGCTAGGATGTATATGAGTGTCACTAGTATAGCTAGTTCAATTGTTTGAAAATCAAAAACTTGTTTATCATAATCGTAGATTAATGCTTTACCAATAGCTTTTGGTATTTCAACAGGGTTTATCTCTGATAATGAAAAAACTCCTACAACAAGTGAACCAAGTATTAACGACAATCCAAAGTTGAATTTTTTACGAATTAAAAAAATGATGACTATGAATGCTATTATTACTCCAAGTAGGTTGAGCATTGTTTCATGGAAACAAAACTATGTTTAATTAGTTAACCCCATTTGTTGAAAAAAAAGTTTAAAAGAGGGGGGGTTTATTTTTTTTCTTCTAAGGCCATTTTTGAACCTTCAGCCCACATTTGTTCAAATTCGTTATTCAGTTCTTCCACGATTTCTTTTTCTACTGTCCAGACACCTACTTCATCTTTTTTCAAAGGACCTGATAGTATTAATGCTCTGTCATCGCCTATGATGTAGTTTCCTTTTATGCCACCGTGTTCTTTCACGTTTATTCCTGCGAATTTCCCTTTATCTTTGTATCGGTTTACTATTACTCTGGCATCTTTTGGTAGTTCTACGTCTCCCATATATTCAGCTATGATGCGAGGGTTTGATATCTCTGAGATACTCCATTTTTTTGTATGTTTAGATGCGGGCATATCTCTAGAAGTTTTTTTGATACCTAATTCAATTGCTAGGCCAAAGACAACTATGCCAATAGAGAATCCAATAACTAATGATACTACATCCATATCTCATCCATCCTATAGAGGGTATTTACTATCAGGGATATAATAGTTTTGCTCAAATAAATATGAGGGTAATATTTATTTTGAACATTGCTATATGGGGGGCAGAGAAATAGTGGGTTTTACAGATATGAATAATGGTACGGTTGAAAGGATTAAAAAACTTAAGAAGAAACATAATGCTATATTACTGGTACATAATTATCAGGTTCCAGAGATACAGGATATAGCTGATTTCCTTGGTGACTCATTGGATCTAGCAAAAAAAGCTACCGCTACTAATGCAGATAACATTATTTTTTGTGGTGTAGATTTCATGGCAGAGTCAGCTAAGATACTTAACCCTGATAAAAACGTTATAATCCCTGATAAAAACGCTAGATGCCCTATGGCTGCTATGGTTGACCCAGTTGGTCTTAAAAAATTGAAGAATGAACACCCCAGGGCAGAGGTTGTTGCTTATATTAATACCACCATTGAGACTAAAACCTTGTCTGATATATGTTGTACTTCTGCTAATGGTGTAAATGTTGTAAAAAGTTTATCTGCTAATAAGGTGATTTTTGTTCCTGATAAAAACCTGGGGGCATATATTCAGCGTTCTATAAGTGATAAAGAGATTATTATCTGGCCGGGTCTATGCCCTACTCATCATAGGATACGTAAAAAACAAATTCTGAATTTAAAAGAAAAACACCCAGGGGCAGAGATTTTGGTTCATCCTGAGTGCCGGCCAGAGGTTATAGACATCGCGGATCATGCTTTTTCTACCATGGGAATGGTTAACTATGCCAAGGAGTCTGATACCGAGGAGTTTATTATTGGGACGGAGAAAGAACTCTGCTATAGGTTGAAAAAAGAAAACCCGGGTAAGGAGTTTTATCCGATTAAATCCGCTATTTGTCCTAATATGAAAAAAATTACTTTGGAAAAAGTCTTAAATAGCCTTGAAACCTTAGAGCCCAAGGTTGAGTTTACTGAGGAAATAATGCAAAAAGCAAGAAAACCTCTTCAACGAATGATGGATATTGGCCGGGAGGATTAAAAATTGAAAAAAGTTTACATAGATTATGGTGCTTCAACACCAGTTGATAGAGAAGTGCTTGATGAAATGATGCCGTTTTTTGATAAAATCTATGGTAATCCTTCGTCTATTCATGAATTTGGCAGAGACGCATTTGATGCAGTAGAAAAAGGAAGGGAACAAGTAGCAAATCTAATAAGTGGAAAGCCTGATGAAATTGTTTTTACCTCTAGTGGAACTGAGTCAGATAATCTTGCGATTAAAGGAGTTGCTTTTAAAAATAAAGATAAAAGGAGTAGTAAAGGATATCATATAATTACTTCTTCTATTGAGCACCCCGCTGTTCTTGAAACATGTAAATATATGGAAAAAATAGGTTTTAATGTGAAGTTTTTACCTGTTGATAAACATGGACTTATAGAACTCAATGAACTTGAAGATGCTATTTCAAAAGATACGTTTCTTATAACTATCATGTTTGCAAATCATGAGATTGGAACGATTGAACCTATGGAAAAAATTGGTAAAATAGCTAAAGCTCATGGTGTTGTTTTTCATACTGATGCTGTTCAAGCTGTATGTAAAACTCCTGTTGATGTTAATAAGTTAAACATTGATTTGTTGTCAATTTCTGGTCATAAAATTTATGCGCCTAAGGGAGTTGGAGCGTTGTATGTTAGAAAAGGTGTTAAACTTCAAACAATAACTCATGGCGGTGGTCATGAAAAAGGTCTTAGGAGTAGTACTTATAATACTCCAGGTATAGTTGGTCTTGGAAAGGCTTGTGAGCTTGGCAAGTCTAGATTAAAAAAAGACATGACTCATCTTAAAAATCTTAGGGATTCTTTAACTAAAAAGACTTTAACCATCGAAGAAAGTTATCTAAATGGTCACCCTGAGAAGAGACTTGTTAATAACACTCATTTTCGTTTTACAGCAATTGAGGGTGAGTCGTTGAATCTTAGGCTTGATGCTAAGGGGATTGCTGCTGCGACAGGTTCAGCTTGTTCTTCTAAAAAACTTGAGGCTTCGCATGTTCTTTTAGCTATTGGTCTTAAACCAGAAGAAGCACATGGGTCTTTGCGTTTGACTCTTGGTCGTATGAATACAAAAGAAGATGTTGAATATGTTAATAGTGTGTTACCTGAAGTTGTTGGTACTCTTAGGAACATGTCTCCATTGTGGAATAGATAGAAGGTCGGCCTTATGGTAGAAAATGTTGATTATAATGAGATAGTGAAGAATCATTTCTTTCATCCAAGGAATGTAGGAGAAATAAAAAATCCAGATGGCTTTGGAAAAGTAGGAAACCCTACATGCGGAGATGTTATGGCTATATACATTAAAGTCAAGGATAACAAAATTACTGATATTAAATTTAAAACGTTCGGTTGTTCGGCCGCAATTGCAACAAGCAGTGTTCTCACTGAAATGGTAAAAGGTAAAACCGTAGATGAAGCACTTAAAATTACTCGTGATGATGTTGCTAATAAATTGGGAGGACTTCCCGCAATAAAAATGCATTGCTCAAACCTTGCTGCTGATGCCCTACGAGAAGCAATAAAGGATTATAGGAGTAAAAAGAAAAAGTGATTCTATGAGTTCTTACATTGAAATTGACGGTTGGAAATCAAATATACGATTTTCATCAGCTCATATCATTCCAGAATATGAGAAATGTGGCCGGCTTCATGGACATACCTATGCAGTATATATAAAAATTGGTGGAAAGCCTGATAAAAAAGGTATAATTATGGATTTTTCTCAGTTAAAAGATTCTCTTAAAAAAATTGTAGGAAAACTTGATCATAAAATCCTGATCCCTGAGGAGAGTTCTGCCACCAAAATTAAGAAAAAAAAAGATAGTGTTAAAATCTCATCTCTTGGAAAAAACTATATTTTTCCTCTCAGTGATTGCGTTTTTTTACCTATAGATTCTACTTCTGCCGAAAATCTAGCAAGCTACATCTTAAATGAGTTTACAAATAAAATTTCATTGCCAAAACAGACGGAAAGCGTTGAGATTGGTGTTGATGAAGGATATGGCCAGGGTGCAAGGGTTTCAAAAAAAGTTTGAAATAACGTGTTTTTTATGGTGAAAAAAGCAGTTTGTCTAATATCAGGGGGTCTTGATTCTTGTGTTACAGCATTTATCGCTAAAAATGAGGGTTATGAGATATATGCTTTATCTTTTAATTATGGGCAACGACATGGGAAAGAGATTCAGTGTGCAAAGAATATTGCTTCTGCTGTTAACGCGAAAAAACATGTTATTTTTGATATTGACTTGGGTCAGTTTGGTGGATCCTCATTAACCGATACCTCTTTGGAACTGGAGAGGGATCATAAAGCTGAGGAGATTGGAAAGACTATTCCTTCTACGTATGTTCCTGCGAGGAATACGGTTTTTTTATCAATTGGTTTAGCTTTTGCTGAGGCTCTGGATGTTGAGGCGGTTTTCATTGGTGCTACTGCGATGGATTACTCGGGTTACCCTGATTGTAGACTTGAATACTTTGAGGCTTTTCAGAAAACGGCGGATCTTGCAACAAAAAAAGGTGTACAAGGAAAGTCTATTAAGATAAAAGTGCCACTTCTTCATCTTTCTAAATCTGAAATTATTAAAAAAGGGTTAGAACTAGGTGTTCCATTGGATAAAACCTGGTCATGTTACATTGGAGGAGATAAGGCCTGTGGTAGATGTGATTCTTGTATACTGAGACTTAAAGGTTTCAAAGAAGCAGGGGCTAAGGACCCCCTAGAATATGACACAGTGCCAAGTTGGTACACTCAATAAAAAAAAAGGTTTTTTTATGGTTCTTCTCCTTTCTTTGATTTATAGTAATCATATAGGTCAAGAGAGACAGGTACCATCACTAATATGAATACGAGTATTACAAGACACATTATACAATCTGTTGGAACGTTACCCACTGTGTTTTTCCCACTAGTAAGATCATTGAAAAACAGGTTTATTGTTCCAACCCATGGTAACTCCCCTCTTGCTTTTCCAGATACCCAGGATACTTTCACAGGTTCTTTACATATTTCACTTCTTTGATCACAGTATTCGTTGTTATCCCCCTTTGTTATGAAACCTGAGTTCGATGGTGTGTAGCCATCGAGACCTAGTTCTCTGATTTTGATACTCTCCACATCATATAAACCGTATTCTTCCACGGTGTATGTACCGTTTCCGTTGTAGCCCACCCAACACATTGCTCTATGAATTATTTGATCTCTATTGTCATCACCATATGGGCGATAAACAAGGACATCGCCGTACATTCCATAGAAATAGTTATCATGATCTTTATCTGCTTTAGCCTCTGCATATGGAACTATATCATTTCGTTTTTCAACGTTTACTAGCAGTACCATGTCGCCAGCGTTTATCGTTCCAAATCTACCAAATGGTTCAAGGTCATGTCTCATACTGGAGGATTCAATGGCTACCATTGGTGCACCAAACCATTGACCAGTATATGCCCAGAGAGCTGTTAACAATAATAAAACTAGAACAAGTGCGATAAAGACATCTCGGATAAGGGCGATTTTGCCGTTATCACTTCGCCAAAATCGAAAAAATTTATTTTTTATTTTTTTAAGAGAGATATCCATTCGTCATCCCTTTGTTTATCTGATGTCTTTTTCTTCTGAGATGATATTTCTTATTTTTGCACCGCATATAGAGCATATCTTTATATTATCTTTGAATTTTTTACCGCAACCCTTGCATTTATAGGTCCATTTAAAACTTTTAGTGATGCCTTTTTGACTAAAGCTTTCAAACTGGATTTTTAAAGCATCTGCAACGTTCTGGATTGAATAGTCATCAGTTAAAATAACAACATCTTCCGCTTCTTTTTTTAGATCATATGCAAGAGCGATAATTTCCCTGTCAGCATTTGATAACCTATTTATATCTCCGGTTTCCTTAGAAACGTTATCAATTTTTTCAATTGATTTTCTAGAAGGAGACATAATGGTTAAACCTTTATCCAGAAGAAACTGGAACGCACGGTAATCTCTTCCACCTGGTTTTAACTCTTTTGAGATACTGTTTGTTGTAACTAGTTTTACATCTCCTAGATTAATTGGTTTACCAGATAAAACCACTGAGGTATCAATTACAAAAATTTTTGCTTTATTTATTGAATTCATGTCTATTCGTAGTTAGAAATATTTTTAATTTTTACCTGTTCTTGTTTACCTGTTTTCATGTCTCTAATAGCCACTTCTTTTTGTTCTAGTTCTTTAGGGCCAACAATAATAACTTTTTCAGCATTAACCGAGCTAGCATATTTCAATGATTTACTAAGCCCCCGTCTCATCAAATCCAGATCAGTTAAAAAACCCTGTTCTCTAAGTTTTTGAGCTATCTCCAATGCTTTAGGAGTGATATCCTCATTTATTGGTATTATATAGAAATCTAGTTTCTGTTTTGGGAAATCGTATTTCTCGGATTCCAGGGCAAGTAGTGTTCTATCAAATCCTATTGCGAAACCTGCGGTAGGTGTATCTTTACCATCAAATAATGAGACAAGTTCATATGCACCACCACCGCAGAGTTGTTTCTCTGCTCCTAAGATGGGTGCTTCTATTTCAAAAACAACTCCTTTGTAGTAGTCAAGTCCTCGTACTATGCTGATTTTTATTTGATAGTTTTTAATGTTAAAAGAACTCTCCAGTATTTTTATGATTTTTTCTAGATTTTGTAGTTCTTTTTTAGCGGTTTCATTGTTTTTAACATAGCTTTTTATTTTGTTGAGATCAGTGGCCTCTAGTATCTCAAGGATTTTATTTGCATCTTCGTTTTTAACTTTGAAATCTTTAAGTGCTTCATCGACATCTTCGAACATTGCTTTATCTATCAGTGGTATGAGATATTTCTGCTGTTCTTTTGAGATTTTAAACATGTTGAAAATTGAGGATAGAAGGTTTAAGTTTCCTATGTTGAGTTTTATGTTTTTTAGACCAGTGTTTTCAAGGAGTTTATATGCCATAGCTATGAGCTCAGCGTATGCCTCTGGTGTATCTGTTCCTATGATTTCACAGCCAGCTTGTTTAAACTCGCGGTATCTACCCTTTTGAGGCCTATCGTATCTGAAACAGTTGCCAAAGTAGAATAGCTTCAAAGGTTTTGGTTGCATCTGTAGTTTGTCAACATAAAAACGTATAACTGGGGCGGTTAATTCTGGTCTGAGCGCGAGGTCTCTACCACCTTTGTCTTGGAAGGAGTAAAGCTCATCTATTATTGTTTCACCGGATTTAGCTGTGAAAAGCTCCAGGGTTTCAAATGTTGGTGTTTGTATCTCTTGGTACCCGTATCTTTCAAAGGTTGTTTTTATACTGCTCTCTACATGTTTTCTCTTTTGCATTTCTTCTGGAGTAAAGTCCCTTGTTCCTCGTGGTATTTGAAACACGTTTTGATTGTATAAGGACCTTGTTTAATATTGTTTCGACAGTTTTATAAAAAAATAATATACACTTTTTTCTAGTGTTTATAACATTTTGATATTTGCTGCTTTTACTCCAGTTTTTAATTTTTCTGTTTTATATTCGACTTTATCTCCTCTATTTAGGAATATAGTCCAAAAAGGTACATCGGATTTATGGACGAAGACATCTTTTCCGTCTTCTCCTTGGATGAATCCATATCCTTTTTTTGGGTTGTACCATTTTACAGTTCCTTTCATTTGTTTTCATCTCCTCAGACTATAAGAGTCTGGAATGTTTAAAAGAATTAAAATTAATAAATCTCAAAGGTCCGTAAAAAAACGAAAATATGAAACTCTTATTTCTATTTCTTCTTAGGGTTATAGTGCCTTTTTATCTTAAATAGTTTTGCATTGTGGTTGTTTCTAGAGTTTTAGTTTCCTTATTTCTTCATGTCTCTTGATAACGTTTTCTATTTTATCTGAGCTTCCCAGGCTAACTATGGTTGATGCGATATCTAGTGAAGGCATCTCTTGGGATAGTTTCATCACACTGAAGGTTGTTGTTTTTCCTTTGGATAGTTCTTGTTTTATGTCTTCTTCGCTGGTTAGGTATCTGAAGGGTTCTTGGTCTATTTCTTTTGTTTTTTTAGTGTCATCCTCTTTTGTATGTTTTGCAATAAGTTTTTCTACTAATTCATCAACTGACATTTTCCATTTACTCCTCAAGAGTTGAATCGGTTTTTTGTTTTAAATTATTTTTGTATAAACGGGGGAAAAAATTCAACTGGTGTTTTTTTTATTTATTTTTTATTCGTTCTTTTAGGAATTCTTCCATTTTGTTGAATGATTCTTCGAGTGTTTCCATTTGCGGTAGTATAACTGCTCTGAAATGATTGTTTCCGTAGGTTTGGCAGAAACCTGATCCATGTACAACTAGTACGTGTTTTGTGTTTAGTAGGTCTAATACGAATTCTTTATCTGTTTTCCATATTCCTATTTTCATGGCTTCGATTTTTGGGAATATGTAGAATGCACCCTCTGGTTTAGCGGTGGAGATTCCTTCTATTTCATTGAGTCTTTTGTATGAGAAGTCTCTTCGTTGTTTTAGTTTTTTGTTAACCTTTGCTATATGGTTTTGTGGTCCTTTGAGGGCTGCTATGCAGGCGCGTTGGCATACTGAGTTTGCGCATAGTCTTGAGCGTGCTATTCGCATGAATGCGTCTTGTAAATCGTCTATTTCGCCGTTGTGGTGGAATAGGGTGTATCCTACTCTCCATCCTGGTACTAGGTATACTTTGCTGAAGCCGTTGAAGGTTATTACTGGTACGTCTTTTGCTAGTGTAGCTGTTGCGGTTTGTTTATCGTCGAATACCATGTCATCATATATTTCATCAGATACTAGTAGTATGCTGTGTTCTCCTGCTATGTCAATTATTTGTTGTATTACTTTTTTTGAGTATAGTGCACCTGTTGGGTTGTTTGGGTTGATAAGTATTATAGCTTTTGTGTGAGGTGTGATTGATTTTCGTATGTGTTCGACATCTGGTTGCCATCCTTCTTCTTCGATGCATCTGTAAGGTACTGGTTCTGCGTTGTTAAAGCGGGTGATAAGGGTATACTGAGGATAAGTTGGGCCAGGTATCAGTAGTTCGTCACCTGGGTTAAGGCAGGCATTTAGTAGGAGTTGTAGGCCTTCTGTTACACCAGTTGTGATGCATGTATCTCCTAGTTCGTAGTTGACTTTGTTTCGTTTTTTTTCACGTTCAATTATCGCGTTTCTAAGTTCAACGTCTCCCTCTGAAGGGGAGTAGCCATTATATCCTTCCATGGCTGCTTTGTAGAGTGCGTCTTTCATGTGTTGAGGGGTGTCAAAATCATATTTGTTAGGATCACCGATGTTTAGATGGATTACTTTGATTCCTTTTTTTTCTAGTTCTCTAGCGGGTACTACTACTTCTCTGATTGCATAGTTTACTCCTTGTGCACGTTCTGCTGGTTTAATCATAGCTTTTCACGTTGGCAGGATAATGATAACTATGATAAAAATTTGATGGTAAGAACAGAAGACGGTTTTTTTTATGGGGAGTTTTCAAGTGAGTAGTCTTCTCGTACTATGCCTTTAAACTCGTTTTTATCCGTTAGGTATTGTAGGTTTTCATGGACGAGGACAGCTGAGCCGTCTTTTCTTTTATGTATAGTTTTGAAACTTATAGCCCCGTTTTGTTTAGCTAGGGTTATTTTGTTAACTATGTCTTTTTTGGATTCCAGAGCATCAAAATCTGCCATGTTGAGGGAAAGCATCTCGCTTTTACTGTAGCCTAGTTTCTTGTACATGTTATCGTTGCAGTCTAGGATATTAGCGTTTTCATCAAATACGAAAACAGAGTCGAATTCGTGTTCAGGCCATTTTTCATCGAATTTTTCTTTAGGTGGGGTGGTTACTTGTTCTGTGGGTTCTGAATTTGGTTCTTCAAATAGTTCATCTTGTGTTACTCCGCATTTGTGTACTGCTAGTTTTAAACTAGCCATTACCCTGTTGAAGGATTCTGTCAGGTTATTTATCTCATGGATTTCACTGTTTTTTGTTTTGACATCAAGTTGACCTTTGGATATCATATCAATGTTTTTTGTAAGGTTTTCAATGGGTTTTACAATAAGATATGATATTACTAGTGAGACGACAAAGGTTACAGCAAGGATGAGGCCTATTAGTAGCAGTGAAGCGGTTTGGAAGCCTTCGATTCCACCTATTATACCAACTGGTATCATAGATACTGCTAGGAACATTATTACTAGGAGAGTTTTTAATTTCGTGTTATATCACCTTTTTTAATTGGATTGTTTAAGCATGTATCTTTTTCTTCGCCAAATATTTTTCTAATTCTATTTTTGAAAAATAGTCCATGTTCTTCATCTAGTATGTAATTTTTCATAAGAGAGTCAATGTATTCAGTGAGATCTTGCATAGTTAAGGCGTTTTTATTTTTAAGTTCGTTGAATTCTCCTATGCCTAGGGGGCCAAGTATGGTTTTGAATTCTTCTTTTATTTTTTTATCAATGAGTTGTTTAGGGGAGAATAGGACTTTTATGGGTTCTATTTTTCTAACAGGTTCTAGTGGTACTGTGAAATTGAATTTGCATCCTTCACCAAGTTTGCCTTCTACCCATATTTTCCCTTTTTGGCATTCAATTATGCCTCTGCAGATAGCTAGGCCAAGCCCAAATCCACCATGTTTACGGCGTAGATGGTTTTCAACTTGATAGAATGGTTCAAAGACTCTGATTTGATCATAGGGTGTTAAACCGCATCCATGGTCTCTAACGCTGAATAGTACGTGGTTGTCTTGTTTTTCTGCGTTTATTTCTATTTTGCTCTTAGGTTCTGAGAATTTTATGGCGTTGTTTATTAGGTTTCTCAGTACCTGGCTTACTCGGTCCGGGTCTGCTTCTATTATTGGTAGTTGACCTATTTTGACGTCTAGTTGTATTTGTTTTTCTTTTGCGAATCCTTGCATTAATTTTACAGTGTCTTTTAGTGTTTCTGCTAGGTTTATTTGTCTGAAATCAAATTTTAATCGAGCGGTTTCTATTCTTGATATTTCTAGGAAGTCATTTATTATTCGGTCTAGGCGGTCAGCGTTTCTGATTACTATTGTTAGGCTTTCTATTTGTTCTTTTTTGAGTTTTCCGAAATATCCTTGTTCTAGCATTTGAAGTTGTGCTTTCATAGGTGTTATTGGGCTTCGGAGTTCATGGGATGTTATGCTTAGGAATTCGGATTTTGCTTGGTCTATTTCTTCTCTTTCTTCTCTCATTCTGCCTAGTGATACTATTGCTTGGTTGAAGGCGTCCCCTAGTTCTTCGAATTCGTCTTTTGTGTCTATGTTTATTCTAAGGTCGTAGTTTCCTTTTTCCATTTCTTTAGTGGCTTTGTATAGTTCTTTGATGGGTTGGGTTATTGATTTTGAAACAAGGTAGCCTATTACACCTGCGTTTATAGCTATGAGTAGTATCATCATTATTGCTATTGTTCTTAGTGCTTCAGCTTCTTCAGCTGTGATTGATTTAGGCAGAATTGCTATTGTGTAAAAATATGAGATGCCTAGTATTGGTGCGATGATGGCTACTATTATGAAAAGAAGGGTTAGTTTCCTATTTATTTTGGATAATAGTAGTTGTTTAAGGCTTGATCCTTTGTATACCAAACTGGTTTACACCCCTCTCAGTTGTTTGGTTATCAATTCTCCACTAGTCTTAGATTTATGGAGCATCCCATCCGCATTCCAACTTTTTTTATTCAGTTAATATGAGTTCAACCCGGCTGACCAGGTCGTTAACATTGAAAGGTTTTTGGAAAAAATCTACAATATTTTCTTGTGTGCAGAGTCCTTTTTTTCTTGCATCTGATATTCTTACTACGCTCATGAATGCGATTTTTATGTCTTTTATCTGGTTAACTATTTCACCTATTGGTGTCCCTGGCATCATGATATCAAGGAGTATTAGGTCTGGTTTTTCTTCTTGGATTTTAACTAAAGCATCGTCTCCGTCGACTGCGATGAGTACTTTGTATCCGTTCATTTGTAATATCATTCTAACGCTTTCTCGTATGTCTGGTTCGTCATCTACTACTAGTATGGTTTTTTTGGTTATTTCAGAAGTTTTTTTTGGTTTTTCTTCTACTGTTTCTGGCATTGTTACAACCCATCCTCTACTGATGTTATAAGTATATACTTGTTGTGTATAAAGCTTTGGTAGATTTTTTTTTGTCGTTTTTACATTTTGTGGTTTTGTTTTTTTGACTTTTTTCCAAGAAAGCTTTAAATAAAATTCTTGACAAGTGTTAACAAGATATGACTTAACATGGATGAGGTGGATGATGATAAAAAAGAAGGAAATAAAGAAAATAATCCAAATAATCATCTTTATTTCCCTAGCAAATCTACCATTTTTAACCACAGTACAAATAATAGGCATGGACACATTTCTAGACTCCTTTGAAAACCCAGATCAGTACATATGCATACAAAACAATCAAAACACAATACTACCAAATATCCCAGATGGAAAATACATAATAATCCAAAAATCAACACACCCAGGTTTCTCCTTGAAAAAAGATGATGAAATAATCTACATCAACGAAGGGAAAATAGCCTGCAACAAAATACTAGACACAACCATTATAGGAGCCACAAAAAGATACTATATAAACGGAGAAAACAATGAAATATCCACCCAGCCGATATATGAGAGTCAAATCATCGGAAGAGTAGTAAACATAATTGATGACAACCTATGGACCGGTATATCAATGAAAATATGGGAAACCTCAATACAACAACTAAATATCAATGGGCTGTTAATAGAATAAAAAAACCCGTTTTTTTACATTCTGTTATTGTCAATGTTCTCTGAGGAGCCACTAGCCACAAGGAGCTCCTGTAAAAATTTATGGTAACTCTTTGGATCTGCATCAAGGAGTTTTTTAACGTAATCCTTAAGGAACTCACCGTATTCGATTTCCACAGGTGAGTACTGCCATTTACTATCCTTAGCTTTACCAAATACTAGGAGGAAAGCATATGCAATTGATTTACCCTTAGGATCATTAGGTCTTTTTTTAATTTCACTTAGGACTTTTTTCTCTCCGAAGGTTTTGTAGGTTCTAGCTATGTTATCCACAAACTGGGCGAGTGGTGGAAGGTTTTTGTACCTCGGGAGTTTAGCGAGTATCTGCTGTCTCTCATCATAGTTGTAAACTAGTTGTAATACATCTGATGGTGTATCATCAAGCTGGTAGAATTTTTTCGCCATATCCTGATCATCGATAATTGATTCTAGGGTGCTAAGACCATGTTTTTTCCAGTATTTCTCCAGGACTTTGTTAGGCGTAACATTATCCATGACCACTGGTTCATCAACTTGTTCAAGGATGATTTCGAGGCCTTGTTTCTCGTATTTGTTTGGTTTAAGTGCTTTTATGAACTCTTCAGCGTTGGTACCATAAGTGGTTCCATCTAATATGAACATTTTCTCCCCGGAGTCCCTTAGTGTTTGTTCACGGTGTTTCATGTTTTTCTGAATGAACTCATAATCAGTTAGCTCACCTGAGAGGTATTCATCTAGATGTAGTGTTTCATGTATGGTTTCTTTTTGTTTCACAACCTGTCCTATTACATCTATTGTGAAATCTGCTCCCAGGTTTGGTTGTAGGATGTATTTTGTGAGATTAAACATGGTGTTCTTCTTTGATTTCGCACAGTCTTCACATATCGCAAAAACAGTGTTAGCTGATTGCCAGTGTATGCGTAGATAACTGTTTTTATGCAGTTTTTTGTTTTTAACAACATCTGGTTTTATATCTCCACAAAAAGCGATTTTATCTATGTATTTGAAACCTGTTTTTTTAATTAAAAAACTTACAAATTCCTCTGGTGGGTCTGGTTCTAGTCCTGTTGATATGTAACCTGTGTCCCATGAATATATGTGTAGTTTCCGTTTTTGAGCTATATCTTTTATTCCTAGTAGTCGTAATACTGGGTCATCAAAATGTTGTACTGCTATTTGTTTTTCTTTATCTGCTTTTCCCCGCTGGGCATATGTAGTTTCGCCTGTTGAAAATTTTGCTACTGCTAGGTATGGTGCTTTCTCTGAGTGAGCGATTAATAGTGTTCCTGCTAGGGCACCTGATAGGTCTCTCTTGTTTGATAGTTTCTCTAGTTTTTTTGTGTCATCGTTGAACCGGTTGACTTTTTCTAGAGTTTTTTTGATTTTTTCAAAGATTCGCTGGGAGTAGTTATCAGTGTATTCTGGTAGTATCTGGTAAGGGTTTTGTTTTAGTTTTTTTGCGTTTTCTACTAGTTTTTTTTCCATTGGTTTAGCTGCGGTTCTTGCAAATGTTCTCATTCTTCGTATTTTTTTAACCATTATAGGGGTCTGTAATCTAATTTCTGTTAAAGTATGTTACTCTTAGTTTTATAAAACTATACTATTTGTTGAAGGATTTTTGGTCTATACCCAGTATATATCCTCCTCTTCATTCGATAATTGTCCTATAAACTATTTATACCAATGGTTTACAAGTATGTTTAGTGAGATGATTAAAACGATGGAAAAAATAGATCCAGTTGATGGGAAATGCCCATTGTGTAATTCAGAATTATGTGAGAGGGAATGTATTTTCACATTGCGAAAAATCCTGAGATGTAAGAATATTCATTGCAGTTATGTTTATTCAAAATGAAAAGAATATTTTTTGGTGATTTTATGTTGAAAATAGCTGGAAAAACATCAAAAATTTTATTAACACGTGTTATGTTAGTGGTTATAGATTTGCGGGCGGGTTACTTCTAGGGTTCTCATACGTCATTTATATCACCTAACCCTACCCCAAATCTTTTTTTGAACATACAGTTAAAAACCATAAATTGATTTCAGGAGATGATTAGTATGAAAGAAAAAAATAGTACATATGATGCAATACTATCCAGGCGGAGTATACGGCGTTTCCAGCAGAAACCCATAAACCTTGATTTACTGAAAAAACTGGTTAACGCTGGTAGGCTTGCTCCATCTGGTGCTAATCTTCAACCACTTGAGTACGCTATTGTAACAGATAAAAATTTATGTTCAAAGGTTTTTGAGACAATCGGATGGGCGGGGTACATTAAACCCAAATGGACACCAGCTGGTGACAAGAGACCTGTTGCGTATATCGTAGTGCTTGTTAGAGATAGTATTAGTCGATGGTTTGAGAGGGATGTTGGTTTTGCTTCTGAGAATATTGTACTCGCTGCTGAGGCTGAGGGTATTGGTAGTTGTGTTCTATGTAAAATTGATAAGGATAGGATACAGGAGATCTTGCAAGTCCCTGATGATTTGAAGGTGGACTCAGTTATCGCTCTAGGGTATAAGGCTGAACGATCTGTGGCTGAGGACATGGAGGAGGACTCTGTAAGGTATTGGAGAGATAATGATGGGGTTTTACACGTTCCTAAACGGAAACTGGAGGATATTCTGCATATTAATGGGTTCTGAGGAAAACCTTTAAACACTTTTAATTGATTATATTTTTTTGGTGGATGGGTATGGAGATTAGCCTCGCGGGTCTATCTTATAGTTTAAGTTCTAAGGCGGTTGATGCTCTCCTTAGACTTTATTATAATAAAGAGGGTATTGCTAAGGACTATGGGAAATCTAGTTTTGATAAGAAGACACTTGGAGATTTGGTTGATAAAAATCTAGTTCTCATGGATGTTGCTACTGATGAGAGTGTTATTTCTCTCACAGACCAGGGTTTAAGTATCTGTGGAGCAGTAATGTTCAATAGGATAAATGATAAGAAAACACTGTTTAAACAGGAGATACAAGAGTTACCTGAGAGAGCTATAGCCTGCCTGGTTAACCGTGTAATGTGGAGAGACATAGTTGGTAAAGAAACAGGAGCAGTTGATGAGGTTATTAAACCTTATGAGCTTGATGAAAGCATGTGGTATGAACAGGTATTGTTGAAGGATCCACGTATGGAGAACCTCCTAGAGAGGTTCTATGATACTCTTGAGAACCTGGGTTTTATTAGGAATATTGATGAACAGAGATGGTGTTCCCCTGAGGTGGAAAACTTTTTACGAGAGGAATATCGGGATATAATGGGTCTTTCCTGGACTGAAGAGGATTCTCTCAAATACTATTACTTTTTTTATGTTTATGCTCATGATCAGAAAAACCTTATTGATTTCACAGGAGATGGGGAGAAGTATCGCTCCATGTTTTTCGGTGAAGGCTCTGCTCCACCAGATTACTGGTTTTCATCAAATCGTTCTGATCCCCATGAGTTGTTATCCTCATTGGGTGTTAGCGAGCAACGAGTTATGGGTTTCCTAGATAGTATGAGAGAAAAAGAGATTGTAGGTGAAAGGTATTACCCGTTGTCTTCGTTCTCGTTTTTCAGTGATAATGATAAAATCTTCGTCATCCGTGATATCAAAGCGTATATAGATTTTATTTCTAAGAGTTTTCTAGTACCTGTTGTTGATTCTTTGTTAGGTTAGTATTGTAGAAGTGGTTATACAGCGGGTTTTTTAGTATTTAAATGTGTCTTTTTTACATTTTGGTGTTCTGTCAAGGTAGGTTTATATACCATTAATGAGAAACTATATCATGTCAAGATATGACAATATAATGGTGGTGAGGAAAGAAAATGATAATGTATATGGTTCCAATCGGCCTTATCGGAATGGCACCGACGGGTGGTCAAGTACCGTTTCTTTTTTAAAAATTAAATTTTTTAATCATCTTCGATAGGGCTTACATTTTATAACATAGAGTTTAATTGGTTTAGTTAATTTTATAAACTTTTTTTTGATGTAATAATAGGAAAGATGGGATGGACTACGATAAAAAAAAAATATTACTAATAGCTATGCCATTTGCAGGGACTACTATACCCTCCATACAGCTTGCAATTTTGGAGGGGTATCTAAAAGAACGCGATATTGATATAACAACAAAACATCTATATCTAAAAGCAGCGGAATATTATGGATTAATTAACTATAACTTTCTAATTAACAGGCCTAGTGATTCTTATACCGCTCAGATGATTTACTCCAGATATGTCTTTCCAGATCATTGGAACAAAACTGAGAATTTATTCATAGAGTATTTTAATAGAATCTTGTCTGAATCTGAAGAGATGCAACAAAATTTTTCTTTTGAGGAATATATTGAAAAGACAGATCAATTTTATAACTGGACTGTAAACAATATCAATTGGAATGATTATGATTTAATAGGATTTACACTAAATTATGGTCAATTATTGCCTTCACTTGCAATTGCTAAAAAAATAAAGGAATCTTTTCCTGATAAAAAAATTATTTTTGGTGGAAGTAGAACAACAGATGATTTAGGAAAAAGAGTCCTTAAATCTTTTAAATATATTGATTACATTGTATCGGGAGATGGAGAGGAATCACTTTGTCTTCTTGCATCAAATTATGATGATCTGAATTCAATTCCTAATCTAACATTTAGACAAAATGATGAAATCGTAGAAAATTGCACTGACTCTATAATTAGTATTAATTCATTACCATTTTCAAATTTTGATTCTTTTTTTAAAGATTTAAGTTCAATATCCGATGATGTAAAACAATATTTCTATTATTATGGAAGGCTTCCAGTTGAGATTTCAAGAGGATGTTGGTGGAATAAATGCACATTTTGTAACCATAATATTCAGCACAAAACCTATAGAGAAAAAGATTATAGTAAAATAATAGACGAGACCGAGTTCTTATCTAGTAAATATAAAATGTTAGATTTTTATTTAAACGGAAATAATATTATTAAAAAAGATTTTCGTCTTTTAATTGATGGACTAAAAAGTTTAGAAAAAGATTATAACTTTATTGTTGAAGTACGTGCAGATCAATTAAAAAGCCACGATTATACAAGTTTAAAAGAGGCAGGGTTTACTATTATTCAAACAGGTATAGAGAGTTTTAGTCAAAATTATCTAAAAAAAATGAACAAGGGGACTAGAGTCATAGATAACATCGCAGCTTTAAAATTTTGTAAGGAAAATGGAATTTGGAACAGCTATAATATCATAGTAAATTATCCAAATGAGGAGAAAATAGATTTTGAAGAAACGAAGAAAAATATAGATCATATAAAATACTATCTTGATCCCCCCAATATAAATAATCTTTTAATAGGATATGGTAGCCCAATCTTTGACAATCCAGAAAATTTTAATATCGAAAACTTCGAAAATACTAAAATTGATAAATTAATTTTCCCTGATGAATATCTGAAGGAAAATTTTAGTTTTTTTTACGATTTCAAAAGAAAAAAACAGATATCAACAAACGATTGGATAACACTTATAGATAAGTGGAGATCAATACAAGGCAAAATAGCCAGCGAAGGAATTAAAAAACAAACAGCAGCAGATAAATTAGTATTTTATTTTGTTGATGGAGAAAAATTTTTAAAAATTATAGATAAAAGATATGCAGATAATGTTCGAATTTATAATCTCGATGAAATCGAGAGAGAGATATTTCTGTCTTGTAGTAATATAATATCCTACGATAAATTAAGTGAAAAAGTTTCGTACATTCCTGACTATCAACTTATTTCTATTTTACGAACTTTTGAAAAGATAGGTATTGTTTTTGTTGAGGATGATTATTATTTAAGTTTACCTTTGAATTACAGAAAATGTCTCGGAATTATAAAAGAAAAAAAAATTGCTGATAATTTTGAAAAAGAAGAAATTATCAAATAATGGTTTTTTTAAAAATCCATCTCTGGTAACCAACGAAATTTATGTATATGGGCGGTTTCCCAATAATCATAATTTTTTATTACGTTAGGAAATCTAGAGTTAATGTCTTCTGTCTTCTCGATTAATTCATCAACATTTTTTAAGACGAATTCAGGTTCAATATCACTCCATCCCATTGCTACATTTAATATTATAAAATAAGGTTTTGTTTTTAGATATTCTATTATTGAGTTACGTTGCTTATGATCTTTAAGATAAAAATCTACTTTGTAAAGTTGAAGTCCTAATTTTGAATAATCTATATGGATACGGAATGCATCTACAACATGTGACTTTATTAGATTTTTCAATCTATACTGAACGGTCTGAGAAGAACAGTCCAGTTTTTTTGCAAGATCAATTAATGGAGTTCTTGCATTCATTACAATTTCATTTAATAATTTATAATCTAATTCATCTATTTTAACCGGTTTTCCTACACATGAAGTTCTGTATAATTCACGATTGCTAAGATCTTTATTTTCGAGGAGTAGGTAATTTTTTTTATAGTCATAAGATTCGATATAGATGGAAAACGCATATCTTTCAAAATAGTCTTCAAACTTATCCAAAGTGTTATTCCAAAAATTGTAGAACTCATAAATATCATTTACCCATATTACCGCATCAAAATCTATATTCCCTCTAATTGAAGCCGCAACCCACACATTCTTATAAGTTACAAAATGATCTATTATTTTATTTTTTATCTCATTGTTAATATATTGGAAATTGATATATAATCTAAATACGTGATAACCGAGTTTGAAAGTATTTATTGCAGTCCAAAAATTTGTAATTATCCCTTCATCTTGTAATCTTTTTATTCTATATGCAACTACATCTTTTTTAAGTCCTACTTTTTTTCCTATTTGTGTATTTGTCTGTCTACAGTTAAGATCTAGGTGATAGAGAATTTTCCTATCTTTCAAATCAATTTTTACCATTTTTCCTACAATCATAAAAGAAAAAGGCCTATTTTAGCATTTTGTAGGAATTTCTTGGAATTGGGCTTTATGTCTCTATGCCTAATTTCTAATATTGGTGTTAGAAGAAATGAAAGAAAGAAACGAGGTATGTTTGGATGAAATGTTTACAGATACCTGCATATCTACTTGCATAGCTAGATGCGAAAAATGTATTTATTCTCCGTATACCATCGATGGAGAACATGGGGGTCGATACTGTGAATAAACCACTCGAGCCTGAAACATCGTTCAACGATGAATTTATTGCAGGTGAGCTTGAAGCAGAGCAAAAGCCGATCTCCAATGAAATCGAAACAACAAGGATGTTTAAGAATTATGATCAGTTACATCCTCATGAATATTTAAATCTAGTTGAGTCCAATGTTCCTAACGGATTAATCTCTACTAAAAATTTTGTAGAGATTAGCAATCTCGCAAATCATTTTGCAGGGGATTTGACAAGTTTTTTTGGATTTGAGTCTAGAATGAATGACCCATCAGCGAAAACTGATTATATGCTTGCAATATCCTCAAAAAGAGGAGAAAGAGAAAAATTAGCGGAACTCTTTAAAAATCGAAATTTACCAGAAGAATTTTTGAAAACATCTGAGTGGCAACGTATTGGTAAATTTGTAAATACCTGGATAAACCCAAATTCAGCTGTTAATAAAAGAATCCTTAGCTTATGGTTTGAATTTGACACAGCAGATGGATTATCTAAAGTACCTATACCAAGTATTTTCTTACACACAAAACCATTAAGAGCAGATTCATTAGACGATTTTAACAAATGTAAATCAATTACTAGAGATATCCTCCCTATACTAACAGGTAAATCTGTTCCAAAAAAAGTTGAAGAATGTTTTTTAAAATGTCTGAAAAACTTACCAGAAGGAGCATTATTACTTGATGTTGGACTAATGTTATCACGCCCCGAAACAGACATGTTACGTCTTGTATTAAATAGAATGAAACCAGATCAAATCATTCCCTACATTAAAAAAGTTGGATGGACTGATGAAAACAACAGATTATCCAAATTAATAGAAGAACTTAAAAAATACGTCACCAGAATAGTACTACAGATTAACATCGGAGAAAAAGTAGATACAAAAATTGGCATTGAATGCCGTTTCTTCCCTGATTTATACAACAAGGAAACAGGGTGGATAGATTTCCTTGATTACCTAGCTGAAAAAGGTCTTTGTATACAGAAAAAACGATCAGCATTCCTTCAATTCCCTAATTCATTACATGATAGAACAAATCAAGAATTTAGCACAGACTCCTATATGCCCTCAGTCAAATTTCAAGAAAGACCTCGAGCAAACGCTCTTGTTAGATATATAAGTCATGTAAAAATTAACTATAAACCAAATACTCCACTTGAAGCAAAAGGCTACCTCGGTGTTAGACTTTTTGGGCTAAAGAACTAGAAAAAATTCATCAGAACCTAAATATAATACTATATTTCTACACTTTATCATTTGGTCTAGGATGGAAAAAAGATGGATTTTGCAACAATAGGACATCTTGACTACAAATACCGCCAAGAACAAATCCCAAAAAATTGGACAAATAACAAATATATTATTTCTCCTGAAATCAAATTCAAAGAAACAAAAGGAAGAATCATTGCATTAAAACTATCAGCCGAACAAATAATGAATATGCCAAGAGAAAAAATCAGGAAAAAGATACTTGAAGCATCTTGTTTTGCTAAAACCAAATACAATATTGAACTAATTCAACTCGGCGGTCTTACAACCTCTGTTACTAGTGGAGGGATATGGCTCACTAAACAGAAAGAGTATTCAGGATATGTAAACCATGGAGATAGCTTTACAGCTGCGATAACATCTCAAACTTTAATAAAAACTATGAAGAAACTAGGAAAAAAACCATCGGAACAAGTACTATCAATAATTGGCGCATATGGAATAATCGGCGAAGCAGTATCTAAAAATTTAGTTCCTAAATTTAAACATTCAATTTTGATAGGTAGAAGAAAAGAAAAATTAAAAGAATTAGAAGATAGCGTGAAGGGAGATTTTGAAATATCTTTAGATATCAATACAATAAAAGCAGATATAATCATAACTGCTACAAGTCATCCAACAGCACTTCTAAAAACAACTCACTTGAAGAAAAATGCCGTGGTTATAGACGTTTCGCAACCTCCAAATTTATCAGAAGACATATGCAAAAAAAGAATAGATATAACTAGAGTAGACGGCGGATATGTAAGTTTCCCATTACAGTTTAGAATACCTGGTGTTCCAGATGGAAAACTTCTTGCATGTATAGTAGAAGTAATAATGCAAGCACAAGAAAACGAAAGATGCAGTCATGTTGGATCTATTGATCTACAACATTTGAAAAAAACTGAAAAATGGGCAAAAAAATATGGATATGCTCTACAGGAACTAACAAACTTTGGAAAGCCTATCTAATTTAATTCTTATGGCAATCAAATATTGCTGTATTATATGACATATTCGAATAGGTAAGACCTTTAGAGGATGAATAAGTACCTTCACCAGCACACCAAAATAATAAAAAAGGATTGTCATTGAATTTTTTAAAAAAATATTCGTTTACGATATTTACATTATATCCAAGAGTCTGTGGTATCGAACAACAGGCAGAACATAAACAAAAACTAGGTTGAGATTCAGAAAAACTATTAAGATTATCTTCAATGGCATTAACCAGATTTTTTCCGTTAATAGAAAGAACTGAAACTTTTCCTTTCTCCATCATACAGGGGGTAACTATTGATTCCCCAATAATAAACAACATTACAGCAGGTACTTCCCTACCCGATCTTTTTGATGATATCGGGTAATAGAGTATTCTATAAAGCATTGTTTTTTCATCTAGAAATTCATCGGGCCAATTTAGTAGTTTATAAAGTTCAGATACTGCAGGTTTGTTATTTATTTCGTGGATTATATGTTTGTCTTTACTTAGTTTCGTAATATCAAATGAAAGGCCTGTTCTTTTCATTCCATGCGTAGTACAGGTATCAAAATTTAAATCTGTTGAAATTCCTAGACTTACCACAGCATTTGTAACAATTTTATCATTTAAAAAAAGATAATTACAGATGCCTTTATAATCATCAATTGATGTTCCCAATATCATTTTGAAATCTGGTAATTCTTTAACAATCTCCTCAAATACTTCATCCTCCCTACCAAAACCTTTCTGGAAAAAATATTGAGAAAAACTAAATGCCTGAGGAGCAATTTTACTCAAAGATTTTGATCGTATGATTTTTTTTCTACCAACTCCAGGGATGTTTGGTACCAGAGGTCCTGAAACCAAATTAAATAAAAATTTATTACTATAATTGCTTTTTCGTAATTGGTTTTTTATTATATTAGTGACCTGTTTAGCTGCTTTTTTTGGATTTCGTTTTGTATTTCTTCCTATACCCACAGAAATGTCCATATTTGGATATGAAACTGCTAAGGCTGTTGCACCTCTTGTATAACTGCCCATGTTATTCATGAAGCCTGCCACAGTGCCTCCAACTAGGCAAGTTTCTTTTGGCAAAACATCCCAAACACCATTTAAAAATTCTTCAAAACCACCATATTTTTCATAATGAATTGTTGAAAATAACAAGAGGAAATTTGGGGGAGTATCAAGCTGCGTTATTGTATTTCTAGCTACTTCTCTACCTGCTTCTCGTGCATCCCATTTACGAGTCATTCCCACAGCGGCATGAACTTCAGCCAGTTTTATCCCATCCTATTTTAAACAGTGGCTAGTATTTCACTTTCTTGTCTTTCCATTAATTTCAATATTTCCCTACGAGTATTCTCCATTTCAACCTCAATAAGACCTTTATTTGAAAGCGCTGGAATAATAGCAACAAGCGCGTTCTCAGTATCCGGGAAAACATAAAACAATACCTCATAGTCCTGTAAGCGGAATTCCATCTCAGCAAGACCTGCACTAGAATACTCCCTAATCACACCGAATACGTCATCCATGGCACGTTTTATAACATCCCATATCTCATGAACCTCAGGTTTAAAACCATCACTAGACGGCATAACACTTATCATATTATGACGAGCTACCATACAAGCAAGAATATCATCAAGTTTTAGCAAATCATCTAACACTAAGGCAATAGGGTCATCCTTCATCCTATCCACAACTCCTAACAGATATACTTTATAATTTATCAGCTTAAAAGACTTTTCATACAGATGAAATTAGTTTTTTTACTGTAGTAAGAAACGTTTTAGCGTAACCTATAGCTGTCCAAGCACTTTCTTTATCATATATAGAGCCATAATCTGCATCATGCCTTAGATGTAAACAGAGCTCGAGATTATTAACCATTTCTTGATCCATTCTGCCCCTCTTCACATATAATTCTTGTAAGGCTATCATGAGACAGTAATGGCTCTTCTCCCTATATTCCTCCGCAAGAACAAGTGCTTTCCCCGCATAGAACATAGAATAATATGCTTGTACAGCCGCCCATTTGTAATCCCCATCATCTAAGCTATCTTTACCAAGCGCCTTTCCTTCACACATCGTTCAAATTCATTCATTCTTATCAACCCATAGAGTGATGCCCTTTACAACTTCCTCGTAAAAAGCCGTATCATTCTCCTTTAATTTTATAAGTTCTGATGCGGTTACAACTACTGCTTGGATTTTTCTGCTAAGTTTTTTCTTTTTCAGATAATCTTTGAAACTGTTAGCATCATTTGAGATTACTAAGAGGTCTATGTCACTATCAGCCGTATCTTCTCCAGTTGCACAGCTTCCAAAGAGAACAATCTTATCTGATTTATCTTTTATGCTATCAAGTATCATATTTAGCTCTGTTATTGTTACAAAAATTTTGAAATGTTTTATCGAAGGATTCATATCGTTTACTTGGTAGTATAAGTTTTTTCCACTTTTTCGTACTGTTACAAAACCCATTTTATGTAATGATTTTAAAACTTTATGAGTGCCACCAACACTTCCTTTTATGGTTTTTGCGATTTCTCGTAGATAAAATTCTCCATCTGGATTGCGAGCTAGGAATGTAAGTATCAACATACCCAACGGAGTTAAATTCGCTTTTTCGAACATATGTTCACTTTTTTGAACTATAACTGGAGTAACAAAAAACACTATATTAAACTATCGTTCAAATTCCAAATCTTAGCTAAGATCTCAATTCTATACGAATTTAATACCGCCTTCTGTAATCTGTATATCCTGTGGTTTCAACGTATGATTTGTTGCCCTCATCTTACGAACTGTAAGCTTTCTACGATCCATAGTTATATCCAAATCCATCAGAATAATACCATCGACTAGGAACTCAGAAATTGTATCACGCGAGAGACTACGGCTACCCTCAGGTACCTCAGATGTTATCATAGCGGTACAGTTTTCCTTACTAATCATACCTATTATCCGGCGGATATGCATACGAGTCGCAGAAATAGAACCAGCTGGGAACCTCTGTGTTTGAACAGCTCCCTCCGAGGGTATTATCTCATGGACACCACTCATCCATACGGGTACCTCAGAAACTGGTGTAAGTGAATCAAGTACAACCCGGGTATAGTTACCAGTTCTAATCTCATTCTCCATCTCTTTATGAACATCAGGTTTATCCAAATCAAGGTACATGACTTTTAGATCACCACGGTCACTAGCAGCTTTAAAATCAAAACCAAGCTCACTACCTTGTTTCAAAATGTTCTCAATTCTCTCATCAGATGTAAGATAAAGACAACGCTCACCATTATTCAAACCATTCCACAAGTAATGAAAACACAGGATTGTTTTACCGGAACCGGGTGTACCAGAAACAAGTGTTATACTATTATCCGGAAGACCACCAGATAGCAACTCATCAAGACGACCAATACCCGTTGTAACCCTCTGAACATTCTCAGCTCTTGACATATTCACATCTTGATTAAACTCATCCATACTTACCCAACTCTCCTAAAATAAACTATAGTTTTTCATAATCAGATAACAACTTAAATAACTTTCTTAACCTAAAAAAATACATATATAACAAATTGATTTTTTAATACAACTAAAAATGTTAAATGTTACAATAATCGATGGATATATTGACGAACCTACATGCCTAGGCGTACCACCATACATCAGCCCCTACCCCCGTTACATAGCAGGAGCCATATGGAACCACAGTAAAAACACAAAAATCAACTACCTGACCATCGACCAAATAAGAAACAACACCAATTTATTAGAAAAAATATCAAAAACAGATCTAACAATAGTTATAGCCGGGACATCAGTACCCGGTAGATACCTTTCAGGCTACCCAGTTAGCCCAAACGAACTCAACAAATTTCTAAAAAACCTAACAAGACCCTTGAAAATACTAACAGGACCCGCAGCACGACATGGCTTTGGCATATCAGGTGGAAAACAAACCATAAACACCACCCAAGTCCAGGACATATTCAACCTAATAATACCAGGTGACGGAGAAACAGTAATACCCGAACTACTGGAGAATAATCTCAACATAGAAAACATAGACCCCACAAAATGCAGACAAAACGCACACACGATACGAGACTATGCTATAAAAGGATCAAAAATAACTAATCAACACCCCTTCCACCCACAATACCTGATATGCGAAATTGAAACATACAGGGGCTGCCCACGAAGCATAACAGGTGGATGCTCATTCTGCAGTGAACCAAGCAAAGGACCACCAGATTTCCGACCAACACAGGACATCCTAGACGAAATACAAAACCTATACAACAACGGAGTTAGGCATTTCCGCATTGGAAACCAACCATGCATATTCTCCTATATGGCAAAAAACGCGCAAACAGAGGAATTCCCGAAGCCAAACCCCGAGGCGCTCAAAAAACTCTTCAAAGGAATAAGAAACATAGCACCATATCTAAAAACACTACATATCGACAACGCCAACCCAGGAATACTAGCTAGATACCCAGAGGAATGCAGAGAAATCGCTAAAACCATAGTAAAACATCATACACCCGGGGATGTAGCAGCCCTAGGAGTAGAAAGCGTTGACCCAGTGGTTATAAAAAAGAATAACCTCAAAGCAACAGAAGAAGAAGTAATCACTGCTATTAAACTTCTAAACAAGGTTGGCTCCAAACGAGGAAATAATGGTATGCCGGAGCTACTTCCAGGTTTAAACTTTGTCTTCGGCTTGGAGGGAGAAACAAAAAAAACGTTTCAACTAAACTACAATTTTCTAAAAAAAATACTAGACAAAAACCTATTACTCAGACGTATCAACCTCCGTCAAATAATACCTATACCTGGCACTAGGATGTATGAAAAAGGAAACCGTATTGTATCAAAAAACAAACAATTATTCAAACGTTTTAAAAGAAAAACACGTGAAAACATTGAAAGACCCATGCTACAACGACTATTACCAAAGGACACGGTTCTAACCAGTGTTTACACTGAGAAACATGATGGTAAAACTACTTTTGGTAGACAAATAGGCAGTTATCCACTGCTCATAGGTATACCCGGAGTTTTATCTTTACAACGGTTTCTTGATGTAAAAATCATTGACTACGGGTACAGGTCTATAACTGGGCTACCCTACCCCACTGATATCAACCAGGTTCAGAGGGAAACAATTGAGGCGTTACCAGGTGTTGGTAAAAAAAGAGCTATAAGGTTAATGGCGAAGAGACCCTTCAAAAACAAGGATGATCTAATTCGGTCTTTAGATGATGCTGAAATTGGAGAACAAATACTAAAATATGTAAGTATAACAGATATTAAAAATGATTAACCTATACCGAGATGCAATTTTATGTGCGAGAAAAAATTTGATGAACTTGAGAAACAGATAAATTACAAGTTCAAAAACCCGAAGCTACTAAGGAATGCTCTTACTCATAAAACATATGCGTTTGAAGCAATAAACCCTGTTGAGTTTAACGAACGCTTGGAGTTCCTAGGTGACAGTATCCTTGGCATGGTAGTCGCTGAGCAACTATACCGGGCGAATAAGTATTTCTCAGAGGGTGAGCTTACTCGTAGACGTAGTAGGCTTGTGAATAATAGTTTCCTCGCGGAGAAAGCAGAAAAGATGGGACTTGGGGAGTTCTTGTTTTTTGGCCGTGGTGAGATTAAGCAAAATGGTAATCAGAATCCTACTAATCTTGCAAATGCGTTGGAGGCTTTAATTGGTGCTGTTTATTTGGATTCTGATCTTGAATGTGTTAGAAGTTTTATTTTGAATAATATTTTTGATGAGAAATACGAGTTCTAAGGGATAGCAATAGTTTTATTAATTATTAACACACTATATATTTATATAGGTAAAATTATTAATGTGAAACTATGAAAAAGAAACTAATAATCACAACAATAACAATAATACTAATACTAGCAACTATAAACATAGCAACAGCAATACAAAAAACAAAAACAACATACCTTGAAGAAACAAACAAACACTTCCTATGCACCAAAATCAACTCAAGCGGAATAGGAGTATGCACCGCAAACGAACCAATACTACTGTTCGACATGTATTTCATATCAATAGACTACAACACAGAACCATCAGACGCAAACACCACAGGCGAATCATATCTAGGGCTCAGAGAATTCAACGTAACCGGAAACCATCGAATAGTAACATTCTTCTTCAAAGGAGAAAGAACCCTCAACGCAAACCAGCCTGATCAATACTGCGAAATAAATGGAAAAGCACTATACCTAGAAATATTTGAACTATAAAAAAAACAAAACATTTTTTTAAAAATTAATACAATAAATATCAATTTTCTCATCATTAAAAACACGACTTAAAACAACACCTGCATCTAAACCATTTTCACCAAGAATCGATTCTAACCTGCTCCTACTAGCTAGAGAACTAAAAACAAAATAAACACGACCACCCGGTTTTACATAATCTTTTAACCCACCTATGAACCGCTCAATAACAACAAGACCATCCACCCCTCCATCAGTCGCAACATCAAACCAACCACCAACACGATCACCCTCCTCTGTTGGGAGATAAGGAGGATTAAAAACTATAACATCAAAACACTCACCCAGTTTAATCACATTGAAAAGATCACCCATTCTAACCTCAAAACCACCCTTAATAATAGACTGATTTATCGAGTAATTACGACCAGCAAGTTCCACTGCAAAAGGGTTAACATCCGAGCAAATAACATCTGCACCACAACGAGCACATTCAAGAGCAATAACTCCACAGCCCGTACCAACCTCAAAAACCCTATCACCACTCTTTACAGCTATAGATTCTAGAAGCTGAAATGTATCCTCAGCAGGCTCATAAACCTCAGAATGAAGCTCAATACAAAAACTGTTATAATGAAACTTTTTCACAGAGCATATAATCAATTTTTTGTTAAAAAGTTTTATAAACAGAAAAACACTGACAACTAAACATGCAAGATCTAACAAAAGCACAAATAACAATTGGGCTATTAGCTTTCTTCGCTACAGTATGGGGATATATTAAATATGCGATGAAACCCGGTGCAAATTTAAGCCTAGCACTACGCGCAATAGGGCTAAATTTTATTGTAATGATTATACTAGCTTTTATTATATTAGCTATACTTCAATGGATTAGAACTTTTGATCTTAAAACAAACTCGATATTAACACTTATTACACTGATAACGATACCTCTCCTAGCCGAAGTATTAACAATCTAAAAAACTTTTATTCCTTATTTTTAATTATTTCTATAGTTAATCATTTTCGTTTTTTATAACAAGAGCAACTCCAAAACGACCATCACGGAAAGCCGCAGGGATAACCTTCACTTTAAAACAAATACCTTCATCCTCACTAGTAAAATCAACTTCTTTTGTAAAAACCTTCCCCTCAAGAGCTTCGCCAACCGCTATTGAGAGATTAGAGTTTTCTTGAAAAATCGGGAGGATAGTCTCTCTAATTGTTTCACCAATTAATTTTTCTCTTTTAGTTTTTAAAAAACCTAGGAATGAATCATTTATCATCGTAATTTTCAGGTCTTTATCAAACACTAGGATATACTCTGAGAGATAATTCAAAAGATTAGATAATGGAACACGTCTTGATGGGAAAAATACTTTCGCGGGCCCAAATGTTATCATCTCTACTCGCCCAGATATTCTCATTACATCAAGGTATTTTGCCACTGAGTTTCGGTTGATTTTTATTTTTCTTGATATGTCTGTAACTGTCATACCCTTAGGGTTTTCTTTGAGAATTTTTTGTATAAGAGAGATTTCCCGCTGGTAACCATCCATTGATTCAGTATATTTTGATAGCTATTTATGCATTTCTCTATTGATTATCACTTATGCCATGCAAAGAGCGAAATATTTAAATACTAAAAACCATATAAGGGGTATTGCAATGCGCTAATGCATTGCAGAAAGGTGAGGAAGGAAATATCCTGCATATCACAAAAAAAATTTCCCACTAAATGAAGCATTCCTCCCCCGGAACGCAAAAAAAAGAGGTGCCTCAAAAGGAGCATCCCATTCCCATCTCTCAAATCGGTTTTATAAAAAAACGAGGGGGTGCCTCTTACATATTTTTTTATGAAAAAAATAATCAGTATCAATAAAGTTATAAAAACAGTTAATATTCGCTTTTCTGGTAAAACAATGAAAATCGCTTTAATCTCAATGAGACCAAAAATTGCAGATAAAAAAGCAAACCTACGAACCATGGAGAAACACATCAAAAAAACCAAAGCAGACCTCTACATTTTCGGTGAAATAACACTAACAGGTTACAGATGCAAAGATGAACTACGGAACCTAGCGGAAACAAAAAACGGACCATCAATAAAACACATGAAAAAAATCGCTAAAGATACTAACTCATACATAGTCTTCGGAATGCCCCTGAAGGACGATAAAGTAAAAGGACTTATACACAACTCAGCAGTTCTAGTACATCCAGATGGCAAGGTCAACACATATAATAAATGGTTTTTACCAACATTTGGGCCTTTTGAAGAAAAAATATTCTTCGACGAAGGAGAAGACCTAGAGGTCTTCGATACAAAATTTGGAAAAATTGGTTTAATAGTCTGTTACGACATATTTTTCCCAGAGCTCTGTAAAGCCTACTCTCTACTCGGCGCTGACATGATCATCTGTATCTCAGCGACACCTCAACCAAATAGAAAATATTTTGAAACACTCATGCCAGCTCGTGCCCTTGAGAACACCGTCTACTTCGTCTATGTTAACCTTGTTGGAACCCAGGAGGACCTAGTATTCTGGGGTGGATCCCAAGCATATGACCCCATGGGGAACCTAGTAAAACGAGCACCTTATTTCAAAGAAAGCACAATAACCTTCGACTTTGATCCTAAGAAGATTAAAACCGCGAGAGCTAACCGCCCAGTACTACGCGATATTAAACCACAAATATACAATGATTTATATGAAATTTCACGTCATCATAAAAAACATACAAAGAAACAGAAAATCTAAGTGAAATTTACAAAAAGTATTTAGAAGCTAAAAGCATTCGGAAAAAATTGTCCACTGTTCCTTATTTTGAGGGGAGCCAAAAAGAAATGAAACATTTCAAAACAACAGACATTAATGAATTAAATTTAATCGCTGTTAAAATAAGGAAACACATAATTGAAATGTTGTACAGGGCTAAATCAGGTCACCCAGGTGGATCACTATCAGCTGTGGAAGCACTCGTAGCACTATACTTCAACCATATGAACCATAACCCAGAAAAACCCTACGACCCAGACCGTGACCGGTTCATACTTAGCAAAGGCCATGCTGCCCCTGTCCTATACGCAGCATTAGCAGAATGCGGCTATTTTGATATAAAAGAATTAAAAAATCTAAGACAAATTGAATGTAAACTACAAGGACACCCAGTATGCACATACGTACCAGGTGTGGAAGCATCCACAGGCTCACTAGGCCATGGCCTATCCTTCGCCAACGGTGTCGCCCTAGCAGGTAAACTAGACAAAAAAAACTACAAAGTCTACGCTATGATGGGAGACGGTGAAACAGGAGAAGGACAAATCTGGGAAGCAGCAGCATCAGCATCACACTACAAACTAGACAACATAACCGCTATGATAGATAGAAACTATCTACAAATCGACGGGCGCACAGAGGACGTACTACGCCTTGAATCAGTACGAGACCGATGGAGCGCATTCGGATGGAACGTCATAGAAACTGAGGGACATGACATAGAAAAAATAATCAAAGCCCTCAAAGAAGCAGATGCACACAAAAAACAACCATCACTAATAGTACTACACACAGTCAAAGGAAAAGGAGTTTCCTTCATGGAAAACAACGTAGACTTCCATGGTGTACCACCAAACGAAATGGAATACAAACTAGCAATAGAAGAACTAAACCTAATACAGAAAAAACTGGAGGCCCTACCTTGAGTAAAAAAATGGTAAACCCCCGGAACGCCTACGGTGAAACACTAGTAGAACTAGGAAAAAAACATCCTAACCTCGTAGTACTAGACGCAGATCTTAGCAAATCCACAAAAACCATCATGTTCGCAAAAGAATACCCAGAACGATTTTTTGAAATGGGAATAGCAGAAGCCAATATGATAACCACCGCAGCAGGACTAGCATCATGTGGAAAACTACCCTTCGTTAGCACCTTCGCTGTTTTTGCCACAGGAAGAGTATACGACCAAATAAGACTAGACATAGCCTACTCAAGAGCCAATGTCAAGATTTTCGCAACACATGGAGGAATTAGCGTTGGCAAAGACGGTGTCAGCCATCAGATGATAGAAGACATAGCACTCATGCGTGCTCTACCAAATATGACAGTTATAGCACCCAGCGACGCCACACAAACCCGCGAACTCGTAAAACTCATGGCAACAAAAAAAGGACCCATGTACGCACGTGTAGGACGCGCAAACGCGCCACTAATCTATGAGAAAAAAAATGATCTGAACAACATACAAATTGGTAAAGGAATGACAGTTATAGATGGATCAGATATCTCAATTATCGCCTGTGGAACAATGGTAGAACCAGCACTAGAAGCCCAGGAAACACTGAAAAAAGAGGGAATAAAAGCTCGCATTATAGACATGCATACCATTAAACCACTAGATGAAAAACTAGTAACACAATGTGCAAAAGAAACCAACGCGATAATCACCGCAGAAGAACACTCAGTAATAGGTGGACTAGGCGCAGCTGTAGCAGAACTAATCGCAGAAAAAAACATCTGCACAAAATTCTATAGACTGGGAATCAGAGATATCTTCTGTGAAAGCGGAGACCCCGCAGACTTGCTTGAAAAATATGAGTTAAACAGCAAACATATTGTAAGAAAAGCTAAGAAACTACTCAAAAACTAACGAGATATAACAATAGTGAGAACATCACTATCCACCAGTTCATGGTCAAGACCCACTTTTTGAATATCATGTTTAGCAGAGGGGCCTGAAACAGATGCATACCTAAACTTGTCCTTGAACTCCCTATGAAGTTTACGACAAGCATCCTCCACAGTGTCACCTTTTTTCAAAATAAGAGGCTCATCAAAATCGGTTTTTTTACCCATAGGTTTCATATAAACACGGATAAAACATAGCTCCGAGAAAATACTCTCCTGTAATTTATTCAAACCAGTACCATCCTTCGCACTAATAGGCACTACCTTCCAACCCTTATGTTTAACACTTTGAATCCTCGTCTGAAGCTCCTTCTCAGTTAAAAGATCAACCTTGTTTATAATGACCAACCCAGGCACATAAACCCTACTCTCCAAAAAAACATCTATCAACTGCTCCTCAGTCACATCCTCACGAATAATAATATCCGCATTAATAACATACTCAGAAGCAATAGACTTAACAATATCCTCATTCAAATGACTAAGCTTCGTAGTAGAAGTAACACTTATCCCACCTTCACCAGTTTTTTTAACAACCACATCAGGCTTTTTCTGATTCAAACGTAAACCCGCCTTAAAAAGCTCCTCAGCCATCAAACTTAGATGACCCTCATGCTGTGCATCAATCATAAACAAAATAAGATCAACATTTCTAACAGCTGACAAAACTTCACGTCCACGACCTTTACCCTCAGAAGCACCAGAGATAAGACCCGGCATATCCAAAATCTGAACACGTGCACCATTATACTTCATCATACCAGGGATCGCATCCAACGTTGTAAAATCATAAGAACCCACACGACTACTAGCATCAGTTAAACGATTCAAAAGAGTACTCTTACCAATACTAGGAAAACCAATCAAACCAACAGTTGCATCACCCTGTTTCTTAATAGCAAAACCCTTACCCGTACCACCAGTGCTTTTCCGTTTATCAACCTCATCTCTAAGACGAGCAAGTTTAGCCTTCAACTTACCAACATGATGCTCAGTAGCCTTATTTTTCTGAGTATTAAAAATCTCATCTTCTATATCTTTGATTTGTTTCTCTATATCTGATGTATCCATAGAATCTTAAAGACCGATATACGGAGGTGTTTAATAAAAACTATTCTTTCATTTTTATTGAACAATAAGTCTTTCTAATGCTTTATATCCCTTAATAGCATCTTTTTTATCTATAATAAACGTAACCTCAAGATCAACTGAAATTATCTCCACTATGTTTATGTCTTCCCATGCTAAACTCCTTGTAATTTTAAATAATACCCCTGGTTTTTCAATACGTTCTCTACCTACAGTAAAAGTTAAGGCTACAAGATCTTCCTCAGTTTTTTTGATTTTTTGATTTTGTAACAAGTTTAACATTTTTTGTTTATAACGCGCATTAGTTACAATAGCAACATGTGTTCTTCCGTAAATAACGTGTAATATGTCTCCTTTTTCAAAATCGATTAAATCATAAAATCTTTTTAATTTATCAAATAAATCCTGAGTTTTCAGCACGTTTATATCTATTATATGCGTTTTTAAGTTAATTTCTGAGTATTTTGTATCAAAAGTTATATCCCTAGATTTTGTATTTATTTTTTCAGCGTATCTCCTTAGTGCAGTTACTACAGCAGTATGTTCTACTTCTTTTCCTAGTTCTTTTTCTATCTCTGGTTTTAGTCTCTTTGCAACTGATCCATAGGAGGCGATTTTTTTACTTAATGCTTCGTAGAGATATATCCTTTCATCTACTAGCTTAGTTACAATATGGCTTATAGTTGTCATATAATATTATATTAGTATATGTTAGTATAAAAAGCTTTTTGGAATAAATTATTTCAAAATAATTAAAAATTGGTATAAATTTTATCATTATGTTTTTTAAGGACCTATAAAGAACATTTTAGCTGAAAACACATCAGATTCCAATTTTTTGATTACCAACAGGTCGCAACATATATTTGCTCAACCAACACAAATATAAATAAGGGTGAAAAAAACATGAAAATGAAAAGAAAAATAATTGGAACGCTAGTATGTATGCTGGTATTACTCCCTGTTTTATCAATAACAGCAACAGCAGAAGGAGAACCAGATATACAAATAGGGAGAATCAGAGCAATTAATAGACTCTTATTCAGAAAAATGCCCACGGTTCTCATAGGAATCATAAACGAAGGAGAGGCCAATGCATCTGATGTAATAGTAAGTATTAACGTGAAACATAGACTATTTAGAATACTGGATTTTACTTTTAACGATACTATTGAGTTAATCCCCCGCCGGTGGACAAGCATTTATACATTTTAGCCTCAGCTGGATAGGCCCCATCGAAATAACTGTGACAGCAGGCGAGGACACAGAAACAGTACGTGGCAGGGTATTCTTCGGCAGAACACTAGTCCTATTCCTATCAAAATAAACCTCTTCCACCACCCCCTCACTAACCCCAAAATGATATAAAAAAAATAGGTGATAAAAAATGAAGAAAAAATTCAAAAATATAAAAACTACTGTGGTAATAGGAATATTGCTAATCAGTTTATCTGTTGTAATGTTTCCTGTAACCCCTGCTGATGATGGTGCTATTATAGGTTTAAGCAGTGTAATTAATCTCAACTGGAAAAATGCAACAGGTCAACCTGATCCAATTGAACCTAAACAAGATCTAAGACCATATACCTTAGTAGTCAGCTACACTGTCACTAAAGGCGGTCTTTTCGGAGACGGATTAATATATTCAATGTACGCCGGTAGAACCGTTGATATCAAACTTGAACTTGTTAATTATCCGGAATGGGCTACTGTTCAACTCACAAAAGACACAGTCACAGCTAATGTACCAAGACATGTTGGTTATGAATCAGAGTATGATGTGAGAATTGAACTTTCACTTGATGAAGATGCACCTGCCTATGAACAAGGAGTAATTTACGTTAGAGCTACAGTACCCACAATTGGTCCAATTGATGGAATGGAACAAACATTCTCATTATCATTTAAACCAGCATATCGTGCATTAATTAGCCCAGTTCCTCAAACGAATAATAAGATAATAGGTCCAATGGATACCGCTGAGTTTCAAGTTGATATAACTAATATGGGTAACGCTAGAACAAAAGTATTCTTCGAGATAGACTACGACAGTCTACCAGAAGGCTGGTCAGCTATTATCAATGACAACATCGTATTAGAAACCGGTAGCGGATCAACAGGAAAGGTATATCTCACTGTTAGACCTCCAAAAGGTTTCGGATATCATGATGATGATGCAATCATAAGAGTCAAGATAACACCAAAATATGCAGATGACACAAATATTCAAGGTGAACCTGAATATCTAACTGTTAGCGTTGAAAGCAGAGGACTCTCAGTAATAGGAATTGAAATAATAATACCAATTCTCATCCTCATATTCCTCGCATTGATTACAGCCCACATTTTAATTAAAAGGATTAAGAAGAAATAAGACTTAAAAAATAGTTGAATATTAGGCAGTAAAACAATGCATCCCATCGGTAGGAAATGCCCATTATGTGATTCAGAGTTGTACGAAAAGAAATGTGTTTTCACAATGAGAACTATTCTATGATATTTGTACCAGTTTCACCATTTAATGCTTCATATCCCTTATCAACATGAGAAATAACAGCCCGTTTACCACCAGATTCAAGAAACCTGATAGCAGCAAGAATCTTAGGACCCATACTACCCAGTGGAAAATGTCCCTCATCATAATATTTCTTCAAATCTTTTAGAGAGACCTTATCAAGAGGTTTCTCACCTGACTTTTTATAGTTGAGGAACACTTTTTCCACATTAGTCAAAATCAAGAGAACCTCTGCACCTATAGCCTCAGCAAGTCTTTCAGAGGCGAGATCTTTATCAATCACAGCCTCTGATCCATCAAGACCCCAGCCTTCTTTCTCAATAACAGGCATACCACCCCCACCAGATGCGATAACAACAATATCATCATCAAGCATTTTCTTAATTATTTCACCCTCAACTATAGATTTCGGATCAGGTGAGGGTACAACTATCCTCCAACCATCAGCTTGTTTCCTAACCTGATACCCCTCACCCTGTAGCTCCTCAACATCATCATCACTATAATATGGACCAATAGGCTTCGTAGGATTAGAAAAAGAAGGATCATCCTCATCAACCAACACCTGGGTAAGGAGCGTAACCACTGGTCTATCAATACATGCTTTTTTCAAAGCATTAGACAAACACTGCTGAATCATATAACCAATTAAACCCTCGCTCTCAGCGACACAAACACCAAGAGGCATCGCAGGAGTAACATCACGAGCAATATCATTCTGAAGAAGCAAAGCACCAACCTGAGGACCATTACCATGAGTTATAACAACATCCCAACCATCCTCAATTATCCTAACAATATGCTTCGAAACCTCACGGGTATTAGCAAACTGCTCATGGATATTCCCCTCCTGACCATCTTTAACCAGAGCATTACCACCAAGAGCAACAACTGCTTTCTTCCTCATAAATCAACAAACGAGGAAACAAAGTCACTATATAAAAAACATAACATAGATTAATATTAATAACCCAGTTAAACATTTAAAAACTCAGAAAAAAACATGGAATACAAGAATCATAGGAAAACATTAGTTGAAATGCTAAAGAGAGAAAGACGAATACAAAATGAAAACATAGAAAAAGCTTTTTTAGAAACACCTCGTGAAAACTTTGTCCCAGATTACCTAAAAAAACATGCCTACGTTGATACACCACTAGAAATTGGAAACGGGCAAACAATATCTGCACCACACATGGTAGCAATAATGGTAGAAGCGCTAAACATCAAAAAAGGAGAAAAAATACTAGAAATAGGAGCAGGATCAGGCTACCACGCTGCCATTGTCTCTAAACTAGTAGGATCAGAGGGACACATTTACACAGTTGAAAGATTCCAAGATTTAGTTGAACAAGCACAAAAAAACCTACAAAAAACAGGTATAAAAAATGTCACAGTAATAACAGGTGATGGATCAGAGGGATTAAAACAATTTGCACCATATGATAGCATTTATGTAACCTGCGCTGCACCCAAAATCCCACAACCATTAATAGATCAACTCAAAGACAATGGAAAACTACTCATACCAGTTGGAAAAATGATATGTAACCTACAACTATTAGAAAAAAAAGGAAGCAAAATCACGACAAAGGATCTAGGTGGATGCGCCTTCGTACCATTATTAGGTAAACATGGACACTAAAAACTATAGTTTGTAACCTATATCACGTAGGAATTTCTTCCGCCACTCAAACTCTTCCTTGTTCTCCACTCCTTTTGGAACAAAACCATCAACTACTCCAAGGATACCACGGCCTTTTTCACCACCATTCTCTGATTCTGCTACAACTATTTTTGTTGGATTCGCTGTAGCACAATAAATAGAGCAAACCTCAGAGAGATTTTTTATCGCGTTAAGAACATTCAAAGGGAAGCAATCTTTCATGAAAACAATGAAGGTATGACCCGCTCCAATGCTCATAGCGTTTTTCTCAGCTAATTTCTTAAGACTTAGGTCGTTCCCCTCAACACGTATTTTACATGCCCCACTAGCCTCACAAAATGCAACTCCAAACTTTGCACTAGGCACAGAGTTAACCATCGCCTCATAAATATCTTCAGCTGATTTAATAAAATGTGTCTGCCCTAGTATAAAATTCATATCCACGGGTTTATCAATTTCTATGATTTTTAAATCTAAATCTCCCATAACATTTCTGCCTCCCTTTTTTTATGACAAACACAAAAGGGTTATATAAAAGTTATATCACAAAAAAAGAAAAAAAAGAGAATGGGGTTTAATTATTCTCTATTTCTTTTTCTTACCACTAGTTTTACTTGTTTTTGATTTACTAGTTTTCTTTCCTGGTTGTTTAGGCTCAGGTTTCGGTTGTTTAATTTCTTCCTCGTGTTCAATATACAGGTATCCTGTTTTGAAGAGGAACGCGATCAACAAGATCATTGCTACTATTATTCCCACTATGATCATTGGCCATGGTAGTGGTTGATCTTCTCCGTCATCTGTTGGTTTTGAAATCTCAGTGACCTTACTCCCTACTATCGCAAATGTTGATGTACCCGTAGCTATAGCCTCATAATATGCATGTGTATCATTATCCTGCCCTACCAGATAAGTTGTCGGAAGATCAAGCCATTCACCATCTTTCAATCTCTTCAACACAACTTTTTCTTTGTCGATATCGTTCTCATCTAACCATTCTAGTTCAATTTTGAATAATATTGTGATTTCTATATCCTCATCTGCTAGTGTCTGATTTTCAGCTGTAACATTTATTTCTAGATAACCATAGATATAAGTATCGTTATCCACTGTTGGTTTGCCTTCTACTTCTCCCTCCTCAAGTTGTTCTACTATTATTTCTATATCTTTAAGATCCTTGCCAGATTTAACCTTGACTCCGACGAGATCTGTTCCCTCCAGTTCATCCTCAGTTATTTCTTGTGTTTCACCAATGGAAAGGTTATCTACGGTGATAACTGTTGGTGGATTTACAACTGTAAAGCTTTGTTCACCAGATCGACCGTCATTGTTTGAATAATCATATGCCTCCACAGTATACTCAACTGTTGTACCAACCGAGAATGGACCTATTGAGGTTCTGTAGATATCTCCACTAGATACTGTCATTTCCGCAGAGTTTTCAGTTGTCCCATCATCATAGTAGAGTGTAACTGATTTTATTCCATAGTCGTCTGTAACTGTTGCATAAATCTTTACTGTGTCTGTACTATCTGCCTTTGTTGGTTTTCGGTAAACATTTGATACTGTTGGTGGTGTTGTATCTGGTGCTTCTGTTATTGTAACTGTTGTTTCATCATCATCTGTTGTCTCATTTTCATCTTCAACTGTTAATGTGACTGTGTATGTTCCAGCAGCACTATAGCTATGAGTTACTGTTTCACCAGTTTCCGTACTATCATCTCCAAAGTCCCAGGTATAAGTTATTATTGCTCCTTCACTATTTGATCCATCGAAGTCTATTGCTTCACCAACATAACCTGAGTATGGTCCACCTGCATCAGCAGTCACATCAGAACCATCATCACCGGTATAACCACCTGGTGGTATCTCACCTCCGTCTTCAGACTCAGTTGTAAACGTTTTATCAGAGGAGTTAACCATGTTACCTGCTTTGTCATAAGATAGCACTCGATAGTGATAAGTTGTATCATCTGATAGACCTGTCAATGTTTCAGAATGAGAAGTAACGAATGATAATGGCGAGCTTGATTTCGTTGAGTCATAAGCTGTAGTTGTTCCATATTCAACCGTAGCATTAGCTGACTCATTTGTATTCCAAGAGATTTTCGCTGAATTTGTATCTATATTACTAGTCGACGGTCCAGAGGTAATATTAGGTGCTGTGTTATCAACTAGTATAGTGATGTTAATGGAGTTATTAGATGTAACATTTACCGCCATTAACTCAACAGTGTAACTACCATCGGATAAACCAGTTGTGTCTAAGATTCCAAGAGTACCGTCTAGCACTGGTGTTGTATCATTTGCAATGTTCGTCCAATTGATCTGATCTGCTGAGTAGTTAAGCCAGTATTTTGTAAAGTTAGCACCTGATGCCGTACCAGTTATCGTAATTGTTCCACTCACGTGAATCAAGCCATCGGATAATCCATCAGTAGCATCCACGGGCGAAGTAATATCTACATCTAGAACACTTGTTAAAACAGTTGTATACGCATCATAACCTGTAACGTTTTCCTGGTTAGATGCATTGTCTATTGCAACTGATCTAAAGTAGTATGTGTAGCCAACAGCACCATTTGTAAACGAAGCAGTTCCTAATTCAGCCTGTCCAGTTAGCCAATCTGTCCAACTACCCGAACCATTCTTATACTGTATTGTTACATTCTTAATACCACTTGTAGCATCACTACTACCCCATGTAACATTGAATGGAATTGTACTGTAGGTAGATAAAGCGTTTATACTTGATGTAGGACGTGTAGCATCAATCAGCATATTAGTAGTTTTCACTGATTCACTATTTGTTGCATTATCTCTTGCAAAATACTTCAAAGTTTTATTACCATCAGAGCTGAATAATATCGGCGAACTGTATTGTGATGAAGCAATAGTAGGTGTACTACCATCCTTAGTGTAATATATCTTATTGACACCACTTGTGGCATCAACTGATGTTAAAGTAACAGATACACTAGAAGTCTGCCATCCCACAGGCGCGTTATCACTTGTACTTGGATCAACTGTATCCACCTTCAATGTTACATTATTCAAGCTTTCCACATTAGGAGTAGTATTGGCATCAACCGAGTAGTATGAAATGTTCCATCTACCATCAGAGTATGTGTTTTCTCCTCCAACAGTGAACGGCATTGTATAGTTTGAATATGAATAACTAGATGCGTTTCCACCATATGGATATATCTTGCACTTAGTAGCGTCCACCCCTTTTCCGTTATCTGTTGCTGTTAGGATAACAGTTTTTTCTGTTGTATACCATCCGGGGTCAATGTTATCAGTTGTTGTTGGTGCTTTATCATCTATCGAGGTACCAGATACACTTGTAACCGTCTGATTATAGTTTGGTGGTGACGCAGTATCAAACGCTACTACAGCATAATGATATGTATAATCATCAACTGATGTGTTATCATCATAAGTAGTCGTAGTTCTACTAGTTATAGTTTTGATTTTTTGTACACCTGATGCTGAAACATTTATAAATGAAGCATTAGCCTTTCGGTATATGTAGTATCCAGCAAAGTCTGGGGCATTTGACTGGTTCCAAGAGATTGTAAGAGTTCTTTCCGCATTTATTTTGTCAGATACTGCTAAACCAGTTATTGCATCTGGTGGTGTGGTATCTCCACCACTGGTTGTAGTAAATGTATCATCTGATGAGGTTTTTTCATTTCCAGCAGAGTCCTTAGATTTAACACGATAGTGATATGTGGTACCAGACGATAACCCTGTTAAGGTTTCAGAATGGCTCATAACTTTAGTCGTGTTCAAAGTTGTATTTAGACCATAACTTATTGTTGTCCCGTATTCCACGTAACTAGTAGCTGCTTCATCTGTATCCCATGTTATTGTAGCTGAACTCGTTGAAACACCACTACTTGATACACTGGATATAGCGGGTGCTTTTTTATCAAGTATTATCGTATCGTTCACAGCAGTAGCTATGTTCCCAGCAGTGTCTTTTGCTTTGAAGTATACTGTTCTTGTACCATTTCCATCAAGGATTGACCAGTTCTTAGAAGTTGAATATGATTCCCATGCAGCCCCAGTGAAGTTTGAGTAGTTACTTATCTGCATCTTTGTCGCATTGTTAGCCGATAGCGTAAGTGTCACAGTAGTAGAGTTTGTGTAGGTTTGACCAGATTCTATTGATATTGTTAAACTTGTTGGAGCAATTGTATCAAGTGTTATATTATCAGAGCTTGTGTCTGATTCTTTCCCAGCTCTGTCTTTTACTTTTATGTAAACTGTTTTAACTCCATCACCAGAGTTAAGTGTCCATTCCTTTGAAGTATTGTAATCTACCCAGCTAGCACCAGCAAACCCAATATTGTTTGATATCTTCATGTATTCAACGCCACTGGTAGCATCTGATCCAGTTATCGACAATGTTACACTAACATTATTTGTGTGAGTACTTGGTGTATCGCCTTTACCGGTTATAGTGAGGTTAACAGTTGGTTTAGTCGTATCAAGTGTTATACTATCACTAACAGGGGACGATATTGTATTGTTGGCAACATCTCTTGCTTCGTAATAGACTGTCTTTGAACCATCACCTGAGAATAATGTCCAAGAGCGGGAGCCCTGGAAGTTCTGCCATGAAGTCCAATTTCCACCTGCATTCTTGAATCTCATCTCTGTACTAGAGTTATCTGTAGCTGTTATTGTTGTAAGATTAACAGAGGTTGTATTTGTGTAAGTATCTCCACTTTTTATTTCAACGCTGCAAACAGTTGGAGCTGCGGTATCAACCATAACTGTTGTAGCCTCCTCCGCGGACTCATTTGACTGGTCACCGGTAGCCTCATCTGTTACTTTGATTGTGTGAGTATCATCAGCAACTACATTATCAGTATCATCTTTACCATGCCATGTAGCAGTATATGTTCCAGATGCTGATTCATTTAATGACATCCCTGTTCGTTTTAACACATTGGTTGAGTTGTAAATATTTACATACAGGGTTTGGTCAGCATTTGCAACAACAGTGATTAAAGTATTATCATATGCTCCATCATTGTTTGGACTAAATGGATCATTTGAAACATTCACTGATGTAACATTAATAGGCGACATTGGTGCCTCGGTATCGAAATCAGAGTAACTATATGATGCTGTAGTATGAGCATCATCAGCTTCGTCAAGTAAAATCCAAGTAGTATCAACTAATGCACCAACTCTTAAATACCCAACTAGGTAGGGGCCATCAATCAATGAAGTATAGATGTCATATCCATCGAACTCCAACGTAGCAACTGTAGAACCACTCGCCCCTATGTAAATTGAGCTATTGGATGCTGCAGCTATCCATTTTGACCCATCACTTGAATACAGATCACCATAGAGATCGTAATCATGACTGCCAACAGTAGCACTAGAATAAATCGTTACATTTACAACAAGATAATCATAATCAGTATCACTGTCGCTATCCCATGCATATGAGCTATAAGTACCTGTGAAGGTAGCTTGCTCCATTGTTCCACTTGGGTGCTCAAATATATCATAATCATATGCAACTGTTGTATGTGCATTCTTTGCTTTTGCAATCTCCATGCCATCAGATTTTGCAACAGAGATAAACGAGAGAGTATATGGGCCATTCAAGCCTTTCATGTATATTTTGAGTCCACTAAATGAAAGGTTAATTGTCTCAAGGCCGCTGTAGAAGTCAAGTCCAAGATCTGTACCTGTTATCCATGTACCATTTTGATCTTTCAGACCAGCTGAAATCTTATAGGAACCTGCTGTGCTAAATGTTATATTAACTGAAAAATTCAATGAGTCATTATAACCATCTGCATCACCTGGATCATCCCATACTGTAGAATAAACACTGCTCGTGTTTATTACCACGTTAGCACCGAAATCATCATAGTTATATGAGTTATCTAAACCTTTGACTAAACTATCCATGAGCTTCCAGTTACTAGTCTTCCTCATTTCAACATATACTTTTGCAGGATCAACACCACTGTTATTTATCAAGCTACCATCAAATAACAGGGAAACATTTTGTTCTCCATTCACCGTTGTTGTATTACTAGTCCATGCAATAAACTCATAATTTGAGCCATGTAAAACACCACTTATTTGATATGTATCGCTATCTGCCGAGTAAGCTGATACATTAATTTGTAAGTCATTACCTTTTTGATAGTCACCAGTATCATCTATGGTAGCTGATGGTGCTGAGAAATCTTCATTATTATATGGTTTAGTAGTGTATTTCTCAATAGTATCTATCAGATTACCTGTTCCAACATTCCGCAGTTCAATTCTCACATTGTAATTATCATCGATACCTGCCTCATAGATATCCCCACCATCAAATGTTAGCTTGAAAGTTGTAACCCCTGTGTTAGTGATATCTTTCCTTATAGATGTCCAAGTTATCCAATCCCAGGTGTATCCTGATTCATAGAATAAATCACCGATGATTTCATATTTGCCACCAGTTGTCGATGCGTTCACAGATACGTTAACTTGTAAATTTCCATTCACTATTGCATCAGCGGTTGTATCTGTTAAATCAACAAGTTCTACTCCTGCGCTCTCAAAATCAGTGTAACTGTAACTGCTAGTTGTATATCGGGGGTTATCTATTACATCGTATTGTTTAAATGTTCCACCAACAGAGTTAAGCTCAACTCTTACACTGTATGGGCCATCGATACCTTTGTTTCTAAGTTGAGTACCATCAAATTGTATTCTAACATTTTGTTCACCAGTTTGACTAATTGTTATTTCTTGTCCTTTCCAAGCTATCCACTGCCAAGTATGCCCAGTTATCTTACTAAGATCTGCTCCAAGCCAATAAGTACCAGTTTGTGAGCAGTTAATTGTTAAATTGATATCTAGATAGTTGTACTGTCCATCTCCATCTGTATCGTTACCCCAGTCCTCTGTGTTTGCATCTACAAATGTGATAGAGGCATTCTGGAATTCGCCATAAGTATAGGTATTGGTATTGTATTCTTCAACGGTGTCTAATCGGGTCCAATCACTCGTATTGATGATCTCTAATCTAACTGAATAAGAACCATTTATGGCTCTATTTTTAATGGTTTCACCATCAAACTGAAGTTTAACAGTTTGAACACCCGTCTGAGTAATTTCGATGTCTTGTCCTTTCCAGGTTATCCACTGCCAGTTGTAGTCTGTTTTTTTATGTAAATCAGCATGCAACCAAAATGTACCAGTTTCTGTACAGTTGAGGGAGACGTTGATTTCTAAATAGTTATACTTACTATCACTATCATCAGTATCATTACCCCAATCCTCAAAGTTATCTTCAATGAATGATACAGCGGGTTCAGAGAAATCAGTTGTTAGATAAGAGCCCGTGGTGTATTTTTCTATCAAGTCTTGTTCAGTCCATGTAGTAGTATCACGGAGTTCAAGTCTCACATGGTATGGACCATCTATTCCACTACTGCGAATTGCTTGTCCGCTGAATAGTATTGTTATATTATAATCCTGGGTGTTGTCTAGATATTGCTCTTTGCTGTTGAATGCTATCCAGTCCCAATCCCATCCTATTTGTCTGTGTAAATCTGCCCCTATCCAATATGTACCATTTGTTGCAACGCTAACAGTGACATTAATATCAAGATAATCTCCACTATCTTTTATTCGGTCATCAACGCTAGCGGTTACAAACTCTGCTCCAGAAGTTTGGAAATCATCAGCGTTATATGACTCTGTAATGTATGGATCATATGAGTCTATTGTCCTCCAGCTACTATCCATTAGTTCAATTCTAGCTTTATACTTTCCATCTATTCCTTTGTTACGGATTTGTGTACCCTCAAATTGGAGTTTTACAGTTGATACACCCACTGCTAGGCTAACATATTCACTGGTCCATCCTATCCATTTCCAACCACCTATATCATAGAATAACTCACCTGTCACCTCATAAGTACCCACAGTATTACAGTTTACAGAACAGTTTATATCTAAATAGTTATACTTACTATCACTATCATCAGTATCATTACCCCAATCCTCAAAGTTAACCTCGATAAAAGATGCAGAGGGAGCCTGGAAGTTATCATAACTATAAGCAGGTGTATCTATTCGATCAATTGCATCTAAAAGCTTCCATTCATCCATATCCCATAACTCTATTCTAACCTGGTATGGACCATCAATCTCGCTGTTTCTAATTATTTCACCATCGAATTGAAGGGTTATAGTTGATTCACCAGTGGGTAAACTAGTCCAATTGTTCTCCCAGGATATCCATTGATCAGGGCCATTAATGACTTGTTTACGTAAATCCCCCCGAAGTTCCACATTACTATATGCCTGCTGAGCACTAACATTTACACTTACAAGAAGGTAATCATATTCGCCACCTGCGTCATTGGTATCTATGCCGACTGCTGATTCTGTGCCATCAACGAAACCAACCTGTGAACCCACAAAATCATTGTAATCATAAGCAATAGTTGTCTGTCCATCATATCTATCTACCCTTTTACCAGTATCAAGGTTCTGTATCTCCATATAAAGATTATATGATCCATTTTTCCCAACAGAGTTGATCCGCTCCCCACTAAATTGCAATGTTATATCTTTGACTTGTGGAGCACTAATTGTTTGATATTTGTTCTTCCATCCGATCCAATGCCATTTAACTCCATCATCTTTTCCAAGATCACACCATATCTCATAATCCCCTGCTTGTGAGAAATTAACTGTAATTGTTACGTTAAGATACTCATAGATAGGTGCTTCATTATTATTTGTAATATTGTATCCATTATCAACCACGCTTTCTATATTTGCACCAAGAGAAGAAGTGAAATTTCCAACACTATATGTATTCTCAGATTGTACAGTTCCTAGGTGATCTAGATCACTCCACTCTCCAGAGCGACGTACCCATACATCTATGTCAAAGTTTTCACCAGAACCAAATTCACTGAGTCCAAGACCTTCTATGTTATCAAGTATCTCCACAGCATCAAAATATAGGGTAACATTTTGTTCTCCTACGCTTAAGGTCTCATCTATTCCACTTCCAGCTATAAAATTCCAATTCCAACCTGAAATCTTGTGAAGATCACCATTAATGTTATATGTACCAGCTTCAGTTACGTTAACAGTTACATCTAATTTCACATATTCAGGGCTGGAAGTTGGGTATAACGAATCAGAGTAGTTACCAGTGAAATAGATAGGCGTATCTGCAAAATCTGCTACGAGATAGGAACCTGTTTCATAATCAAATATTGTATCTAATGTCATCCAGCTGTTATCTTTTAGCTCTAGATTTACCATGTATGAACCATCATAACCTGAGCTCTGTATCATCGCGGTGGAGAACGGAACTGAAACATTTAATTCACCAATATCATCAAAGGTAACCTCTGCATCACCTGGTGTTAACCATACCCAGTCATCCCATCCCTCATATGATATAACCTTATGTAGATCAGCATGTATGTAGTAGGTTCCTATTTCTGAAGAATTTACTGTGACGTTTACATAAATGTATTTTCCATCGGAGCTTAAGGATTCACTTATTGGTGAGTCGTCTGTGAAGCTAACTGATGGTTGATCAAAATTACTTACATAATAATAGTCATTGGTAGTAAACTCAATGTTTCCGATATCTTTACCCTGGTCAGTGTTTCGTAACCATAAATTGACACCATAGTAGCCCTCAAAACCTTTGTTTGCTATTTCATTTCCATTGAAATCAATTTTCACAATGCTGTTGGTACCAGCTGTTTTTTCAGGAAGTGGTTTATTCGCCCATGTTATCCACTCCCAATCATAACCATCTTCCTTGAAGATTTCACCTGATAACTCATAGTTACCACTTTCAATGAAAGCAACTGGTATTGAGACTCTTAGGAAATCGTAATATCCATCACCATCTAAGTCAAATCCTTGATCTGTGGGTGTTCCATTGAACAATGCACCTGGTTGTGAGAAATCAGTGTAATTATGTGGATCTGTTTCAAATTCTTTCCATCCAAGCCAATCTCCAGTGGCTATCCTCTTTAGCTCTATGTCAAGTCTGTATGGACCGTTGTATCCTTTACTGTATATTTCATCTCCGTTGAATGTTAAATTGACGATGTTAGTTCCGTTATTAAGATTGGTTTGATTCCGTGTTTCCGTTATCCATACATGTCCATCTTGTTCACTGCTATGGAGCATACCATTAATCTTATAGATTCCATCGTTTCCATTGGTTACGTTTACATGAACACCTATTACTAGGTTGCCATTTATGGACCCATTATCTGTTATGTTTTCAACTACTGCTGATGGTTTTTTGAACTCTGTATAATTAGCATGAATAGGTGTAGATGGATCAAAGAATGTTATCCATTCTCCAGTAGAGTTACAGAATCCTTTGTGAAGATTTAGATTTATATTATATGGGCCCCCTTGCCCACTATTATGAATATCTGTTCCTTCAAACGTAATATTAATATTTAGGTCAGTGTCATTGTTGACTCCGTCTATAATTTCAATGTCTGTACAGTTCCATGCTACTCCTTCGCCTTCCCACCAGTCACCGTACCATGTTCTTTTATGCAGGTTTCCATGGATACTATAGTTTCCAGGTTGTGACGCATTTATAGTGAAGTTGATCTGTAGAGATTCGTAATCCCCTACAGCCCCAATTTTATAATATGTAATACCTGCAGAGGTATTGAACCGGATAGGTGGCACTGCGAAATCAGTATAATTATACATGGACGTTGTGTATTCTAAGTCATCAAGTGGATCCCATTCTCCCATCTTAAATAGACCAACCCATGCATTATATGGTCCATCTTTGCTACTGCTTCGTATTGTTTCGCCGTCGAAATAAATTGTTATATTATGTGAACCAATAGTGCTTAGATACTGTTGTGTTTCGTTATGTGCGATGAACTTCCAATTTTGATTATGTAAACCTGATTCTAATCTGTAACTACCCGCTTGTGTCACATCTACAGTTACGTTCAATAATAATGCTTCATAGCTTCCTTGCGACCCCAGTGGCTCATCAGATACACTTTCAACTACGCTGCCGGTTGTAGCTTCAAAGCCATCCCATGAAACAATGGTTCCATTCTCTGTTGTAGCTTCAAGTTGAACCTCATACCATTTGTCGTTTTGTACCGTGCTTGGTATTGTAATTGGCTTTGTACCATACCCAGTTGCACTAGAGAAAGTGCCACTAGCGATAACGTGCTCTGTCCAATCCCAGTACATTATTTTCCATTCGAAATCAGCATTTTGTATAAGGGTTCCATTATTGTCGGTCAAATTATAGTCAAAACTAGCAGTATCGCCCTTTCTGTATCTATGTTTGTTTAACTCAAAATCAAGGGACATCGAGCTAATTTGTATGCCATGGACGTCGCCACGAGCGACTTTTGGGGTAAAGGACTGGTTGTATATCCATATTTCAAACATGTACCATCCAGTTGAAAAACCAGATGTATTAATTACATAACCTACTTCGCCATTTGAATCGGTGGTGTTACTCATGCTGGTTATAAATTCTTCTCCGATTTTTTTACCCTCTAATTCGTATTCCTTATAAACCTCAAGTGTTGAACCGGAGTTTGGCATCATAGTCAGATGAGGCTTATTTGTAGTAATATTAAAGTGAATAAGCTCACCTTCCTGGTATTGGAAATCCTCTAGCATCCATTCCATTCCACCGCTTTGATACCAAGCGGGTAAGAGAGTGATATTTCTAGTTAGGGACTCATTGGTATCAAGAATAACAATTTCTTCGTGATTATCTAAGTAATAGCTATTATTTGTACACTCTACCTGCAGTCGACAGATACCTGGTTTAGCATTTATACTATAATTACCATTGTTGGTCTGAGTTTCATTATCTTCAAATCTCAGTTCATCTTTTAATTTCACCCTAGCATCTAGTGTAGTATCAAACACATCAGTGACTAGGCCCATCACAGATGAGTTCTCAGGTGGTTCAGGAGCAAAATCATCGTAGAAGTATTTCTGAGTTCTATGTTCAATCTCATCTAATCTTTCCCAATAATCTTTACGACGTACCTCGATATCTGCCCATATAGAAGCGTTAACACCTTTACTATTAATAGCGGAACCATCAAAACTTAGATTAACTGTTTGAATCCCAGTGCTATAAAATGAAATGATTTTTTCAGCACGTCCAACCCAAGAATCAAAACCGCCTTCAAAAACCTCTACCTCAATTTCACCTTCAAACCTATAATCATCAGGGTCCCCGACATCAACTTCCAAACTGAAAACTAAATAGTCATATAGAGTATCGTTGTCTAAATCAAGACCATAGTCACTAACTGATCCAGTGAAAAATATTGGTGGTTGATCAAATTCAGTATATGTATACTCTGGTGTGTCTTGGCTTATAGAATCAAGCCAAATATACCCTCCATCTTGTTTATAAAATAGGTTAACTACCACATTATAAGAACCATTTATGCCTTTTCTGTATATTTCTTCGCCTTCGAAAGAGAATTGAACAATGTTTTCTCCTGTTTCATAACTGTTTTCTCCGGACCATTCATCAATTTTTTTACCAGAAGAACTTCTTAATGATGCCTCGGTCTTAAATGTACCAGGATTTGATGTGTTAAATTTGACTTTTCTCATGAGATAATTGTATCTATTGTTTCCATCTGAATCCATAGGGTTGTTATAGGAATAGCCTTGATTAAACGAGGCAAATGAGTCAACATTTGAAACAAGCATATATACATCTTCATAGAAATCAGTATCATTCCAATCAGGGTCATCATATGGTGTGGCGGTAACATCAGGTGTGCCAATACCTGAGATATCTACCATTTCAGTTACAGCATTGGTTACATTGTATCCATTTGGGAAGTGTAACGTGTATGTTGTATTGAAAGCAGGGTTGGCATAGTATGCAAGTAAATCCATTGAGTGGTACTGAGCGGAGTTGTTAATTTGTCCATTTGCTACCACTACTGTATTGTTGACGTAAATTGTAATTGGATCAGTAGAGTTTGTTGGACCTATTAAACCAGCAATTTCTACATTGGCATTAACGGGTACAAAATCTGTGCCATCTAACATAAACTCTAATGGCATATACACTAGTAATAATTCCATATCATAGGCATCACCGGTAATCGAGTCATTCACTATCTCTCTTAAATCCTCTGCTTCAAGTGCAGAAATATTGTCATCTAAGTCGTAATCAGACATATATCTAAGGAGCTTTGAATTCCCTTTCACAGTTCTACTCATATTAACAATGGTTTGATTCCATTGTACAAAGTCTACATCCGCTTGGAAAACATCTGGAACTGATGTGGTAAGAGTTAGATCTTTCCAAACTGTACCATTTTCTCTAACAGTGACCTGAGCTATTTCATTCTGGTATCCACCAATGGCAAGCGGTGGGCCATCTTTCTGCAATCCTATTACTCTAGCATATGTTATAAGAAGGAAATCACCAGCATATGTAGAAAGATTATAGAAACCAGTCTCATTTGTCCTTGGTAAATCTTCTTTTTCAGATTCAAAGGGATGAGCAGGGTCAAATAACTCTAATTCCATGAACGCTAAGGGTTGACCGCCACATGTGATATTACCTCTCACGCTAGAGTTCTCTTCAGGTCTAAGTTCTAAATGGATAATAGATAGGTTATAGATCTCAGAGTCATTAATAGTCACAATATCTGTCTCATTAACAAAGTGACCTTTTTTCTGTATCCTAAATTCAAACTCGTTATTGTTAGCATCACTGTATAAACCTATCAAGAATGAACCATTGGGCGCCGTTTTTGTTTCGTTATAGAAGAAGTTTGACTCTGAAAATGTATAAACATCTGCGTTTTCTATAGGAGTGACATTATCGTTTAGATAAACATAACCCTTGGCATAAGCTGTAATGTTCCATATTTTGGTAAGTCTGAAATCATCTATTTCATTCCATTTAGGATCCTCTATATAACGGACATGATCTCCATGAGGATTGTAGTAGTAATTCTTTGTTATATTAATCCTGACATCCCAGATATCCTCTGAATATACAGCAGTTTGATTGGGGGTGAAATACATCTCGAAATAACCATCATTGTTAGTGGTTGTTGAATTACGAACATCAGTATATGGTGCTTTATCTGTTATAACTTTGACAGTTGCACCTGGAACTGGTATTTCAGGAGTATAATCCTGGTATACATACCCATGGAAGTATATATCTTGTAAATCTTGTACATAGGCTGAGAAATTCACCCATTTTGTTTCGTCATCGTAAATAATTATGTTGTTTGCGTATTCATTTTGAAACACATTTTCTTTATATGATTGTAAATCGTATGTTCCTGCTTCTAGATCTCTGAAGTCATAGTATCCATTGGAATCTGTTAGAGTTTGATCGTTATAACCACCTCCTTGTTTAGAAATTTGTACAGTTGCACCGCCTATGGTGTTGTTATACTGGTCTTTCACATATCCAAGTATTGCAGTTGATGATAATGTAATGTTCAACGAGTAAAACTCATTTTGAGATATGTAAATGTCCTGTGCCAAAGTATCATATCCATTTTTCTCCGCAGAAATATTATACCACCCTGAAAATACACCTATGTTGTATTGACCATCTCCATCTGAAAAAGTTGAATTTAACCAACCTAATGTCGTATTATACGCAGCTATGTTTACATTTTCTAAAAGGTTACCTTGGGTGTTGTCGACAGTTCCTCCAAAAGAGGAGTTAATCTGAGGTGCTGGTGGGAGAGATCCTCCTTGAGGCTTCACTTTTACCATTCCTTCCCATTCATCCCAAGGAACAGCAACATGACCAGTATCTGGATCACCAGTAGCTGGCCAGTTATCATGTACAATGACCCAATCTCCAAATGGCAGTACACCTGGTCCATCAGGATCATAATTATCAATGTATCCAACCCCAGTTACAGTGTGTCCTACTCCATCATTTTCCCAGCTTTCAAATACTCCCTGTTCAGAGTCTTGATAGCCTGTTTCGTATGCCCCCCATCCGTAAAACGTGACATTTAATGGTGATGGTGTTTCCGATATTGGGTTCCAGTAACCAAAGCTTAGGATCACTGGTCTTCCAGCATCAATTTCATTTGTGTAATTATCCCATGCCTGCATTAGCGTCAACATGGTATCATTGAAAAATGACAAATCCCAGAAATACGCAAATTTACCATCAGGGTCACTCGGGTTATCGAGTTCATATGAATCATTCCACATTATATATTCTCTAAAACCTGGTAAGATATCAGATCGCAGTGTCCCTGATACACCAGGATTATCTCGATTTGGACTTCCTTTTGTTCCTAATGGTGCTTGACTAGCATGGTCATTTGTGTTCATAAACCAGCCGATATACGCTGCGATTTCGCTAATGTTAAACGAGTTAGTAATATTATAAGCGCTAGAGTTTCCTGTTAGGTTATAATACCATATTACATTAGCTGCGGATACACCCGAACACCAGCTACTAATATCAACTCCATAAGGGTTAGCTGGTGGTTGATTTGCATCTGGAACGTTTTCTATGACCACAATATCCACTGTTGTATTATCAGCCATGACTACTTCTGAGTCCATACAATAAAGATTAGCTGATGCATTCCAACCCCAAGCTTTGTAATAGTAATGAGTGCCAGGGCTTAAACCTGTATCAATACAGTTAGTACCTGTCCCATTATAAACCAGATATCCATCTATCATATCCACTGGAGGGGAGTCTGCTTTACCACGGATAACAACATTATCAACACCTAAATCTAGATTCCATGTTAAATTAATCTGAGTAGAGTTATGCTGATTAGCAAAGAAGTTGGTCGGGCCTCGTGGATGAACAATTACAGTCCCATTATATATTGTGGTTGTATGGTTTATCCCGCCATTATTCGAAGTTGAGCCAAATAGCCCTATATTTACTGTACCAACATTATATGCCCACCATGTGATATTTGCAACAGTATAAGGAATACCTGATAAATTCTCACCAGTATTATTTATCCAGGATAGATTGCTCGCCCAGCCACTAGCATTGTTTATGCCTAGAGGTTCTGGATCAAACCAGTTACCGCCAATGAATAAATCTCCTTGTGCGGTGTTAGTATAATTGAGTATACCGGGAGGTTGAAAAGTAATATTTGATATTGTAACATTGTTGATTTCCCACCACACTGCTACGCCAATATCAGTATAGAATATATCTCCAATTGTTACATTTAAGGTTTGGGGAGCTACCCATAGATCGTTTGGATTTGGTTCAGCTGCTTTTGCGGTGTCATTGAAAAATATTGTCATTGATGATAGTAGCAGTAATGCTACGATATAGCTGCTTATAATTTTTCTAAATAATATTCTATCTACTTTTTTTGCATTGGGCTGCATCTCATCCACCTTCTTTTTGGTAGTCTTATAGTTAGTTTTTATTCAGAACCCTGCATTCTAAATATTACTTTGATGCAGGAAATATCTCCTGAATAGTGGGTCGAGCTATCTATTATATAATTATATATCTTTCTAAATATCCAAAAATAGACGTTTTTTATTTTAATCTGCATATTTAATTGCATATGCATCTGCACATACACCTGCATAAAAAAAGAGAGATTTTTTATTTTTTAGCGTAATGTTTACTCCATCTAACACGACGGGGTACACGTTTTAAATCCAGCATATTCTTCTGACACTTGTTCTTACAAAAATAAAGAACTGTGCCATCTTTTTTAGCAAATATTTTACCAGTACCTGGTTCTATTTCATTACCGCAAAATGAACAAGCTCTTCTCTCAACCATAACACTATCCCTCTTAGCGTGGTCCACCTAGTCGTCTTGCTTCTCTCTGAGTTTCACTGAGCATTAAGATATCACCAAGTTGAATTGGACCTATAACGTTTCTAGTGATAATTTTTCCCTTGTCAACACCATCTAGAACTCTTATTTTTACCTGACAGGCTTCACCAGCCATACCAGTACGAGCAATTATTTCAACAACTTCACATGGGGTTCCTTCTACCATAGCTTATCCCTGTTTTTTAACTGTTTCAATTTTTTTAACAATGTTTTCGATACCTACTTTATCTTTACCAGGATTCACTATAGCCACAGCAGCAGTTCCTACTTTTAGACCCGCAGAGTTCCCTAGTTCCTCTTTACTTGGAACATAGGTATAAGGAATCTTTTTCTCTTCACATAAAATAGGCATATGAGCTAGAACTTCTTCAGGCGAGACGTCCTCAGCCATTACAACGAGTTTCGCCTGGCCACGTTCAACCTGTTTCGTGGTTTCATTAGCTCCTTTGCTTACTTTGCCGTTATCTCGAGCTTTCTCTACAAGGTCATAGGCCAAATCCTGTAGATCTTTTGGTGCTTGAAATCTTACATATATCGCCATATTTTTTTAGCCTCCTTTTCGAGCTTTCATAGATATTTCCTCTTATAGGAAATGTAAAGCCTTGAATGTAGGCCATATATAAAAACCTTTTTCAGAGAACAGTAGATCCAAAAGTAGGTTTTGAATAAGCCATTTTGTATAAAACTATGCTATAAACATTATTTCACAAAATTAGATATACACTAAAAATGAAGAAAATAATATAACACCCAGATTGTATTCGGGAGCAGATAACTTTTAGTTAAAAATTAGAAAGAAGAGGACTTAATAATGCAACCAGCAAATGCAGCATATGACAGAGCCATTACAATATTTTCTCCAGATGGAAGATTATTTCAGGTTGAATATGCAAGAGAAGCAGTAAAAAGAGGAACAACAACAGTTGGATTAAAATATAGAGATGGTATCGTATTAATAGTTGATAAACGCATTACATCCCATCTGGTAGAGCCTGATTCCATTGAGAAGATTTTTCAGATAGATGAGCACATTGGATGTGCAACATCAGGTCTTGTTGCAGATGCAAGAGCTCTAGTAGATAGAGCTCGTATTGATGCTCAGATAAACGAGATAACATATGATGAGAAGATACCTGTGAAGACACTTGTGAAACGTATCTGTGATTTCAAACAAGCATATACGCAATATGGTGGTGTGAGACCCTTTGGTGTTGTCCTTCTTATAGCAGGTGTTGATGAAACCGGACCGCAGTTGTTTGCTACAGATCCCTCTGGTGCTTTTATGGAGTATAAAGCAGGTAGCGAGGGAACAGGTCGCAGTGAAGCTATAGTATATTTCGAAAAAAATTATAGAGAAAATATGACATTAGAAGAAGCCATAGAGATGGGGATAAAAGCAATTCATAAAGGATCCGAAGGTAAACTGAATCCTGATGCCATTGAGATAACGATAGTAGACACAACGGAGAAATTCCGTAGATTATCCCTTGATGAATCAAAAGAACATGTGCATAAAGCACTTGGATAAAAAAACAAATTATAGTAAAAAATCACCGTTTTTTGATTAGCCACTCTTTTTGCATTTAAGAGGTTTTGTTTTTTCAAGGAAATAATCTATCCATGCTGCTTTAACACTTGGTATCGTCTCATTTTCAATCAGCTTTAATATATCCTCATGTTCTTTTGTCGTCACCAGTTTTCTAAGCGATGAAATACTAATTCTAGTAATCTCCTTCTTAACAGGAGGTGAGGCAGAACGAGATAATTTTCTTAACCAAAATTTTTGTTTCTTCTTTGTATCATGTTTCATTACTATACTCCTTCTTTTGAGTTTTTTGAGTTGCTAAAATTCTTGTAATATAACCAGCAACACGATTCCGCAGTATTTTACTATCGAAATCAGCTAATTCTGAGATCTTCTCTTTATTATGCTGAAAATCACTAGCAACAAATTTATCTGGATACATCTTGATAAGTTCTTTGGCTATACGTTTTATGTAAGTTGGTCTTATATTTCCCATTTCTTGTCACCATCTACGGTAAAGAAAAGAAGATACTCTAGTGAAGCAGCCCCAAAGAAGAAAGTTCTTCTGATAACTTCTCCACTGCTATTGATGCATCTTCAGTACTTCTGGCACCAGTACAAACTATTTTCCCAGAAGCAAAAAGCAACATAGCTACCTTGGGTTCTTTTATCCGATAAACAAGGCCTGGGAACTGCTCAGGCTCATATTCCACATTCTCCAAACCCAGACCCTGAGCTACTTCAGTAAGATTAAGCTCGGCTTTAAGGTCAGCCATAGCCACCATATTCTGAATAATTATCTTAAGATCTTTATACACATCTACACCTAGTTTTTTAAGTTTATCTGCAATAATATCTACCGTTTTACGTACATCTTCAACGTTCTTTGCACCAGTACAATTGGCTTTACCACTTCTAAACAATAGTGTAGCTGTTTTTGGGTCACTTAATCGATAAACCAGCCCTGGGAACTGTTCTGGTTCATATTCCGCTTCTTCTAATGATTGTGCTATCATATCTAAATCTAACTTTTCTGCGAATATGGTAGATGCTACGATATTTTCCACTTTTACTTCTATCATAAAGTATCACTTCCAAATAAATACTGCTAATGATCTATTGAGTAAGCTGAACAAACAAGTGCTTTATAATACTACTTACTCCCGTGGTAATATCATCATTTCAACATTCTTACTTAAGCCCATTATTAATCTCACAGGGAGAAGACTATAGTTTAGATAATAGATGACGTGGAGAAATAATATATGTTGTTTCTTTCTCATTTTTTTACATTCGGATGTACTGGAGTTATTTTAGAGGAAGTGGAGTTCTTTCAACTTCCAATGCATCAGCAGTTGGATATTCTTCAACCATAAAACATTCAAGTCCACGTTGTTTAAGAACAGGACTGATTTTTTCAAGGATCCAAAGAGCAATTTCAATCCTATTTTTATCTAGAAAAATATGTTCATCTTCAACTTCGAATTCTTTTTTTAACGAGTTATAGAGTTCCTCCAATGGTATTTCTTTTGTATATATTACTCCTTTAACTAGAGTTCCTTCATCACTAATTATTTCATATTCCCTTGCAACATTTTTTGCTCTACGCTTAATCCTATTTCTAAGTTGGATCCCATCCTTAAAAGATGAGGAACAATAATGTACACCTACCTCAAAATCTTCGTTTAGAATATCGTAAATAACCTTATACGCTGTTTCTTGACTGCCTTTTACAGCAGCTGAAATATCGTTTTTAACTGTAAAGCCTCTTTTAGTTAACTCCTCAGCATTTGTCTCTGAAAACTCAAGTTCATTTAAATTAACCCATTTAATCCCCACACCGTCTGCCCAACTAATCAGCGAAAACGTTTCTTTTTCCATATCTGGAATAACAGGTATTTCAATGGCAACATCACAATCTGTTTTTAGCGCATTTTTTATCGTATCAGCTATCGAGCTGCCAACCATGCTACGCCAATATCTTGACAATGGATGAAACCTTATTTCATCAAGACCCGCTGACACCAAATCCTTGATATATTGGCCGTTTTCAATACCAGAAGTATAAAGATGGATGTGAAAGTCTGAACCAAATGTATCCTTAAGGAGCGAGATGTAGTTCTTAGTTCGTCTCCAAACAATAAGAGGATCCCCTCCTGTTATACCCGCGCCAGTTGCCTCAATATATTCTGCTTCATTTATTAGCTTCTCAGTATCGTGTTCACCGTCTAACTCCCATTCATCAGCAAAAATGCGATCCTTGCCTAGTTTATGTTGGCTGAGTGGGCAATAAAAACAATGTGATGGGCATAAACCAGTTATTAACACAACCATTTTTGAACCATCAGCGCACATTTTACAAGCTGGTGATAACGGGTTGGTGTAGCAGCTTTGATTCAGCCAAGAAACTGTTTTTTTCATATGTTTATTCCAGGCCTGTACCGGTGATTGTGAAAAACGTTTTTTTTCCCTCAGGTATCGACCGGTGTTTGATGATTGTCGCCTGTCTTTTTCCAGTTCCTACTTTTTCCAGTCGAAGTATGGTTTTTGCCATGTGCTCGATGCCTCGTCCTGCGAAAGGTTTTATCTCTCCATCTTCAGAGGTGTAAACCTGCCCGGTTATTATTATAGGTATGTTTTTTTTCCTTGCTGCGAGTTGTAGATTGGTGATCTGCCGGTTTAGTGACCGGTTAGCGATTTTTTCATCTTCTTCAAGTTTTATGCGGTAAAACATGTTAAATGTATCAAAAATTATCATACCTAGGTCTTTGATTTTAATAGCGTTTTTTATCATTTTCTCCTGTTCCTCTAATGAGGAGGGGTTGAAGAATAAAATATTGTCTAGTATTTTTTTGAAATTATAATTTGTACATATTTGTGTTAGTCGCTCTAATGATACACCCTCACAGTCTATGTAGGTGGTTTTTTTGTTTTTTAACGCGGTTTCTCTTGTTGCCTGTAGACATATGTTGGTTTTACCACTACCTGCTTCTCCATATATCTCTGTAATGATTTGAAGCTCTATTCCTCCACCCAACAAGTCATCGAGGGGTTTACATTTGAGTTTTAACCGGTTCATTTTATGAAACTAGTCAGTGGAATGCTAAATAAAAAACTTTTTAATTTTAGGATCTAGGATTGTATCCTTTTTTTAAGGATACAGGTTTTACAGAGTTCCTGGGATGTGGGTTCACCACAGTCTTGGCATTTGTTAAGACTCACAGGTGGATATCTTTCTAGTAGTAGGTCTTTGATGCTATCGTAGCTGTTTAGAATGCTATGTCGTGTCCCCGGGTTCTGATACTCAAGGTTGTCGATGATTTCCCGGAAGTAACCACGTAAGGCTCTCGTAGAGTATGGACACTCTGCATCATGGAACTCTAAGTTTTTTATGATCGCGTAGAGTGCGTTTTCTTTCTCAGGTATTGTCCGCAATGGCAACACCCGTGGGACAAGCCCAGGTTGAACTTTTTTATGAGGACCAAGTCTCGCGAGTTTCTTTAGATCACTGTTGACAAAGTTCATAAGAATTGACTGTGACATGTCATCCAGGTTATGACCTGTTACTAGTCTGTCAACCCTGAGTTCTTTTGCTTTCTGGTTAAGACATAATCGTCTGAAAACACCGCAGTAGCTGCATTCACCGAGTTCATCTTTCTTAGAAGCAATCTCGTCCATTGTAAAACCAATCACATCTCTAAATCTGATAAGATGATGCTCAACTCCTAGATTTTTGCTGTTGTTTACCGCGTGTTTTAGGCTTTTATCTCTGTATCCCTTTATTCCTTCATCAACCGTTATAGCAAATATTTCAATATTACTTCTTTTGGAGAAAATATCATGTATAACATGCAGCGCTACTATGCTATCTTTACCACCAGATACTGCGACAGCGATGCGAGAGTTTTTCTCGGTTTTTCCCTGTTTCTTAATATCTTTTTTTACTCTTTTTTCAAAATATTGTATAAAATGTTCACTGCATAGGTGTGTACCATTATACCTGATGTAGGTGACCGCGGGTTTTTTGCATTTACTACAAGTCTTTGTCATTTTGAAAAATGTGAATATCTCTTAGATAAAAAGGTTATTGGATTAAAAAAGCATACCAGCTTGTATTTCACAGCCAATAATGGGATGTTCAAGTTCGAACTCTGTGATTGTTTTTGGGTGGAGCTCTCCAAAGAAACCTACCTCCTTATTGTTAATATCGATGGAGGCACATCGACCTTTTACAAAACCAGGGTGGTCCTTGTTTTTAATACTGTATTTTGCCTCAGTCTCACGTAGTATTGCCTCAGTTAGGGATTTGCATTCCGTGAAGTTTGCTTTTGCATCTATTTTCACAAAACCAAGGTGATATGTGTTTTTGAAACTATCATTTATCACTATTCCTAGCTCGAATATCTGTTGTGGGAGTGAGTGATGACGGTTTTCACTGAGGATTTTTAAAAGAGATGGTATGAGGCCTACTCTTAGACATGAGTATTCTTCACCTACTGGGTTTTGAATCTCTACGCATTTATCTGGTTTAAGTCCCATCTTTTTGAATTCATCCTGCTCGTTTGAAATAGTGAACGTGTTTACCTCGTTAAAACCAAGACCAATCATAACAGATTTAAGGGCATCGTAAAATCCACGTTTTGGTAGTTCATAGCCAAACGTTAGTGCCTTGGGGAAGTCTGTTTCAAATTTGTCAAAACCATATCCTACTGCTACGTCTTCGATTAGGTCGATATCATGTAGTATATCTGCTCGCCATGCCGGTATTTCAACATCTATCTTGCCTTTAATACTGGTAGCGTTGTATCCCATCTTCTGAAGGCAAAAGGTTATCTTTTTTTCATCTATTTTTGTACCAAGGACATTGTTAACATAGTCTTTTGAAAGAGTTCTTCTAACAGGTTTCAAATCAGGTACAACGAAAGATTCCTTGCCATCGATTACGTTGGTACTATGTATCTGTCCACCTCTTTCAGCTAGTGAGGTTACTACGATGTTTAATGCATAGTTAACTGCTTTTCTACTAGTTCCTGTGACATCGATGAACAGGTCTGTTGTGAAGGGTGTAACCTCTGTAAGGCTACCATTAATTATTGGTGGATATGAGAGGACATTATTGTTAGCATCAACGATTAAGGGGTGTTTATCAAAACCCTCTATTAGATGTGCGTAGTCTACTCCTTTTTCATGGCGTCGTAGTATCTCAGTCATAGTCATTGATTCAACCTTATTGAGCGGTACGAATTGTACAGCATCTGGGTCAACTGCTTTATAGGTGAATGGTGGTTCCACGGGTTCATAGTTATGTACTCCGATGGCTACTTTTTTCCGGTTTCTACCTAGTCCAAAATGTAGTTTCTCTTGTAGTTCCATTAATGATGCTATTAGTTCATCTGTCATTGTCACGTTTGTCACTAGTGCGGTAGTAACATAGGGTCTAACTTTTTTCACTGAAGGGTCAACGTTGAGTAGTATGTCTGATTTTTTAACATCGTATTTTTTAAGTCCTTTCTCGAAATCAAAAAAGGCTCGGGATGCACGGGCTATGCCTTCAACTGATGCTAGATCTGGCCGGTTTGGGAAAAATTCCATGCTGATCTCGTTGTCTTCTACTTTGTCTAGATCTGCTCCTATCATAGGTAGTCTTTCTATTAGTTCTTTTTTTGATATTTTGTAACCGAGTAGGTTTATGAAGTCGTTGTAGTCAAATGTTACAATGGGCATAATTGGAGAGGGAAATATGTTTTTGGTATATTTGATTTTGGTGAAAAAGATTATTAAAAAGGTTTTAATTTGCCTAACTGGGAGTGTTACCCCATTTATGAGTAAATACAAGGTTGCTATGTTCGACATGGATGGGACCCTGTTACAGGGGAGAGGGATATTTGTCATAGCCGAAAAAAAAGGATTCCTCAAAGACTTGGAAAGACTCATTGGAGATAACAGAATGGAGTTTTATGAGAAAAGCATTGAAGTTGCTAAACTTTTAAAAAATCATAGTAAACAGGAATTCCTGGAAATATTTAGAGGAGTACCACTACAAAATCATGTTGAAAGTGTTATAAATGAGCTTAAAAAAAAGGGAATCCTCACGGCTGTTATAACTGATAGTTACAAGTTTTTAGCAGAGGATCTAAGGGAGAAACTCTCCATTGATTACGTCTTTGCTAATGAGCTCACATCTAACGGGGATGTTATAACTGGTGAACTAAAAATACATAACAAGGGTTTAAGGGAAGATTTTATTAGCAATAGAATTTATTCGATTTGTAAAAGCTGTGTATTAGAAGACCTCTCAGAAGACCTAGGAATCAAACTTAATGCAACCATAGCTGTTGGCGATGGCATCGTTGACATAGGTATGATCAAGAAGGCTGGTCTGGGAATAGCATTTAATGCATCTAAAACAGTTAAGAAATATGCTGATGTTGCTACTAGTGATATGCGTACACTGCTAAAGTATGTTTAAACTATTTGGGGGTTTAAAAATATGGATATTAAACAAGATGAAGTTACCACATTCCATGAGCTATGTGTTGATAAGAAACTGCTCATGAAAAGAGTTAGTGATGCTGCTGCTGAGCGACCCGTCTCAGTTATTATGCCAATGCTATATCGTGAGATTAAAAGCGATGCATTAAAAAACATAGTTAAGGGTTTAAACAAATGTAACTATTTGAACGAGGTTGTTATACCTCTTGCTGCTAAGAACGAAAAGGAATTCCAACAGGTTAAACGTTTCTTCAGGGATTTAAAAACCCCTAAACTTGTAATGTGGTGTAATGGCCCTAAAGTTGAGAAACTACTAGAAAGCCTAAAAGGAGATGGTATAAATCTCCTTAAATACCGAGGTAAGGGCCGAGACGTTTGGCTTGCTATGGGTATAGCAAGTATCCGCGCTTATGCTATTGCTCTTCACGATGCCGATGTGTTACATTACAGTGAGGCGCTTCCAACTAAACTGTTGTACCCTATCACTGAACCTGAGCTTGATTTCAAATTTAACAAGGGTTATTATGCTCGGGTTAATCTCGAAAAAAGACTTATGTACGGCCGTGTTTTCAGGCTTTTTTTACATCCTCTACTCCAAGCGTTTGTTGATAATATTGGTCATGAGACAAATTTTACCAGGTTTTTACGCTCGTTTAGATATGCAATATCTGGCGAGTTCGCATTAACTAGTGATCTTGCTCGTGATGTTGACATACCTGGTGACTGGGGTATAGAAATGGGTATCATGTCTGAGATGTATAAAAACGTGGCAGCCAAAAGGATTTGCCAAACTGATCTAGGTTTCTATGATCATAAACACCAGAAAATTGGTAGCGAGGGGAAAGGTCTTACAAAGATGACGGGTGATATTTTGAAAACACTACTCAGAGTTCTAATAGAAGAAGATAACTATGAGATCTCAAAGGAAGGTCTTATATCTCTGCGTGTTTTATACGTTAAACACGCTCGTGATGCTATAAGGAAGTATCATGCGGATGCTCATTTTAACAATCTTAGATATGACAGGCATATGGAGGAGACCATGACGGAGAAATTCAGCATGAACATTATGAACGCTGGTACTAGTTATATGAGGAAACCTGTTGGTACCCGTATTCCTGACTGGCTTAGAACTATATCTGCTAGAAAAAAAATTAGAGAAGAGTTATTAGATATTGTGATGGAAGAAAACAGGACCTGATAACCTAGAATAAAAAAAACACAATCATGATTTCATTGTCAAGTTTTTGAATATGTTATGGTACTCACGTGCAATTATCTCCCAGTTATACTCGTTTTCAAGAATCTGATAAGCTCTTTCAGCTAGTTCTTTCCTCTCTTCCTCACGTTTAAGGAGATATAGCATCTTTTCTGCTATGGATTCAGGATCCTTTGGTTTAGACGTTAGTATCACGCCTTGTCGTTCTAATTTCCTGATAAAAGAACCAAGTTCGCTGATAATAACGGGTCGTTTCATTCCTATTGTTGTAAACATTGTGCCACTCTGACTGATGCCTACATATGGAAAAACTACAATGTCAGCGGCTTTGTAGAAGGATTCCATTAGGATGTAGTCTTTGACAAACTCAGGAAAAAGAAGAAAATTGCTTTCTAAGCCTAATCTGCATATCTCTTTTTTATATTGAGATGGGTTTTCTGCTAGTTCTAATGAGCCCGCTGCTATAAACAATGTCTCCGGTGTTTTATCAAGTACGTATGGTGCAGCCCTGATTAGATATATCAACCCTTTGTAATCTCTAATAAAACCAAAAAATAATATCACACGCGTCTTATTATTTATTTTAACGGAGAGATGTTTACTAATAATTGCTCTTGCTTCTCTATCATCAACCTTGTTTTTATTCATTGCATGATAGTTCCCATGGGGAATAATACTAATTGGAATGGTAATACCTGCCTTTCTCAGATCAGATAAGGCATCCTCGGTCAAGACGACGATATGATCTGCGTAGGCATACGCATCAGTAAATAGCTTTATGTCGCCCTCTTGAACTATCTGAGGATAAGGATCATGTAGTGTATATACAATAGGGATGTTTTTCTTGTTCAACATTTTTGAATATTCCTTTAAAAACCAGGTTATTTGCCTTCCAGCCCACATAACAAAATAGACACAATCAGGTTTTATCTCATCTGTGAGCCTAACGAGATCATCTAAAGATTTCTTGTTGTTGTATTCCATGATATGATGCGGTCTTTTAGGGTTAATTATCTCTAAAATAAAATCATCAGTAACTCTTGTAAATGGTTTAGTGTCATCTTCTTTCCGTTTTCTTTTGAATGTTACTATAGTTATATCAGCTGATTTATCTAGCTCCTCTATCAAACATCTACTCCAATGACCAATACCGCCTCTCAACGGCGTAATATACAATATTTTCATCTTTTTCACGAAAGCATTCCTCACATCATTCCCAAGTTTTCAATCTTGTTATCCAATATTTGTAATAATTGTGTTTGCATAAGAATCAGCTACACCAGCTGCTAAGATACCAACCATCCATCACGCCGAAACTTATACCTTGAAAACCTCACGTTTCATATAATATAACGCTAACTAAGGACTTGATAAATATTTTGTGATAAAAGAGAATCCTTTAAGAATAAATGAGAGATTCAAAACGAAGGAGTATCCTATGAAAATACTTGCAACAGCTGACTTGCATGGCTCACAATACAGGCTGAACATCCTTCTTAAGAACATTGAGAGATATTCACCAGATCTTGTAGTAGTCTGTGGCGATATAACTCAGTTTGGTCCTGGTGAAGTAGCAAAAAACTTCCTTGATCAGATACCAGTTGAAACACTTGCTGTTTCTGGCAACATTGATAGTGCTGATGTACCGAAATATATTAATGAGAGTAAGGCGACAAACGTTGAGCTTAAAAAAATAGTAAAAAAAGGCATTCCCTTTGTTGGAACAAATGGTATTGATCCTGACCAGGTAACACAGTTTTTTAATGATAAGAGAGTTTTAGATGAAACAAGTGTACTCGTGTCACATGTACCACCATATGGTCTTCAGGATAAAGTCTATACGGGTATGAATGCGGGTAGTAAAGAACTCCTTGAGGTTATAAAGAAGTATAAACCTCGTCTTGTTCTCTGTGCTCATATACATGAGGACCCAGGTACCATTGAGACAAATGATGGTACGATTGTTGTTAACTGTAGTATGGGTAAAAGAGGAGAAGGGGCGATTATAGAGATAAATGAGGATATCTCGGTTCAAATGCTCGAGTAAAAAACGAGTAGCCCCGTCCAGATTCGAACTGGAGTCCATAGATCCAGAGTCTATGATGATTGACCGCTACACTACGGGGCTAAACAAATAAACAATCACATGGTATGTTTTTATTTATTTAAGAAAATTGTCTGCGTTGGGAATGCCATCTCTATGCCTTCTTTTTCAAAGGCTTCCTTTATTCTGAAGTTAATCTCCTGCTGTGTATCCATATATTTTGTATAATCCTTGGTTTTCAGATAATAAACAATTTCAAAATTGAGACTGAAATCTCCGAATTCTGTGAAATGAACGCGGTCAAGTTTGTGGACATATTCCAGTTTTTCAGGGTTAACAGTATCCTTGATTATACCAGGGATTTTTTTCAATTTCTTTAACGGGGTATCATAGGTTACGCCAAAACTAAACGCAATTCTACGTTTATTCATCTTTTTAAAATTTCTCAAGCTAGCGCTTGTTAATTCTCTATTGGATAAAACTAGCTCCTCACCCTGTAACAGTTGGACTCTAGTGGATTTCATACCTATCTTGGTAACAGTTCCTGCGTAGTCACCTACGATGATGAAATCCCCAATTTCAAAAGGCTTATCAAAATAAATTGAAAAAGCACTAAAAACATCACTTAGTACATCTTGCAATGCAAATGCTATAGCTATACCACCTACCCCCAGACCAACAGCTAAGCCAGTGATATCAAATCCTGATGCATCTAAAATAAACAAAAACGCGAATAGGAAAATAACAGCATTAATGATCTTCTTTAGGACAAAGAGAATATGTACACTCAAGCTTTTAGATTTCTCAGAGTACCAGGCAGCGACAACATTTACAACTCTTGTTATAATGAATGTAATCAGTAAAATTTCAGCTATGGTAAAGATCAATGCAAACAGCGCAGAATACGGTTTAAGTACAGTTAGAAATTCTAAGCCATAATAGGCTCCAACAAGTATAACTGAGAAATAGATTGGTTTTTTGATATTGCGAAGTATTTCGTCATCTAATTTTGTTTTTGTTTTTTCTGCCCATTTTACAAAATATCGCTCAAAAATATGATAAACGAGGCAACCTGCAATAATAAAGATTGCAAATATTATCACTGAGCCAATAGCCTGGGCAGTTTCTAAACTTACCTCAACACCCAGTTTTTCCAAGAATTCTTGAATAATTTCTACTACATTTGCTCCAAAGCCCATATAAATCAACCTTTGGTAAAAAAACAAGTTATATTTAAGTTTTAGTTTTGATAGCTTTTTATTCAATTATTGGAAAACTTAATACATAATCATTTGATTTGGGAAGTCAACGATTCTAACTATCCTTATGGAGGAAAAAAATGACAGTAGTTTTAGATGGTTCTTCTCTCACAATTGAAAAATTAGTAGACGTAGCCCGCGGTAACGAAAAAGTTAAGCTACATCCTGATGCACTTAAACAGATTAAAAAATGCCGTGCTATGCTTGAAAAGAAAATCAAAGCCCGGGAGATAATGTATGGTGTTAATACTGGTATCGGGGAGCTAGCTAACGTTATATTAAATGATGAACAGGTTAAAAAGTTCCAGAAATACCTTGTTTATAATCATGCAGCGGGTATTGGCGACCCTGCACCAGTTGAGTATGTCCGTGGTGCTATGGTTTCCCGTGTGAATGTTCATGCTCATGGTCAATCAGGTTGTCGCCCTGAAATCACTCAAACACTAGTTGAAATGCTTAACAAAGGAGTAGCACCCTTTGTTTGCCAGAAGGGTAGTGTTGGCGCATGTGGTGATCTCGCTCCTATGTCGCAGATAGCATTACTTATGATGGGTGAGGGAAAAGCCTACTACAAGAATCAGCTTCTTGATGGTAAAAAAGCCATGGAAAAAGCAGGTATACCTATTCCCGGTCTTAGAGCAAGAGATGGTTTAGCAATTATCAATGGTGCTAACCTGTTAACTGCTATGAGCGCGATTTTTTTGTATGATGCTAACTGTTTCCTTAAACAAGCTGAGATAGCTACTGCTATGTCCCTTGAAGCCCTTAAGGCCAATATGAAACCGTATACTCCTAAGCTTCATCAGGCACGTGGTTTCCCAGGAGCAGTGAGAAGTGCTAAAGCTATATCTAAAATGATAAAAGATGGAGACTTGGAGAAGGGTAATTTAGAGTGCAAACTTCAGGATGCTTATTCAATGCGTTCCACACCTCAAGTTATTGGTACCGCTCATGATGCACTTACTTGGGCTAGGAAACAAGTTGAGATTGAACTGAATGGTGTTGGTGATAACCCTGTTTTCTTCCCAGATGAAAATCTTCAACTTTCTGGTGCTAACTTCCAGGGATCCCCTGTTTCTCTCCCTATGGATATGGCTGGTGCTGCTATTACCATGGTTTGTGTAATGTCTGAGCGGCGTATGAATCGGTTAAATAATCCAGCGCTTAGCGAGGGACTACCAGCGTTCCTGACCAAAGGAGCGGGCATGTTTTCAGGACTTATGCTTAGTCAGTACACCGCAGATATGCTGATTGTTGAACAACGTATTCTCTCGAATCCTGCATCTATTCAATCTATTCCAGCTGCTGCTGATCAGGAGGATTTTGTTTCAATGGGTATGAACACAGCTATCAAAAACTTCCAGATACTAGATAACGCCTATGGAATACTTGGCATCGAGTTCATGGCAGCTGCACAAGCCTTAGATTTCCGCGAATACAAGTTTGGAAAAGGAGTAACTAAGGCTAAAGAAATTATTAGAAAACATGTTAAATTTCTGGATGAAGACCGACCGCTATACCTAGATCATAACAAGATAAAAGAACTCGTAAAATCCTGTGAAATACTTAAAGAAGTTGAAAAAACAGTAGGAAATTTAGGATAAAAATACTACATATTTGGCTTTATTAAATAAAGAAAATTTAAGTAATGGCATTATTACTGATAACCGCCATGTCCACGTTGTTGTAAAGTAAATAAATGAAGTATTATCAGATGGAGAAATCCACATACGTGTATGAACACCGGGACCTCCTCCATCGTGGCCATAGGTTTTTTTTCCAAAAGCTTTTTCATCAATCATAAAACCTAATCCATACAGTTGACCATCGTTATTTTGATATTGAACACTATGCATTAAGTCAACTGTTGACTCATTTAAGATACGTACACCGTTCCAAACACCCCCATTCTTATGAGCAATTACAAAATGTGATAAATCCATAACCGTCGTTTTTAAGTTTGCACAAGCAGCCCAGAGAAAGCTATAAAGCGGCTGTCTTTTTAATACAGGTATAATCCTTTTTTGTTTTGCAGTATATGGTACGGCTATATCACTGATGTTTAAATCCGCATATAAAAAACTTGTATTCATCATATTTAATGGTATGAAAATATTTTCTTTACAATAATCATTGAAATCTTGTCCTGAAATCAACTCTATTAGATATTCTATCAAGCCATATCCAATATTGGCATAGTGATAATTTGTTCCAGGTGATTCATTAAGCCAAACATATGGCGTATACATGTCTCCTCCAGGAACAAGGTAGTTTTCTAACCAGGGATGAGGATAAGAAGAGATATCAGGATCGCCTAGACAGACTGTTTTCATTAGATATTCAAGCATTGGATCTCTCTCATCTGGAGCAAGACTTGATTGATGAGCAAGAAGCATCCTAATGGTAATAGGCTCATCTGGATAGTTAGGATTCCTTAGGTTAAATGGTAGATAATCATTTACGTCATCATCTAGATCAACATTATATGATTCATTTTCAATGAGTTGCATTAGAGCAGTAGCTGCAACTGGTTTAGAAATTGACATAACTAGATAAATTGTATCCCCTGTAGATTCCTTTTTTATATCTGGGTCACTGTATCCATATCCTTTAGCCCAAATAACTTCATCATCTCTAATGACACAAGCAGATAACGATGGTAAATAACAAAATCTCATAATTAATCTAATATAGCTATCAAAGAGAGTTTCTCTAAATGAATTGGATTGATTCCTTATAAGAATGGATTTCTCATTAGACTCATAATCAGGTGTAGCTGGTGAAACATTCGTAATAAGAATTAATATAACAAATATTGCTACTATTTTGTAATATACTCTTTTCATTTTATTACTCAACATGTTTTATATAGATGTCTTTTATATATAATCTTTACCATAATTTGGCAATATTGATGATATTGTTATCTAACACCTACTCTAAGAGAAATCGATATATTTTAAGATTGAACTAAAAGACTTATATAGTATAATAACTTAAAATATAACTGGAAGTATGAATATTAAAATAATCACCCAATTTGTAACTTTGCTACTTATATCATCAGCAATTATAACTATAGCAGAAACTAGACAAGACGATGATATAGAAACCTATGACTATATCATTATTACTAATAATTATCTAAAAAAGTCAGTTCAGAGCTTGAAGGCATGGAGGGAGGGTCAGGGATTCAAAGTAAAGATAGTAACAGGTATGAGAACCGCGGAAAAAATACGTGATTTTTTAAAATCAAAATATCTTGAATGGGGCATAGAATATGTATTAATTGTTGGAAGTTACAGAACTATACCCATGAAAGAATGTTATATTGACAAAGAACTTAATGAACGAGAGTATTACATACCAACAGATCATTACTACGCAGAATTAACACATAACTGGGATCTAGATAACGATGGATGTTTTGGAGAGTTTGATGACGATATTAAAAACGATACAGATCTTTTACCAGAAATATCTGTTGGGAGAATACCTTTTGATAGACCTAAGAAGGTAAAAGATTTTTGTAACAAATTAATTAATTACGAAAAAGACAACGGTGATTGGAAAAGAAAAGCATTATTTCTTGCAGGTATTCTAGAATATATACCTGAATATATAGATGGTGCAGTATTTGCTGAAAAACTCCAAAATGAAACTTTTATAAATTATGGATTTAATTGTACAAAGCTATATGAATCTGGTGGATTAAAACCAACTAATTACTCTTATGATTTACCCCTTAATCATATCAATACATTAATGAAGTTAAGAGAAGGATTTGGTTTTGTAAGTATCATGGGAAAAGGAATGTCTAGATCTGCAAGACGATATGTATGGATAAAAGATAATGGTAATGCTATTCCAGATAAAAATGAAATTAAATTATGGCCAATATATATTTTTATACATTCTTTTGACAAATTTTTCTTAAAAACTGATAAACCCTCTGTTGTTTATTCATTTACTTGTTACACAGCACATCCAAAAACAATGAATCTCTGTTCATCTTTACTTGATAGTGCGGCAGTTGTATTTATTGGCCCTACAATAGGCAATAGGGGTGGTTGGCAATTAAAATATAATTTTACAAAATATTTTACATCAACAAATATGAGACTAGGCGATGCGTTTTCCACTGCAAAAACAGACTATATAAACTCTGATGGTGGATTAGATAACACCTCATTTTATTTCTTTAATAATTACTCAGTGAGATGGACTATTTTAAACACAGGTTTTTATGGAGATCCAGCAACCTTAAAAGTTTTACCACCAATACTTTAATTATCTGATCATTGGTAGATGCAAGTCTGTTTTTTTTACAACATCTATTGCTTCAGAATAACCCGCATCAGCATGACGAACTACACCCATACCTGGGTCTGTTTTAAAAACACGTTTTATTCGTTCATCTGTTTCTTCAGAGCCATCACAGACAACTACCATTCCCGCATGCGTGGAAAGGCCGATTCCGACTCCCCCACCGTTATGAATTTGTACACTATCTGCACCTGCTGCACAATTAATAAGAGCATTTAAAAGTGGCCAGTCAGCAATTACATCGCTACCGTCTTTCATACTTTCTGTTTCCCTATAAGGTGATGCTACACTTCCACTATCTAGATGATCTCGTGTTATTGCCATAGGTCCAATATCTTTGTTTCTTACCATTTTGTTTATTTCAAGTGCAAATCTCTCTCGTTCTCCGTAGCCTAGCCAACATACGCGAGCGGGTAAACCTTCCCAAGGCAGATATTTTTCTGCAAGATCTATCCAGTTTGAAAGTACTTTATCATTTGGAAACATTTTCATAATTGCGTTATCTGTTTTTTTAATATCTTCAGGATTACCCGTTAGTGAAAGCCATCTGAAGGGCCCGCGACCAATTGCAAGTAATGGTCTAACATATGCTGGTACAAAACCAGGGTAATCAAAAGCATTTTTTAGACCTGCTTTCATAGCTTGACCTCGGAGGTTGTTACCATAGTCAAAAACAATAGACCCATTTTTTTGGAAATCAAGCATTGCTTTACAGTGTTTTTTCATACTCTCAAAAGATTTTTTGATATATTCCTTAGGTTTCTCTTTTCTAAGTTTAAAAGCCTCTTTTAAGTTATTGCCATAAAAACCTGCTGGTACATAACCATTAAGTTCATCATGAGCAGATGTCTGATCCGTTACTATATCTGGTTTAAAACCAGACTTTACTAACAAGGGATGAGTATCAGCGCAATTACCCAACAACCCAATAGAGGCGCCTTCCCTTTTTTCTTTTGCATCAACAGCCATCTCTATCGCTTCATCAATATCCTTAACTTTTACATCACAGAAACCTGCTTTTAACCTACGATCAATGCGTTTTTCATCACATTCAACAGCTATACAGACACCGTTATTCATCTTTACAGCTAGTGGTTGAGCTCCACCCATACCACCAACGCCACCAGTAAGAACAATTTTACCTTTTAGATCACTATTGAAATGTTTTTTTGCACAAGATGCAAATGTCTCATATGTACCCTGGATGATACCCTGTGTACCAATATAACACCATGAACCAGCAGTCATCTGACCATACATAATCAAACCTAGTTCCTCAAGCTCATGGAATTTCTCCCAGGTGCTCCAATGTGGAACAATATTTGAGTTGGCCATAACCACACGGGGTGAGTTCGTCCAAGTTTTAAAAACAGCCACAGGTTTACCGGATTGGATAACCATTGTTTCATCATTTTTGAGGTTTTTCAAGGTTTTAACAATTTTTTCATAGCTTTCCCAGTTTCGAGCGGCTTTACCAGTCCCACCATAGATAATAAGCTCTTCAGGTATTTCAGCGTTCTCTAGGTTGTTTTCAAGCATCCGCAGGATTGCCTCCTGTTTCCATCCTTTACATCTTAGCTTATGACCCTTGGTAACCTTGACTATTCGCCCCATGAAACTCCCTTGCTAAGTAACGAAAAATCGTACTTAAAACTTTTTTAAATAAACTATGAACAAAAAGGGAAGGATGGCTGGCCTCACTAGGAGGGGATGGGATGCACTCTAACAAAAACTACCAGCCCGATTCCTTC
>CAZGOD010000002.1:0-125507 GCA_964527715.1 uncultured Thermoplasmatales archaeon | reverse complement strand
TAGATTTAATGTAAGTTCTTGCCTTTTCAAAATAAGTTGACGCATATACATATTTAATAGCGTTACAGACTTCTTGGAATCTGAGCTCTGTTTCCCAAGATTCGTTGGGAAGCAACATGGAAGCATAAATGCCTGCAAAGGGCTGCAAAAGAGAATCCTCAAGAAGACTGGATGATCTAACAATTAATGGCTGCCTAGTATTCTTAATAAACGAACGGAGGTCACCAATAACTGTTGCAGGAATACTAGCATCCATAAATTTTGAAGCAATTCTTTCATCTGATAAATGAGAGAAGTCCAAGTTTGAAAGATCATTATGTTTAATAAAGGAATCGAAAACATCAGTTGACAAAACAATACTCCTCGGGATAGTAATTCTTAAGCCAGGGAGCATATCATCAGTTACATATTTAGATAAAATTTTAGCTAAAAATGCCACACCCCTTGCCTTCCCGCCAAAAGAGCCTTTTCCTATGCAACTTAATTGTATATGAGTTCCATTGTCGGTTCGTTGGAAACTTGACACAGAAGCTAGGTCGGTAGAATATCTATATTCTTCCATAATATCTATCATCTTCTTCTGTAGTTTTTCCCCTTCATCAACTTTTCGTTCAATTGATATGCATTTATCAGCAAGTTCAACTTCCCCTGTGTTCTTCAACCATTTAGAAAACTCATTTCTTTTTGCATATTTTAAAATAATATTTTTATCAACTGACAACAGGGCATCTTCAAAATCCTTCAGGTTTTGCACCTTGGCTAGTTCTTTGCCTTCGTCGTCTTTTATTATAATTTTAAATTCACTAAAATCTTTATCTTTGTCATAGTAGACATCTTGATGATTTGACTTAATTCCTGTAATTTCTTCAATTGCTAATTTAATCTTTTTTTCTTTATCGTTGATATTCATAATTCCAATCTAAATTTATATCCAGCCTCTCAACTGACATGCTTCAACGACTCTTGAAATAGCTATCATATATGCAGCATCTCTTACTCGTACTTTTTTTCGTTTTGCAAGTTCCCAGACTTTATAAAAAGCATCTGTCATCTTGTTGTCAAGTTTACCAAGGACCTCTTCTTTACGCCAATAATAATTTTGATTGTTCTGAACCTGTTCAAAATAACTACAGACAACGCCACCCGCATTTGCTAAGAAATCAGGTATTACAACAACGTCTTTTTTTTCAAGTACCTCATCAGCTTCGGGGGTGATAGGACCATTAGCTCCGCATATAATTAATTTAACGCTTGAATTAATGTCGTTTACATTTTCTTTTGTAATTGAGTTTTCCAGAGCCGCAGGTATAAGTATGTCAACTTCATGTTTTAGCCAATCTTTACCCAGACTGCAGTTATAACCAAGGTTTTCTGCTTTTTTCTTATCAACTGTTCCAAAGCGGTCTGTGATTTTAACAAGTTCTTCTAAATTAATTCCTTTTTCTTTATGATAGCTATATGCACAGCCATCTTTCTGATCCCAACATGAAACCGATACAACTGTTCCACCGTACTCTATGAATAACTCAGCAGCATGACTGGCAACGTTTCCAAAACCCTCGATAGATGCAGTTGCCTTAGCAATATCAACATCCATTTCTTTAAGCGCTTCTCTAAGCATATAAACTAATCCATATCCAGTTGCCTCGGTACGTCCTAACGATCCGCCGAGTTCTACAGGTTTACCAGTAATCACACCAGGATATTGACTACCAAAAATAGTTTGATATTCGTCCATCATCCAAAGCATATGCTGGCTATTTGTCATAACATCAGGAGCTGGTACATCACGTGTAGGGCCGATATCTCTTGATATTTGCCTAACCCATCCCCGGCATAGATTTTCCTGTTCTCTTTCTGAAAGATCATGGGGATCACATATTATTCCGCCCTTGCTGCCTCCTAAAGGTATATCGGCTACTGCACATTTCCATGTCATCCACATTGCAAGAGCGCGTACAGTATCGGCTGTTTCTTGTGGATGGAATCTTATACCCCCCTTGCAGGGCCCTCTTGCATCATTGTGTTGTATCCTAAAACCTTTGAAGATTTTAACGCTGCCATCGTCCATTTTAACAGGTATTGTCATATGATACTCTCTTAATGGATTTCTCAAAAAATATCTAGTTGGCTCATCTAAATTTAACATATCAGCAATTCTATCAAATTGCTGCTGTGCCATTTTAAAAGCATTATATCCTTCCTTTGGCATTTCGTATCCCTACCTTTTAAATACCTACTACAGGGGATGACCCATATATATAATATAGATATAACAGTTTGGTTCGATTTTTCATAACACGTGAGAAAAAATTGTCTACTCTGGTTTTATAACCAAAGCACGACCTGTTCTCCCATCAAATTTAATATTTAATGGCATAGTGAGCTTGATATGTTTAACATATTTTGATTGTTTTTCAGGTTTTTGTTTGTCAAGCCATTTCCAATCAATAAAGCTTTCCTCTCGGTTTAATGTTGTATGTATATAACCAATTCCTTTTGAAATCATGTTATGGAAGAAATGTGTTCCCTGTGTAGGCTCTATGTTGAAATCTTTTAATGCCGTCTCTACTAAGACTCTGACATTTGATATCTCACTCCATCCAACAGGTACTCCTAGCCACCTATCCTGTGTCCCCCATCGACCCGGCCCAATTAACAGATAAGGCTTTGATGCTAAATCTCTATTGATTTCATTAATTTGCTTTGCTATCTCAATTGTTTTAGAAGAATCAAAAACATCAGGTGAAACATACACAATATCAAAAATTGAATCTATAACACCGTTTCCAAGGGCCTTAGTAGAATGAATTAAAACATTTTCTTTATCAGTTTCGCCCTCATCCCATTCTATTTCTAAAGATTCCTTAGAAATTACAAGAGGACGTATTTGAAGAATTGCAAAAACCGGAGGTTTTTTATTTTCAGAATCAAAGTTAACTGCAAATTCAACTTCGATTGGACATCCCATTCCTCTTTGTCCTATTCCCAAAATATTTTGAAGGATAGACGAAAGAGGGAAAACATCATATTTTAATATTCCAGCAAAAGTAATTAAATATGGAGCTTCCCTGGAAAAACTATCTCTTATCATACCATCGTTTCTATCATATGAACTAGCAATATAGTCAAGTGTTGAATCGTTTTTAATTTCAGAAATATCTATTTTTTCAAGAGTTGCATCTTCTTTTTCAGTTAATGTAAAATCCTTCTTTTTTGTATTTAAAACATATAATTCTCGCTGTGTGTTTTCAAGTATTAGCTGAGGAGTTGAAAACTCAGGTATAATCTCAGGATAACGAGGTGAAAATCTTAAAACCCTCTCACCACCAACAACAGAGTAACCCAACCCAACAGCAACACTTGTAATCCCATCCTCCGGGCTTTGATGAGAAACAGGATAAAAATTATATGATTGTGCGACACCAGAGAAAGAAGGATAAAAGCGCCCCCCGTGAGTATTACCTATGAGCTCCTGGATAACGATGGCCATTTTTTCTTCTTCAATTTTTGATGATGTTGATTCAATGTAATTTCTAGCATCTTTGAAAAAAACAGATGCGTAAACTAGTTTTATTGCCTGGCATAGTTGTTCCAATCTAGCTTTATTATCCTTATGATTGTTAGGAATCATATATGTAGAATACATCCCAGCAAAAGGATGATTTTGAGAATCCTCTAATAGACTTGAGGACCTGACCGCTAATGGAGACTTGAAATGCTTTAAAATATGATTTATTTTTTTCTTCAATTCTTCAGATAAATTGCTTTTTAAGAATTTTTTAGCAATCTCCCTATCCGAGATTTTTTGATTTTTATCTATAAAGCTATAAAGATTGTTGTCAGTTATAAACCTGTCAAATTCTTCAGTTCCAATAACTACAACATTTGGTACCGTAATTTCCACATTTTCATATTTTTCGTTTAAATTGTGTCTAGCAATTAATGATCTTATGAATGCTATTCCTCTGCCTTTACCACCTAGAGAAGCCCCCCCTATTTTTGTGAAAGAGGAATCGAATTCAAATTTTTGTTGAGAAAAATCAGTCATGACTCCAAATTGTTTTTCTCGTCTGCTTTCATTAAAAACTTTTATTAGATATTCTCGGTTTTCATCAAGACTACTGAAGTCAGATACTTTTTGAGGTCGCAGTTTTAAAGCAAGCTTAAATTCTCCACGAGCCATCAACCAATTGGAAAAATCATTCCTGCTTGCATGAAATTTAATTGATTCAAGAGGTATCTTTTGTAGGCTTTTTTCAAATTCTTTCATGTTTGATGCGCGTGCTATTTCAACTGTTTTTTCATGAAACACTGTATCAGTTTTATTTTGATTGTTTTTCTTTTTCGGCAGGAGAAAAATAAAATCTCCAAAACCTAGATGTTTTAAGAGAAAATGATCGAAATCTTGTAGAAGCGCAGGCGAGTTTTTGTAAATGAAGTATGCGCCTAGCTTTTCAGCTCTTTTTCTGTTTTCGGGGTCTGAGGATTGTAACATTGTTGGTAAATATCTATTTTCTTTTTTGATATGTTGTATAAAATCATGACCTGCATTAGGATCTTCTTTTCCATCTTTTTTAAATTTAACATCTGATATAATGCCTAAAACGTTATCTTTGTATTCTTCATATAAAGACATTCCTTCTTCAAGGCTATCTGCAAGAAGTATTTTAGGTCGAATTCTTCTTCTAAGAAGTCTTTGCATTTCATTTAGATCTTCAGAGAGCGACCTTTGTGTTTGCCGAACTATCTCAGTATAAATGATCGGGAGAAATATGGAATAATAACGGATTGAATCTTCTATTAAGAGTATTACTTGTACATTTCCGTTAATAGTATCATATTTGACGTTTATTTTATCTTCAACATATTTTATTATTGCAAGAAAAAGACTTGTGTCCCCATACCAGAAAAATGCTTTGTCAACTCCGCCTTCACCAACTCTCTGTTGACAAATATGTAGATCTGCTGTGTCTGCTGCTAAAATAATAACTGGAAGATTGGAACGTTCTTTTTTTATTTTTCTACCAAACTCAAAAGGATCCATGCCAATATTTTTTGACATTGTTATGACTAAATCGTAATGCCCTGTTTTTACTTTTAAGAGGGCTTTTTCCCCAGATGCAACCCTTGTTACGCGAGGAGGTGAGCTAAGTCGAAGGTGCCTATATTCTCCAATGACCATCTCAGAGATTAGGCCTTCTTCCTCCATAATAAATGCATCATAGAGACTTGAAACAAGAAGGATTTCTCTTACCTTAAAAGGCATAAGTTTATGGAATATTTTGCTAGGGAATTCATAATCCTCTTCTACTAATTTTTGTAATTTTGTAATTTCAAGCTTTGAGTTGTTTTGTTCCATGAGTTACCTCTCCATGTAATCTAATGGCATTAATAAGATTTTTTAACACGAAATATTTGTATATCAATTAATTATGAGTATGCGGGAAATGATAAAAATTAAAAAAAAGAGATATAAAGAATGGCAAAGGTTTCTCTTTTAAACAAGCCCTTGATCAACCATTGCATCGGCAATTTTTACAAAGCCTGCAATGTTTGCACCGTTTACGTAATTGACAAAGCCATCTTCTTTTCCATATTTAACACAAGATTGGTGAATGTTTTGCATAATCCACTGCAGTTTCTTATCGACTTCTTCCCGAGTCCAGGATAATCTCTGGCTGTTCTGTGCCATTTCTAATGCACTTGTTGCCACACCGCCAGCGTTTGCGGCTTTACCCGGACCATATAAGATCTTCGCATCCAAGAAGGTCTCTACACCGTCTGCTTCAGTTGGCATATTGGCACCTTCGGCCACACCCATAACGCCATTGTCTATCAGTTTCTGCGCCTCGTTTTTACTTATCTCATTTTGTGTGGCAGATGGGAATGCCAAATCACATTCAATTTCCCATGGGCGTTTATCTGGATAATAATCAACGTTGTATTCCTCCGCATATTCTTTGATACGTCCACGCTTAATGTTTTTGAGCTCCATTACATATGTTAGTTTCTTAGTATCTATACCATTGGGATCGTAAACCATACCTGAAGAATCGGATAAAGTTACAACTTTTGCACCAAGTTGATTTAATTTTTCAGTAGTATATTGTGCGACGTTTCCTGAACCAGATACCGTACAAATCTTATTTTTAAAAGATTCTTTTTTAGTTTTAAGCATCTCCTCAGCAAAATAGACACATCCATATCCTGTTGCCTCTGGTCGGATAAGGCTTCCTCCCCAGTTAAGTGCTTTACCTGTGAGTATTCCTGTGAACTCATTGGCCAACCTCTTATATTGACCGAATAAATATCCAATTTCACGACCACCAACTCCAATGTCTCCAGCAGGAACATCCGTGTCTGGGCCAATGTGTTTAAAGAGCTCAGTCATAAAGCTCTGACAGAATTTCATGACCTCGTTGTCTGATTTTCCTTTAGGATCAAAGTTAGATCCTCCTTTTCCACCGCCTATTGGGAGTGTGGTCAAGCTGTTCTTAAACACTTGTTCAAAAGCCAAAAACTTCAAAATACTTAGATTGACACTCGGGTGAAGACGGAGCCCTCCTTTGTATGGTCCTATTGCACTATTCATTTGAATACGATATCCTCTGTTTATTTGGATTTCTCCACTGTCGTCAAGCCACGGGACCCGAAACATAATCACTCTTTCTGGCTCGGCAATTCTTTCCAATATTTTATATTTTTGATATTTTGGATTTTTCTTTACAAAGGGCATTAAGCTTTCTACAACTTCTTGAACCGCCTGATGAAATTCCTTTTCACCAGGATTCCTTTGTTTTACAAGCTCCATAAATGTTTCAACATCTTTATTCATAAGCAATACTCCCGATAAATCAGTGGTCATCGTATTAATAACCTCTATTAAAGCTTTATTGCTATATCTGTATTTTCTCTGCAGGGGATAGATTAGTTTTTAATAATGAAAATACATACATAATAGCTGTTTTTGTTACGAGTGCTTTTTGAAGAGGAGGCAAAGTTTGATGGAGAGCAAAAAAGTAAATAAAGAGAATGTTTTAAAAATTGTTGAAAAAGAAAAAGTCATTTTTGTGCGATTACAATTCATAGACATACTCGGGATGCCAAAAAACATAGTAATACCCGCCACAAGACTAGGTGAGGCTTTAGATAAGGGGATACCTTTTGATGGCTCATCTATAGCAGGATATGCAACAGTCGAAGAATCAGATAAAATAGCGAAGCCAGACCCGGAGAGTTTTGTAATTTTACCTGAAGAAGTTGAAAAAAGAAAAACAGCGAAGCTTAATTGTGATATTTATGAGCCAAACGGAGAGAGGTTCCTAGGGGATACTAAGTATGTTCTAGAAAAACTTGTAAATAAGGTTAAAAAAATGGGCTATGTCTATAATACTGGCCCTGAGTGTGAGTTTTTTTTATTTAAGAAAGAAGATGATGAATATACTTTAGAGCCTAATGATGCTGCAGGATATTTTGATTTATCACATCGTGATCTTGCAGAGGGTGTTCGTGCAGATATTTCTATCGCGTTAGACGCGTTTGGGATAAACACATATACCTCTCATCATGAGGTTACAGATGGCCAACACGAGATTAACTTTTGTTATGCTGATGCGCTTACTGTTGCAGATAGAGTCATTACTTTGAAATATGTGACTAAGGTAATTGCCAAGAAACATAATCTACATGCGTCTTTTATGCCAAAGCCATTATTTGGTAAGAGTGGGTCTGGGATGCATACTCATCTATCTCTTTTTACGCTGGATGGTAAAAATGCTTTTCATGATCCGAGGGGAAAGGACCAGCTTAGCGTCTTGGCACGTCGTTTTATAGGTGGTCTGTTAGAACATATAAAGGAAATAACAGCTATACTAAACCCTACAGTGAATTCTTATAAAAGGCTTGTACCTGGATATGAGGCACCGACCTATATATCCTGGGCTAACAGAAACAGAAGTGCGTTGATTAGGATACCTACAGGTCGCGGAGATAGTACTAGATGCGAGCTGAGAAGTCCTGATTTGTCAGGTAATCCATATTTGCAATTTACTGTGATGCTTGCTGCAGGTTTAAAAGGAATTAAGGATAAAATTGATCCCGCTGAGCCCGTTGAAAAAAATATTTATTCTTTATCTAAAAAAGAGATGGAGAAATATGACATACATCATCTCCCTGAAAGCCTTGGTCATGCCTTATCTCTTATGGAGGAGAGTAACTTATTAAGGGAGGTTTTAGGTGAACATATTTTTAATAATTTTTTACATGTAAAACATGCTGAATGGGAGAAATATCGTACACAGGTTACGACGTGGGAGATCGATAAGTACCTCCCAGTCATATAGTTTTAAGACACTACCGAGACGGATTAATTCTCCATGCTTTCTTTTGTTAAGTAAATGTTATAAATTGAGTTAGGTTTTACGTTACTGAGGTTTGTTTATGGTATTTGAAATGCAGATTGTTAGCAATACTCCTCTAATAGGAGAAGAAGACCCTGATCTTGTTGCAAAGAAATTTTTTGAACAAATAGGTTATCTTTCAAAAGGTTCTGACCCAGTTATCCCCTTTAAAATTTTTAATGAATTCTTTTTAAAACATCCAAATAAAGCATGGTATGTTGATGAGATTTCAACAAAGTTAAAAACATCTAGGCCTACTGTGTATAGGCATTTAAATAAGCTGAAAGGATTTGATATTTTAGAAGAAGCGCAAATATTCGATGAAAATACGAAACAGAATAAAAAAGCATACCGGCTTAGGTATGGAAACATTCAAAAAGCTTGGAACTTTGTCGAAGCACATCTCAAGGTTGCAATAGAAAACTATGGGAAAACAGTTGAACATTTGCAGACTCTTATTGATAAACAAGGGATGGAAGATAAATGAACGAAAAAGAGAAAATGGAATTAACTGAAGGCTCTGAATACAAAATATTCTCTATCGGTGGACGCGAAAACATGCTCGAAACTGAGGGCATATTTAAAGGGTTTATTTCAATAGGAGTCGATGAAAGCGGATTGCTAATTGAGTTAAATGCTACACATGGGGATGTAGCAGGCAAGGTCAGAATTGTTCCTTTACACGCAATTCTTGCGATTGATATCATAAATCTAAAAGAAAACAGCAAAAAAGAGGAGGACAAAGGCGTATCACATTATGTCGGATAACCATCCATGTGAATCTTTAGAGCTTGAGATACTCTTTAAAATTTAAATAATTTTTAGAATTTTATAATTAACATCATCTTTTTATAATGGTTTCTTGTTTTTTATAAGACAGTTCATGTCAAAAAATAAGAAAGCTATAATTAAATTGGACCACATATCTAAAACATATAATGAATATGGAACCAGAATCAAAGCATTAGATACTGTTTCATTAGAGATATATGCTGGTGATTTTGTTTCTGTAATAGGGCCCTCGGGCTGCGGGAAATCAACTTTATTAAATTGTATCGGCCTTCTGGACAGAGCTTCATCTGGTAAAGTGTATATCGAAGGCAAGAATACCTCAAAGAGTAGTGGAAAAGAAATCGCTAAATTCAGAGGAGAAAAATTGGGGTTTGTTTTTCAAAACTATAACCTTATACCAAGATTAACTGTAATAGAAAACGTAATTTTACCCGGTTTAATAATGGAGAAAGAGCCTAATGAATTGGAAAAAAGAGCACGTACTCTTTTAGAAGAAGTAGATATTGAACACCGTGCAAACCATAAGGGAATACATCTCTCCGGTGGGGAACAACAGAAAGTAGCAATTGCACGTGCTCTGATTAATAACCCTGTTCTTGTTTTAGCTGATGAACCAACGGGTGCCTTAGATTCTGAAAATAGTAAGGAAATTATGAAGCTTTTAGTAAAATTAAACGAGAAGCGGAAAGTGACTTTTGTGTTAGTATCACATGATATGGACATAGCAAAATATGGAAAAAGAAAGATTATGTTAAAAGACGGCAGAATTGTGAAGAATTCTACTAATAAATTGAAAAACATTAGGAAGAATTGAGAATGGGAGTTAGTAGTCGTTTAGCTCTGGGGGAATTAAAGGATCATAAACGAATTTATACAATCATAATTATTGTTATTGCTTTAACCATGGCTTCTTTCATACTGGAAAATGCTTATCTTAACTACATGGTCCAAGTCGTAGACGATACTACTAAGATTGTAACATCTGATGCTATTGTTGCTGATCCAAGTACAAATTTAAGAGATTTATATGGAACTGAAACAGAACTGGAGAATGCAGGAGAGATAGCAAGGAGGATAGAACAAAAACTACCGGGGTACAAGACTACTATACGTGTAACTGCTCAGGGCACTTATGGTCTAGATTTAGAAGGCGAGGTAGCAGATGCTTGCACAATCCAAGGCATTGATCCCGCAAAGGACGATAAGATCGCAGGGATCTCAGATAAAATTGTCAAAGGAAGATTTTTCGATGAGAAAGATCCCGTCCTGAGAGGGCACACGCCTCTTTATATCGAAGTAAAAGGACCGGGAAACTTACCTGATTTCACTTATGGTGCTGGTGAGAGATTTTTAGAGGACGAGGAAGCGTATCCTATTATTGTGGGAGATACCGCGGTAAAAGTCCATCCATCAATTGATGTTGGGAACACCTTTTCGCTTACACTAAGTGTGTCCGGGGAGGAGAAAAGCTATGCTTCTGTAAAAGTAAGAACTATTGGGCTGTACAGAAGCGGCACCCCTACTCTTGATGCTATGATATGGTTTATGCATGCTGATTCTCTTAGAGAGATCAAGAGGTATGGAGAGATAACTGGTAAAGATTGGGTGGTCCCGGGCATAGGTACTTTTAGAGGGTACAACCCCATTAAAGTTGATCGTGACAGAGGAGATGTTGTACTTGTTAAAGCACCAGCACCATTACATCAGTTGGACCCAGTAGGCCACTCCGAAAGCGTGAAGGAAGAAATTGAAGGAGTTGTACCAAATCTGAAGGTTTACAGTTGGCATGACTTCCTAGTGTATATAGCTGGCTCAATGCAGGATGTTATCACAATCATGCTATGGGGTAGTATGGTTGTGACATTGATTCTTTGTGCTGCGGCTATAAAATATGTTATGGATTCTATTGTCATGCGTAAAACCAGGGAAATTGGGACTTTGAAAGCATTTGGCGCGCGGGATAGGGTTATTTTTAAAATTTTTTTATACCAAGGTTTAGTGATTGGTTTTTTAGCAGGGGTGCTCGGGATGATCTTGTCATTACTTGTTATGTATTTAGTAAACATGTATGGCGTAAGTGTTGAGTTTATTGTTGGAACTCAATTGAAAATTGGTTTTCTTTTAAACTGGCTCACGATTTTAATTGCTTTGCTTTTACCTGTTTTACTAGCTGTGTTAGCTGCAGCTATGCCTGCAAAAAAAGCAGCTGTGCTACCACCTGTAGAAGCGCTTAGAAAAGGTGAGCTCTCGTTATAATCCAGAGGGTTCAAGATCTCTACTTTAATATTTTTTGCCGGTGAAACTCGCATCCCAGTCTATGGCGGTTCCTATTTCAACACATGAAAGCATTAGAATGCTAACGAGGCCAGCTATTGGTGAAAAAAAGAGGGTTAAAAACCACAGGCATCCTAGTGATCTTAGTGTTCTTTTTAAATCTTGGTAAGCTTTAAACTTTTTTTCCCTGTTCTCCCCCATATATAACTAAAATATGATTATTGAATAAAAATATTTCTATTTTTTTGTTTTATAAATAGTTGTGTTCTGGTATATTTTTTCATTTTGACATTTTGACAGATTACCTTTAAATAATATTATTGACAAGAGTTAACAAGCCACATAATATCAAGGCATAGGCTAAGTGGATGACAAAGGTGAGAGAGACGAAATTAAAGGAATTAATTAAGGAAAAAATCCATAACTTCCATAAATCAACCTCCTCAAGATTCATCGAACTAGATTTTCTAAGAGGGTTAGCTATCATATTGATGATTTTTGGCCATATTCTCTGGGATCTAAATCATTACAAAATTCTCCCGATGAATGGCGCAATATATTCAAGTCTACAGGGTTTTGTTCCGCCTCTCTTTTTCGTACTAGTCGGCATGTGTCTAATCATTAGTAAAAAGAAAATTGAAAGCAAAAACACAAACGACGAAAATGAATTTTACAAACATCTGGTGATAAGAGGGTTGAAAATCTTTGGACTAGGTATGGCTGTAACAATAATATCATTGATAGTTTTCTCTGATAAACCCGTAATATTTGGAGTGTTGCACTGCATCGGTCTCTCAGTAATTATAAGCGCCCCATTCCTCAAATACAGAAATTACAATATTTTATTCGTGATATCAATACTCTTTGCAGGCCTAATTATTAGTCAAATTTCTTTTGAAAACCCCAACGTTTTTCATTTAATATTTGGACTGCATCCCTCATCTATATGGAAATATACTGTCGACTATTTCCCACTCATCCCCTGGTTTGGCATAACCCTGTTAGGAATTGTCATAGGCGATTGGTTATATTGTGGTGAAAAAAGAATGTTCAAAATGCCGGATCTCTCAAAATACAGACCCGCCAAAATCTTTTCATGGGCCGGCCAACATTCACTAGGTCTCTATTTAATACATCAACCAGTTATTGCCGGTACAATTATCCTGTTATTGAAAGTATGATGCTACCAACTAGCCTAAGAAGATTTTTTTTTGAAAAATTGTAAAACTTTATTTATGTAAATTATATACCAGATGCGGGGGAATTTGGTGGACCAACTATAAGGGTAAAAGGATGGGTCTTCCATTACCGATTCCTCGATAAGAATGGTGTTTTAAGTTTGAGGGACGCCAGACATAAAACATAAAATGCCTGATACGCAAAAAACACCCTCCTATTCCCCCAAACACTTTTCAATGATATAAGAGAGAGCCTCCTCTGAAAAAATACTACATCAAATGAGTTTGCCCTTTGACTTTATAATCTGAGAGTTCTTTAAAAATTTCATCTTCCTGTAAAACATTGGTTATTTCCTCTGAGGATGATGACATTTTTATTTCCCGTGTTCTGCCATAACGTCCTTTTGATATCACACGAGCGGTTATTATGCCGAGCATATCAAGTTCAGAGATGAGATCTGCAACTCTCCTCTGGGTTAAAGAGCCTATTCTAGTTTTTTTACATAAATTTTTGTAGATTTCATAAACCTCACCAGTTGTTATAGCCCCCGCTGTCCCTGTTTTCTTGTTATGTTTTTCTTGCAAAAGAATTGCTTGAAGTATTAGTTTTGATTGGGTCGGTAGGGTGCGTACTACTTCCAGTATCCTATCAATTTCAATCTTATTTTGTGCGAGCCTGACATGTTTCTTTGATATTTTTAGCGTATTGGATCTCTCAGCGATCTCGGCAGACATTCTGAGCAGGTCAAGGGCTCTACGTGCATCCCCATGTTCTTGAGCAGCAAGAGCAGAACAAAGCGGGACTACATCAGAGGCCATACACCCCTCTTTTAGAGCCACGCTGACGCGTTGCCCCAAGATATCTTGTAGTTCACCAGCATCGTAAGGGGGAAAAATCAGGTTCTCCTCGCCAAGACTGGATTTCACCCGAGGATCTAGAAACTCTGTGAACTTAAGGTCATTTGAAATGCCAACAATAGATACCTTGGCATTTTTTAGGTCACTATTAATCCGGGATAAGTTATACAATGCCTCATCACCTTTAAGTTTGTCAACCTCATCAAGAATTATAACAATAACCCCGCCCTCCTTTTCTATCATTTGTTTTAGTCTAGCATAAACTTCATCAGTGGGCCACCCTGTAAAAGGAACACGTTCAGACCATTCATCGATAAAATGATTAGCAATATTTTGCAGAAGCCGATACTGAGTATCAACGACTTCGCAGTTGATATAAATGAAGTTTACCTTTCTCCCTGTGGCTTCTCCTTTTTTTAAAAGTTCTTTTCCAACGAATTTTGTGACAGCTGTTTTTCCGGTGCCTGTTTTTCCATAGATAAAAACATTTGAAGGGGTTTCTTGCCTTAACGCAGGAACTAAAACAGATGCAAGATTATTTATCTCTTTTTCTCTGTGCGGGAGTATTTCCGGCATATATGTTGGTCGCATTGCTTCGCGGTTAACAAATAATCCGTCACATTTTAGTAGATGGCCAAATATGTCGCTGTTAACTGTGTTCTTCGTCGTAAAACATTACCTCCCCAGGACCTTTGTAATCAACAAATGCATATTAAAACCTATGTATGTTTTTTCTCCTTATTTGTTCCTGTTGGGGCCGTACCAGAGAGGGGCCTTTGTTTCCTATGGAAAACTATCACATTCACATTTATTTTATAATTTTTCTATATTTATAATTTTAAAAATGAAAGAATTCAAATACTAAGAAAAATATAACTATCTAGCTATACTCACGTCTTCTCAAAACAAAAATTGCATACTCACAATTTTTATAGTTCCATACGAAATGAAGGGGCTCCTCTAACAAAAAAAAGCCTAGCTAAAAATGACTAACCATCAAACGAAATAAATTGGGCCGGCACGCCAGCTTCAAAATAAGATGTGGGTTTATTGCCCACCGATTATAACTACATCTTTTACAGATTTAATAGAGTTAAACGGGAAGACAAGGTGCCCTTGGTTGTCCAGATGGTACAAACGTGGATCCACATCCTCTGAGGGCTCAACTAGAATGTTCAATAGTTCTCCTGTTTTACTATCGACAATAGCGTTTCTCATAACTCCTAAGTATAATCCTTCTTCGCTCATTACTGTTTTTCCTCTGAGCTCGTTTTCGGTTATCTTCATAATTTTTTTCCCTCCTTTTTATTTTAATATCTTACATATATTGAATATCTTTGCTACTTTTATCTTTTTTGGCGATACCACTACCTAATGTTTCCGATACTTTTTCGTAGAATTTTTTGATGTTTTGTGTGATCGAAGCGCGTACTAAACCCCTAGCCTTCTCAAAGTGAATCTTTTTAACTTTTTTTGCCTTTGGGTCTTCTCTTATAGCTATCATTGCTGCTTCTCTACAAAGCGCCTCTATATCTGCACCAGAATAATCTTCACAGATATCAGCTAGTTCTCCTAATTTTATATCTTTATCTAGCGGCATCTCTTTCGTATGAATTTTAAATATTTCTAAACGTGCTTTTTTGTCAGGAGCGGTTATCAGAACTAACCTATCAAAACGACCCGGTCTCAATAACCCCTGATCTATAATATCTGGTCGGTTAGTAGCGCCAATTACTATTACGCCTTCCATGCTTTCAAGACCATCTATGCTAGTCAAAAGCTGATTTACAACGCTATCTGTTACGTGTGTGCCTGTGTCCCTGCCCCTCATTGGGGCTATAGAATCAAGCTCATCTAGGAATACAATTGTGGGTGCCACCTGCCTGGCTTTTTTGAAAAGTTCGCGTACTGCTTTTTCGCTTTCGCCAACCCATTTACTCATTACTTCTGGTCCTTTTATTGATATAAAATTTGCACTTGATTCATGGGCAACTGCTTTTGCAAGTAACGTTTTTCCAGTACCTGGTGGGCCATAAAGAAGAATTCCACGAGGAGCGTGTATGCCCATTCGTTTGAATACCTCTGGCTTTGTAAGAGGCCACTCTACTGCTTCTATTAAATTCTGTTTTACCCCTTCTAGACCACCAATATCCTTCCAACTAACTTTTGGTACTTCTATGAAAAACTCCCTCATAGCAGAAGGCTCAATACCACGATGTGCATTTTTAAAATCATCCATTGTAACTTCCATTTTTTCAAGAATACCAACAGGAATAGGTTTTTCAAGGTCAATTTCAGGCAGGTAACGACGAAGTGCATTCATCGCTGATTCTCGTGCAAGAGCCATAAGATCAGCACCAACATAACCATAGGTAATATCAGCCAAATCATCTAATTTGACATTTTTCTCCATAGGCATACCACGAGTATGAATCTGCAAAACCTCTTTTCTACCATCTCTATCCGGGGCGTCAATTCTAATTTCACGATCAAACCTACCCGGTCTTCTGAGAGCCGGATCAAGAGTATCCGGAATATTTGTAGCACCAATAACAATAAGTTTCCCACGGCCCTTAAGCCCATCCATAAGGGTAAGCATCTGCGACACAACACGACGTTCAACCTCTCCATGAACCTCACTGCGCTTCGGGGCAATCGCATCAATTTCATCAATAAATATAATTGAAGGTGCATTCTTTTCCGCATCTTCAAATATCTTCCTAAGATTTTCTTCTGATTGCCCATAGAATTTCGACATGATTTCCGGACCATTGATTGTGTAAAAATTGGCACCAGACTCATTTGCAACAGCCTTTGCAATAAGCGTTTTGCCCGTCCCAGGCGGCCCGTGCAATAAAACTCCTTTTGGCGGGTCGATACCGAGCCGGTCAAAGAGCTCAGGATGCTTCAGAGGAAGCTCAATCATTTCTCTTACTTTTTGTATCTCTTCATGAAGACCACCGATATCTTCATAGCTAACTCGGGGCCCCTCCATTTCCATTTCTTTTGCTGCTTCCTCCTTTACCTTTATAAGAGTCTCTTCAGTTATAGAAACAATACCACTAGGACTTGTATTAACTATAACAAAAGGAAGAGAACTTCCAAACAAAGCAATACCGGGTATAATTACGCTATCTCCTTTGGTAAGAGGTCTTTTTAATAAACCTTTTTTTATCAAGTTGTCAATGCCACTTCCAAATTGAATCTGCTGACCTTTCGATATCAATGGTGCAAGACTTACTTCCTTGGCACTTTTCACTTCTGCTCTTCTTATTTTTATACGATCCCCAAGACTCGTTCCAGCGTTTTTTCTAGTTAAATTATCAATGCGGAGTGCCCTCTTTCCCTCGTCTGTTGGATGAGCCCTCCAAACAACCGCGGCAGTTATTTTTGTGCCTTCTATCTCTATTACGTCTCCGATGGATAAATCTAATTCTATACGGGTTTGATGGTCAATGCGGGCTCTACCATATCCAACATCTTGTTGAAAAGCTTCAGATATCTTTAGTACGACTTCTTTTTTAGTCATTAAACTCCCACCAAATGAGATCTAGTTTCAGCCAAAGAAGAGGGAACATAATATAAATTTTTCTACCAAGTCTGATTAAAACAGTCCGGTCAACACAGATATTTTTAAAAAATATTTAAATAATAAAAGGAACATATTAATTGGATGTTGGGAAGCAAAATAAAATTAAAACATTTTTCTGTCATTTTTGCTATAGCCGGCATAGCCCTTCTATATTTTATATCTACACTAACACAACCAGCAGTCATAGAAATCCAGGAGCTCTCTAAATATGAAGGCAAACAAGTAACCGTTGAAGGATATGTAACTGACTATTTTGAAACAGCACAAGGCAGCCAGATAATCACAATTGAGGAAAACAACCACACTCTAACAATATTTTTAGAAGGAAAAACAACAGTAGACTATGGGGACATAATCAAAGCAACAGGCGAAGTACAAAAATACAAAGGAGAATGGGAGCTAGTCGTGAACAATGAAAAATTTGTAAAAATAATTGAAAAATGGAAAGACAACACCATTCTCATCTGGCAGCTTGGTTCAAACCCTGAGAGATATAAAAATTTAAATGTAAACGTTACTGGCTATATCGACTACGTATATGACGATTACTTTTACCTTACCGACTCAGACAACAAATATTCGCTTGTTATCTCTTATAATTCACTAAATAACATTTCATTATATGTTGGTCAAAAAGTCAACGTCGCTGGTAAATTTATCTTTGATGAGACGGATTTTAGATATAAAATAACTCTCTCTGATGACTCATATGGTATATGGCTCTCCGGAGGTTGATTCTTAGCCATGCTTGATCTTTTTCTTGTAATTTTATTCTGTCTCTTAGGAGTGATTACAGGCATAGCAACAGGGTTGTTGCCTGGGTTACATGTAAACAATATCGCGCTTATCTTGTTATCTCTATCAAGTACTATCATTGCAGCATTCAGCTTTGTTGTTGAATACGGCGTCTCTGAGGACTTTATCCTGTTGTTAATTTGTGTTTACATTATCGCTGTATCAATCTCTCATACTTTCCATGATGTAATCCCCTCAACTTTTCTTGGAGCGCCTGAAGCAGATACTGCATTAACTGTGTTGCCCGCTCATTCTTTATTACTCGAAGGGCATGGATATGAGGCTGTTGCTCTTTCAGCTCTTGGTAGTTATGGAGCCATCTTGTTCTGTTTTCTCCTACTTTATCCTATTAGACTCATAATTGGTAAACCACTCATGTTTTATGAGACATTAAGAGAGATCATGCTCTGGGTATTGATTGCTATTTCCATACTTATGATAGCAACTGAGAAAGGCAAAATTGATGTTTTTGGGAAACGAGGCATCTTTCCTTGTATTATTGGAATGTTATTTGCATTGTTTGTTTTTTTCCTTTCAGGTCTTTTTGGTATTATAATCTTTGATATACCCATGGATTCACCGATAGGTCTATCATCACCTGTCTTATTCCCTGCACTCGCCGGTCTTTTTGGCACTCCAACCCTTTTAACCTCTCTTATGACCAAACCCATCATCCCTAAACAAGAGATAGCTGAACCAGTTCTTAATAAAAAAGCAAAGAAATCCTCTGCCCTCTCTATAATGACAGGCAGCCTTGGAGGCATCCTTGTGTCAATTATCCCAGGTATAACTTCAGCAACAGGGACAATCTTATCTATGACTGCTCGTGGGGAATCAGATCGAAAGCAGACCATAGTCACACTCTCAGCCGTGAACACAGCATGTGCCTTTTTTGTTGTAGTGGTTTTATTCATAATATTAAGATCTAGAAGTGGTGCAACTCTTGCAGCAATGGAACTAATATCTGTTGCAGAATGGACAAACCTATTAATACCTACAAACCTGATTTATTTGTTGATCACTCTGTTACTAGGAGGAACGCTATCTTATTTTTTGACACTTAGAATTGGTAAAATATTTGCAAAACATTTCGCTAACGTTCCATATGCTTTACTCGTTAAACTCACCATCACAATGATAGCGATAATGGTTTTTCTTTTTACAGGCATTATGGGCCTGTTGATCCTGTTGATTGCTACATTTATTGGTCTACTTCCAGTACAATGGGGGGTTAGAAGAAGTCATTGTATGGGCATCCTACTAGTCCCAATCATTCTTTATTTTCTATGAAGATTTTATCTTCCACTTCTTCAAAAAAATCTTCCAAAGAAACACCGTACTCTTTACCTACTAATAGTGCTGCGACGTCAAAGCAAATATTTTTTTCTTTTTCAACTTCTCTAATTTTCTCTAAAATTTTTTCTTCAGAAAGATTTGTTTTTTTTAAAATCCCTGTTACTATGTTTTCTGTTTTTTCAAAATCTTCTACCTTTTCATATTTCTTTTGTTCAAATGTTTTTATAGACGGATGAAAACCAACAGGAATTTCAACATTTTTTATATCAAAACCTGTTTTTATTAAACCATCTCTTTTAACTAACAATTTTCTCTCTAAAGCTTGATTTACGAAATCCTTAGCCTGCTTTGGCGAAAACCATTTCAGATCCATTGATAACGGCAGATAAATCTCAGATAGTGTTAGTTTCTCTTTCCCGCTACGGCTGAATATAAAAGCTAGAATGATTTTTTCCTCAGAGCCCATGTTTCCTAAACTCCATTAATTTATCTAAATCGACTATAAGGCCACAAATCCCTATTTTATTCCAATAATCTATGTCTCTTTGATTTGTTTCGTAAATATACATTTTATACTTTTTCGCTAAATTTTTTAGGCGCTCTATGGAAATAAAATCTTCCCTTAAACCACTAGTCTTATCCAAGATAACTAACCCATCTATGTTGCTCTTCATAGGAGATTGAAGCTCGTATCTGTCTTGTTTTTTAAGGTCGATTTCCAGATAGAGCTTGTTCTCCGTGATTTCTCTTATCTTTTCAGTATCTAGATATGGCCATATTTTTTTTCTTAGCGTTATATCTGTTGCACCAGCCATAACTGTGTCGACAATATCACCCAGATCACTTGGCCCTGCATCAACCCATATCTCAATGGATTTTGAAAGTTTCTGATATGTACATAAGTTTGGCTTGTTTCTTTCTATGCCGTCATAATCTAAGACATATAGTTTTTCCAGCGATTCTACTTCCTTTAAAAATCCATCTATCTTATATTTATCCCCCTCTTGCCCTAAAACTCTTCTCTCCTTAAAATGTATTAACGGGATAATTTCCATGAAATTACAAACAGATGCCTATTAATTACTCTTTTGCAAGTCTTTTTTCTGTTTCAGCAATTTTCAATCTTGTTTTGACAACTGTATCTGGATTTAATGAGATACTATCGATACCGCATTCAACTAAGAATTCAGCGAATTCAGGGAAATCAGATGGTGCTTGCCCGCAGATTCCTACTTTTCGCCTTGGCTCATGGGCATGGGCAATGTCAATTACTTGTTTAACCAGTCTTTTTACTGCATCGTTTCTTTCATCGAATATGTGTGAGACTAACTCGGAATCTCTGTCAAGACCAAGTGTTAGTTGTGTTAAATCGTTTGAGCCTATGCTGAATCCATCAAAAACATCTGCGAACTGGTCCGCAACTATAACATTAGACGGTATCTCACACATCACATAGACCTCAAGTCCATTTTCGCCTTGTTTAAGTCCATATTCATTCATTATTTCGATTACCTTTCTGCCCTCTTCAGGGGTTCTGCAGAAGGGGACCATTGGTTTTACGTTTGTAAGCCCCATCTCATCTCTAACTTTTTTTATCGCTCTGCATTCTAATCCAAATGCAGGTTTGAATTTCTTATCATAATATCGAGAAGCTCCTCTCCACCCAATCATAGGGTTATGTTCCTCGGGTTCATAGAGATATCCTCCGATAAGATTGACATACTCGTTGGTTTTAAAATCAGACAAGCGCACAATGACCTCATTTGGATAGAAACCAGCAGCTATCTTCGCAATGCCTCTTGCTAATGTGTCAACAAAGAATTCTACTTTGTCTTCATATTCGATGCTTTTCTCATCAATTTTCTGGACAACTTCTGCTATTTTTGAGTCAGTACCCGCCCTCTCTTTTAATTGACTGTATTCTAGTAGTGCCAGCGGATGAATGCCTATATGGGAATTAATAATAAACTCTTCTCTTGCAAGTCCAACACCATTATTGGGAATTTGCCCCTGTTGAAATGCTTTTTCAGGAACACCCACGTTCATCATAATCTTTGTTTTTGTCTCTGGGAGCTCGTCTAACTTCACCTCGTCAACTCTGAATTTTAATAAACCTTCATATATCCTGCCGATCCCCTCAGAACAATCGATAGTTACATGTGATACACTTGCGATTCTTGAAGTGCCCTCTCCTGTACCGATAACACAAGGAATTCCCAATTCCCTAGAAATTATTGCAGCATGACAGGTACGGCCACCTCTGTTAGTTACTATTGCTCCCGCTATTTTCATTATGGGCTCCCAATCAGGATCCGTCATATCTGTAACCAAAACCTGTCCTTTCTGGAATTCACTAATGTCTTTTGCGTCTTCAATTACATTGACTTCCCCTTGACCAATTTTGCTGCCTACTGCTTCTCCTTCAACAATTAGATTTCCTTTTTCCTCCAGTACATATGTTCTTAACAATGCCATGTCTTTTTGGGAATGAACAGTTTCAGGTCGCGCTTGTACGATAAACAGCTCACCGGTATTCCCATCCTTGGCCCACTCGATATCCATCGGTTTTTGGTAGTGTTCCTCAATTATGTGCGCCCATCTCGCAAGTGTGAGTATTTCATCATCGTTAATGACGAACTTCTTCTGGTCTTCTTCACTAACTTCTTTTTGTATAGTCCCTTTTTCACCGTATACTAATCTTTTTTCTTTTGATCCAATTTTTTTCTCAAGAATAGGTTTAAAACCTTCCTTTAATGTTGGCTTGAAAACATAAAATTGGTCAGGGTTTACAGCTCCTTGAACAACGTTTTCTCCAAGACCATAGGCCCCTGTAATGTATACAGCACCCTGAAAACCACTCTCTGTGTCAATAGAAAACATAACACCAGATGACGCAAGATCAGAACGCACCATCTTTTGTACTCCAACAGACAGGTATACGCTAAAATGATCAAATCCCTTGTCCACCCTGTACGATATTGCTCTATTAGTAAACAGAGAGGCAAAACAATCTCTTACTTTTTCCAGTAATTCGTCTCCTCCCCTAACATTTAGAAAAGTTTCTTGTTGCCCCGCAAAACTAGCATCAGGTAAATCCTCAGCAGTTGCACTGCTTCTAACAGCAACATCAACATTTTGGCCATAACGTTTTTCCATCTCACGATAACTTTTACGAATATCTTCTTCTAACTCAGGGGGCAAAGGAGTATTTTTGATAAGTTCTCTGATTTTTTGTCCTCGTTCTGCAATATTATTTACGTCATTAGTATCCAGATCTTTTAATATCTCTCTGATTTTTTTATCAACCCCTGCTTTTTCAATTGTATACTTATACGCGTAAGCGGTAACAGCAAAGCCAGAGGGAACTTTAACACCTTTTTCACCAAGACTCCTTATCATCTCACCTAGAGATGCATTTTTCCCCCCTACAGAGGGTACATCCTCAATACGTAAATCATCAAACCATTTAGTAAACTCATTTATCATTATACCTCTCCCTTTAACAACGAAACGTTAACAAAAATCTACTTATAAACTCTTTTTACTCCTCTAAAAATACTGCAACGGCGATAACTGTGGTCCATAAACCATTCTTATCCCCCTGTGCAGTTTGAACAACGCTTTGTGTTCTTACAAATCTCCCGCTCATCTTATATTCTTGCTTTCTTTCGTCCCATGCTTTTTCAAGGTCGAATTCTAAACCAAGAGTTGTAGCCAGCATAGATGCTGCTAGGTCCTCTGTGTAATCACCCATTTTTTGTGCTGTTTCACCATAGCTATGATGCTCTGATATATAACCATATGCCTCCCGGTTCTTGGGAACGGCGACACCAACTGCTGCACCAAGTAACCTATTTGGCTCATTTGTTTTATTACGTGACATAACACAGTATGTTATTTCACCAGGACTCAATTCTGGTACGCCTTTTTCTCTTGAGATTGTTTTGCAATTAGGAGGAACAATGCTAGATACATTTACAATGTTGCTTTTTTCAATACCTGCATTTCTCAAAGCAAGCTCAAAAGATTGTAATTCATGTTTATGTTTACCAACTCCCTTAGTAAAAAAAATCCTTTTTGGAACCATATGATTTCACCAAGAATAAATCTTGTTTTATAAATATACCTATAGGGCCATCGGCTAAGAATCCTCCTTACTTCCGTCTTCTTGGTCTTCTTCGTTTGTATCCATTTGTTTTTTAAGAAGATCTCTCATCTGAGTCTGCAGATCTACTTGTTCTTTCTGGGAAGTAACCTGTTCTTGTTGATAAGGAGTTATTACACTTGTCTGAACCATCTCCTCCACTAATTTTTTAACTTCTTTATATGGGTGGATGCCATGCAGTTCGTAATAGGTCCTTGACATTGGTGTTTGTATTTCTTTACCGCCACCAAACAAACCAAAAATTTTTGCTTTTTTTTCTCCGCCCACCTGGACACCGCCCCCTACAAAAGATTTATCACTCCCAAGACCAAAACCTGATTGACTTATAGGCGTTATTGTCCCAAATCCAAATATCTGTCCTATTACTCCTTGCTTTGCATTTATATCTGTAATTTTATCATACCTAAGAGTCCTCTCTTTTTTAACAGTGATGCCCCCTTTGAATACTATTCGGTGATCTGATATTATATATTTATGTGAACGTCTGTACCACTCTACTAGTAAAAAGCCAATAATTGAAACCGCAACCATATAAAAAGGTATGAACACATCTGATGTTTTTATCCAACCTTGCCATAGTATAAGCCCGGTTCCTCCAAGGAAGATGGCGAGATATAGAAAGAAAATACTCCATCTAACTGTAATTAATGATGCGATTATACCGATGACTAATAATACTATGCCCCATACAAGTATTGGGTACCATTCGTTATCACTGAACATCCCTCTGAACTCAGAAAAATTTACCAACCATCCAACTAGCACGCCCCATACAATTAGAAATATGCACAATGATTGATAATTCATAAATGACAATGGGTGCGGGGATAGTACTTTTTTTAATTTCTCATTTTTCAATAATTCCTCATCATTCATCTGACTCGCCTTTGTTTTTCTTCTTAAACAATTTCATCTTCTTCTTGGTTTTAAATTTATTGGTTCTATATTTTAATATCAAATAAGTAGCAAGAACTGTACAGGCCATCATTACAGCCAAAGAGGCACTGTTTATAAAATCTGTTGGGAAATAATGGAACAATATACGCATTAGTACGTATGAAACCAGCATTATAACATATGGCGTTAGTTTCCAAAAACCCGTTATTTCATCAGTAGTTTTTATTAATAGTATTATCAAATCAGCGATTATTAGTGCAACTATTGCTATAATGGATAACCATCCAAATATTGAGAATAATGCAACATACCAACCCTGATCAAGAAAGAAAGAGACATAAAAAAACACATATGCAAATAAAAATAGGATTACAACGTATAGAGGCTTAAGGGTGACAAGCCTCCATATATTCCTCAGATCATATATCATATCTACTTTCTCTGTTGTTTTTTCTCCTATATGGCTTGGTCGTATTCCCATTCCTAAGACTATCAAGAGTAACAGAAAGCCAAAATGCCCCGGATGTAAAAGATCTATGTTTGATAAGAAATTAAAGAAACCTTTTGAAAATGCATACAGACTTGTACCAAATATTGATAATTGCCCAGCGAAAGTATGTTCCATTCCTGTTAGATGCGCAGGGATTGAAATATCAAAACCACCAGTCATTAGGAAATACAGGCAGATCAATAACAAAAAAGCTGGAATAAAAAAAGGCCCTACGAATAGAAATACATTTGCTACCCATTCAAATATGCCTTTTTTTTCTTTTTTTGGAGCAACTCTACCATAATTTACACTTATGTAAAAACCAGATACACCACTTTTAGTTACTGTATATCCTAAGGCGTGACATATTGTTTGAAATAGTACCCCCAGAAAATTTGTAAACCGACACAAAGGCTCATGTTTAGGTCTTATTTTTGTTAGAAGATATTTTTCACTTTCAATAAACAATAGCTGAATAAACCAGAATAAGAGCACTCCTAGCATTGGGGCTAATGGGGCAAATAATATTACATCAATCGATAAGTCATCCATCTCTCTCTACTGAACATGTAGCACCTGTTTATATAAAATTTTATCTTTAAACTACTTTTATCTCAATTTCTTTTCCCAAGTAGTTATATGCTCTCCATGTTTTCTCGTTGAAGGGACTAGCTGCAATTATGTGTACTTTGCCATGTTTTTGAAATAGAAATAAATCTGCTTCTGAGGGCCTAGGCACTGGTGAAGGGTGGCTATGCACCGTTCCAACAATTGTGAAATCTATAGGGAGCATGTGTAGCTTGAAAATCGCATGTGAATCACCAGATATCGTACCTGGTAGAATTACCAATTCAGATATGGTATCTTTTGTGTCTTCATCTATGCGTAAAAGCCCTCCGAATTCTTTTGGATAATTTGATTTAGCGCATTCAAATATTAGCTCAAGACATTTCTTTCTGATTTTCCACTCATGCTTTGTCTTGTTTTTCTCTTTTTTACTAAAAACATTCATTTATTTATCGCACCAGTTTTAGTCTAACCATTTGATAAAAGGATTCCCCAAATCTTACAAATCTAGCTTTTTTTTCTGAACCAGTTATAACAATATCACTATCAGTTGTAACTGATTGAGGTGACTCTCCATCAATTACAATTTTTGATTCTTTACTTTTAGCTAATAGTTTTATTCCAACCTTTTTCTCCAAGGGTACAAGCCATGGACGAGCAGAAAGTTTAAACGGTGCAAGAGGTGCAATAACCATAGCATTTACAGCAGGATCCAGAATCGGCCCACCAGCGCTAAGTGCATAACTAGTTGAACCGGTTGGAGTAGCAACTATCACCCCATCTGCGCCTAATGTTTCAGTTAGTTCATTCTCCACAAAAATTTGCAGATACATGATCTTAGCAATACGTGAGGTTTGAACAGTAACTTCATTCGCAGCATCCGGTAGCCTTTTTCCATCTACAATTACTTTTAGTTTAGCGCGTTCCTCTACATTGTAATCGCCATCGATAACTCTCTTTAAACCACCCATTGCATATTTAGATTCAACTTCAGTAAGAAAACCCATGCCGCCAGAATTTATTGCAAAAATAGGTTTATCAACCCTTTCCAGAGTTCTAAGAATAGTCCCATCGCCGCCAACTGTTACAACTATATCTGCATGTTTGTTGATTTCATCTAATGAGTATTTCTCTTTTTTTCTATTTTTTGCAACACTTTTCTCCGCGAAAACCTTTCCATTTTCACTTAGAAACTCGTAAATATCATCAGCTAATGAAACTGCTTTTTTAAAATGAAAGTTGCAAACTAAACCCCATTTCATATTCTAATTTATCTCCTTAGTTTTTTAGACACTTTCAGTAGAGGTCTTAATTTCATCAACAATGTCGGATGTTTTAATACTAATGCTTTTATAAGGCTATATGTGCTCAGCTCATCAAACTTGTAATCTTTCAATGAGTCAGCAAGCATATTAAATGTTTTATCATCCATATCTAGCAGGATTTCTTTTACGAGATAGTTACGTTTTATTTTTTTTCCAAAAGTTTCTTTCCAGCCATTTTCATATTTTGAAAGAAGCTCCTTGCTGAAATCTTGTTGCTCAATTGCTCCCCCTACGGTTTCACCAGCAAGTTTTCCCCCCTCTAAACAATGGGTTAAACCACCACCAGTTATCGGATCAACATGCCTCGCTGCATCACCTACTAATAATAAGTTATCGCGAACTGTTTCAACAGGGTTAGACACAGGTACGGCACCAGCAAGGAAACGGATAGGTTCACCTTTATTAAGACGCGGGTTATCTGCAATAAATTTATCAAGTAGACGTTTAGCCATACCTGATTCACTTAGGCTGGCAAGAATTCCTACGCCAACATTTGCAACATCCTTGCCTTTAGGGAAAACCCAGACATAACCGCCTGGAGCAATTTCTCTGCCAAGATAAAAATCACAATAGGCATCCTTACACTCAATATTGGAAAGGGTATACTGGGCACAAGTCTCTAAATCCTTAGGGTCTAGACGTGTATCTATGCCTGCCCATTGTCCAACCTTCGATTCAACACCATCTGCACCGACAACCACATCTGATTCAATTTCGAATTCCTCATCAAACTGCTTTACTTTTACGCCTTTAATCTTTCCCTTGTCTTTTAATAGGCTAATGGCTTGGGCATTCATCATGAACTTTACACCCTTACTAATAGCACGATGAGCAAGTTCCTGATCAAAAATATCTCGATATACGACATAACCTGTTTCATTACCTGCCATGTCCGCTGAAAGAGTTACACAAGTCTTATCGGGTGAATAAATTCTTGCACCATCCATTCTACTAGCAATCCAGCGCTTACCCTTAAGCATATCCCAGTCGTCTATCTTTCTACTAACTCCTTCTCCGCAGAGAACAGGGGAGCCAATTTCCTGTCGTCTCTCAAGAACAATAACCTTTGCACCTGATTCAGCAGCAAAACGAGCGGTAACACTGCCAGCAGGACCACCACCGACAACTATAACATCGTACCTCATTTTATTTCACCTCACCGCTGATAGCACCTACTGGGCATGTTCTAATACAAATCGCACAACTAATACATTTCTCCTCATTAACTAAAGCCCTATAACCATGCCAAGATAAAGCATCCTGTGGACAAACAGATATGCACCCTCCACAGCCTAGGCATTTCACTCTGTCTACTTTTGCTTTAGGCTTTCCCATATGATTCACCTCTAGCAACACCAGATGCGATAAGATGAGCTACGCGTATAGGCTCAGGCATGGCACCTCGTATTGTTGAAATCTTTATTATTTCTTTTGCTTCCTCAATAGAAAGGCCAGTACATTTCACATAAACCGGGTTATATGAAGTCTTTATTCTATGAAGCTCTCCTTTTGCTAATAGATCCCATCTGTCTTTCCAATCTCGAAAATTCTTTTGCAATGCCGCTTTTATTTTTTCAAAATCAGGTTTATCCCTAGTAACTGTTATTACTGGCAAATCAGTTGATTTATAAACATCTTCGATGTCAACTACATTAAAACCACCCAATGCAACCCCATCAAGTAACATTGCTTTCAATTGTTTTCTATGCCTTGTTTTTTTAATCATATCTTTACAGACAAAAGTCGCATCATTTCCATCTACTAATACATGTCTCCTTAAAACACTCTCTAAATATTCTCCCCCACGCATAACCACTCCAATTACCATACCATATCTATCAGTAAAACTAAATGGAGAATCATCTATACCTAGCAGCCTTATTTGTGATTTCATTAAACAAAATAAAACCACACCGCTACTAATACTTTTTTCTTCTAAAAATTACAACACTCTTATAAGATAGGTAAGTCACCAGTGACCTGATCTATAATGTTGTTTGGAGCAGGACCAATGCCAAGAACTGTTTTTGTTCCAGCTGGGATCTCTGTATGGCCCGCATCTTCTATAATATGAGAAACAATATTTAGCTGCCCAGCTTTCTCCTTTAGAGAATAAAAATCAGCTTCATCTTCAGCTTTTACAACAGCTTTTTTTGCCCCCTCATTCTGCCATTCGCTAAGCCATTCCGGATTCTGTTTTTTGGTATCTAATGCACAAGCGACAGCAGCATGAGCAGCTTGAGCGGCAAGTTTACCTGGAGAAAGAGTCAGATCTTTTCTGGTGACAATCACCATTTTATATTCAAAGTTCATCTTTCACCTCAACATTATGGTCAATTTCATTGAGAGAGTCCTGTCTCCATTTTTCTCCTATTTCCTCAGCTTTATCCCGATCAACAAGCCCTTTGACCAATAACGTCTTCCCATCTTCCTCAATATGTTTAAGAGGAACACCAAGATATTTACTACCTGATTTTATAATTAGTATATCCTCATTTATTGCTACGCTTTCCCCGATTTTTCTACTCATTCCATCTAATACAAAACGACATATCAGATTCTCTTTATGTGCTGCTTCATCCTCCGCATCGTTCTTTTTTTTCCGTTTAATTTTTGAGAAAAAGAATAAAACACCGATATTCACCAGTTGAGTCATAATATATGCGCCTCTGTGAAAACTGTTATATATACAGCCTCAGTATCTGCGATTCCGTTATAAATCTTTGTAAATATATGGGCAATGAATATGGATGAATATGATGTAGCAGTAGTTGGCGGTGGCCCAGTCGGCGGAAATGTAGCAAAGGCTATCGCAGAAAAAAAATACAAAGTAGCAATTTTCGAACAAAATAAGCAAATAGGAGAGCCCTTGAGATGTGCAGGACTGGTCACTCCCCGGGTTTTTGATTTTCTTGATTTCTCTAAAGAGAACATTATTCAAAATAAGATAAGAGGGGCACACATCCATTCTCCTTCAGACAATGTTTTAACTATTGGCGGAGACAAGGTGCATGCTCTTGTTATAGATAGACCAAAGTTTGATAAAGAAATCATAAAAACCGCTAAGAACAATGGCGCTGAAGTATTTTTAGAAAACAAAGTATTATCTGTTCAAAAAATCAAAAACCATATTGAATTAACAACATCAAAAAAACCAGATATTAAATGCGATCTTTTAATCGGCGCAGATGGCCCCTATTCACAAATTAGAGATAGATTTGGATTACCCTCACCTGCTGAAATTCTAAGGGGAATTGGTGCCGAGATAACTGGTACTAACCTAAATCCAAATTTTGTTGAAATTTTTGTCGGCGAAAACATAGCGCCAGGTTTTTTCGCATGGATAATCCCCATCAATAAAACTGGAACAGAAGCAAGAGTTGGTTTATGCATAGATCAGACAGCACCTCATTCACCAAAACACTATTTTGATAACTTTTTCAAAAATAAACCTTCTGAGTCTTATTTAGAAAAAGCGGGTATAAAAAGAAGAATAGGGGGCAGCGTTCCAATTGGCCCTATAGAAAAGACTTATGCTCCAAATATTCTCTTAGTAGGCGATGCAGCTTCTCAGGTTAAACCAACTTCTGGCGGAGGCATTTACAGTGGCTTATTATGTGCAAGCCTCTGTTCATCTATAGCTATAGAAGCATTAGAGAAAAAAAACTTCACTCAGCAGTTTCTTAAAAGATATCACAAGCGATGGTCATCAGAGATCGGTAGAGAATTAAATATAGGTATAAAATTCAGAAAAATCTTTAAAAAATTAACAGACAACCAATTTGACAAATATATTGAAAAATTTCAAAACCCAAAAATCACTGAAATCATATCAAAATATGGAGATATTGATTATCCTTCCAGATTAGTTACTCCATTGCTAAAAAAAACACCGTCTCTCTTAAAGCTTCTGCCCAGCATAATTAAAGCTTAATTTTTTTCATTGTGCCCCTGGAGGCGGAGGCACATAGTAGTCTTCCTCTTCATAGCCTGTTATTTCTTCTCCGCCACCATCTCTTTTGCTACTTTTTCTCTTTTTCCTGAGGATATATATTATCACAATTAGAATGATAGTAATTATTAGACTTACGATGCATGGTGTAAAAATTCCTAAAATAAATAAAGCAGATGGAATTATCTTCAATGAGACTACATCAGTCAGATTTGATTCAGTTTCACTGAATTTCATTTCAATGTATTCCCTGCCATCTTTCAGCTTTCCCAATTTTACTTTGCCAAGCTGGTCGCTGGCCTTTAGGGATATGCCCTCTGGAAAAATCATTCTATACACAACATTTTGACCGGGTAGACCTGTAAAGTTTAATTTTTTTGTAGGTATCTCGAGGCTAGGCGGTAAGAAAGAAAAGTCAAAGGAAATCGGATACGTACTACTTGCATATAAATCTACATCGATAGGTGGATTCTTGTCCATATTTGATATCTTTCCATCCCATGCATTAATAGAGTCATAGAATGAATTGCTGTCTGCTTTCCCTTTTATCTTTAATTTAGGTAGTATGCCAATTAATCTGTTTTCAAAAAGTTTATTTTCATTTTTTAGAAAAGCAGATATTTCCCCATCGTGGAATACTTTTTCTCGTATACAAAGCCTAAATGCATCAGAGCTCAAATAATCGATTGATATTTTTTCTGGTATTGTAAATTCATCTGGGAGGGGTGTTACATTGTAGTTTCTGTTTTCTTTCAAATTAAGACTAAATGTTAACTCTGTTGTTCCCGTGAAGAAACTTAACAAATTCAAATCTGTACTTTTAACTTCAATCTCGACGATTACGTCTTTTTCCTCCTGTGAATAACTTACTGATATATCTGAACCAAATCGGCCAGAAATCGGAATGCTTTCGTTCCAATTATAAATATTTGAGCCATTCAAATAGAGGTTATCTGGTAGAACTAATGAGGCGCTATATTCATATCCTATCTCGCTTAGATTATCACCGAAATTGACATCATTTTTAGATATGTTTACCTCTGCACCTGAGTTTATTAGCCCAAAAAGAGCTTTACTTGAAACATCGCAAATTTGCAGATCTACATTATTATCTAACAAAATTGCTTTTACCGGCGGTTCATCATTCATATTTGTTATTTCATATGGTGTAATGCAATCAGTGGTAGTGTTTTTATCCCAGTTAAATATAATATCTAAGGTTTGATTAAAAGATGATTTTTCTATTGTTGCTTTGATTTTTCCTTCTACGGGTTTTATTGTCTTTTCATATGATTCATTCCATGAAATAAATCCGTTGTTTGTAAATAATCTAAGCCCGTCTGATGGGACGAAATCTAAGTTGTAGATGAAGTCAGGTAATACGTTATATGTGTCTATATCTATATTTTCAACCATAATCTCGGTTTTTAAACTAGGGCGATCTACGTTTTTTGAATTTAATTCAAAGTTTAAGGAAATTTTTTCTTCTAACTCTGATGTGGTTGGCTCATCTATCTTTAATTGTAGCTCTGCGATTTCACTTGGTTCATTTCCGTCCCAGTTTCTTACTTTCCATTCTATCATGTTTTCATTTACTGATCCTGTGGTGTGTTTGAAATTTAGGTTTTGCCCTAGATCTAGTATGTATGTATTGTTCCAGCCTTTTTCTGCTTGGAGATTAAGAGTATAATTAACTATTGCTCCCATGTCTAGTACGCCATTGATGAACTCTTGTGCATTAACGTTTTCATCCAAGCCAAAAAAAGATGGAGTTAGAGTGACGTTTAAAATTTCATTAAATTTTTCACCATCAAAGGTAGGTCTACTGAAATCAGATAACTCTGCATTTGTGAAAGTATTTTCTAGCTGGTCTTCTAACATTTGATAAAGTAAAAGTCTGAATGACCCTAAATCCTGTTCTGAAGCACTTTTTATTTCTTCGTAATTGTATGTTTTGTCTATCGTTAACTTGTGTGCAGTTATTTCTATGTTTATTTCTAAGTCAGTTGCACTTTTCATTTCAATACCAAAAACAGCGTCTACCAGATTTCCAATCTCATCATCTTCTGCATCGACAGTTTTTATGGAAATTACTGAGAACAAAATACTTGTCATTATTACGAATATCAGCAGCCTATTTAATCGCATAAATATCCCTCTCTCTCGGCTAAAGAATTAAACATGATGTTCTTATAAAAACTTTCTTACCGTTTTTGCGAAATCACTAAAAACTTGTTACTGATTTCACTTTGTTATCCTTATGTATATATTGGGTGGAAGTGCATCAGAAAAAGTAGCTAATGACTTATCCCATATTTTAAAATCGTCTTTAGTAAGAATTGAGTCTAAGCATTTTCCAGATGATGAACTTTATGTGCGTATTTTAGATGATATTTCCAATGAACACACTGTAATTGTTCAATCTACTTACCCTGACTCAAATATTGTTGAGCTGTTTTTATTACAAGATGCTGCTAAGGAAGCTGGAGCTAAAGAGATCACAGTTGTTATCCCTTATTTTGGTTACGCTAGACAAGATACAAAATTCAAAGATGGGGAAGCAATAAGCGCTAAAGCAATAGCTCATCTCATCAGTTTAAACGCTGATAAAGTAGTCACAGTAGATCCTCATAAAGAGCACATATTAAATTTCTTTAACATCCCTGCTTTTAGTTGCTCAGCTGTTCCTGAAATTGCTAAATATCTTAAGAAAAAGAACATAGATTTAGTTCTAGCCCCGGATAAGGGGGCATTAAATGGAGCAAAAACTGCTTCAAAGATTATGAATTGCGATTTTGATTACTTGGAAAAAACACGTATTGATGGAAGAACAATACAAATAAAAACAAAAAATCTAGAAGTAAGAAACAAAAATGTTGCAATAATCGATGATATTATTTCCACTGGTGGCACCATGGCTAAATCAATAACAGAGCTTAGAAAATTTGGAGCAAAAAAAGTATATGTTGCATGTACTCATGGTTTGTTTGCAGGCGAAGCGGTCAAAAAACTTACTAGTGCAGGATGTGATGAGATTATATCCACGGATACTATCGATAGTAGCTTTAGCAAAGTTAAAATTGCACCATGTATTTTACAGGTGTTAAAATCTAAGATAATTTAGTGGACGGGATTAGATAAGTTATTTATAAGGCTATAGATTTACGGTCTTGATTGTCCCCAGGTGAAATATCAATGCGTAAAAGAGCACAGAGAAGAAGTAAACCTGAAACATTTGAGCAAAAAATCGATGTGCAGAAAACCCAAATTAAGAAAGACAAAAGATCATTGAAAATCAATAAAAGCTGGTGGATTGCAATATCTTTGGTTTCAATATTCTTATTGGTTTTATTCTTCAATTCTTACTATAACGTCTCCAGCGAGGTTGCAATAAATCCAGATGGAGAGGGACTTAATAAGTTTCTTCTATCAGGCCCCGACCCATATTATAACATGAGGCTAGTCCAAGTGACTTATGAAACAGGCAGCTATCCATTTTATTCAGATCCTGATCCCCTTCTAAACTATCCTCTGGGCAGATCTGGTGGCAGAGCACCATTGTTTAACATGGCAGCTTTAGGCTTTAGCAGACTCCTTACACCTTTCATGAATGAAATTGATGCAATTGGGCTTTCTATGCAGTTTATACCCGCTCTTTTTGGCGCTCTACTTGTGTTCCCTGTGTATTTTATTGGTAAAGAGGTTTTCAATAGAAAGGCAGGGCTTATCGCTGCATCTTTTATTCCGATAATAGCTATTCACATTAGTTCAGGTCATGGGTCTGCCTACTCGTTATTTGACCATGACTCTTTCAACCTTTTCCTGTTTTTTATGACATTTCTCTTCTTAATCAAAAGTATAAAAGCAAAGGACCCAATGAGATCAATGTTATATGCTATTCTTGCTGGGGTTCCACTTGCTGCTTTAACTATGACATGGGTTCAAGCACGTTATCTCTACGTTGTAATAGCAGCTTATGCGATAGTTCAAATGGTTATAGATATCTTAACAAATAAAATCAATAAGACAATTCCTAGGACCACATCAATTGTTCTTTTCTCAGGTTATTTGCTTTCTTTACCTGTTACTCTTAGCAGTACAAAAGGCATCCGTTTTGATATCATTCTTTTCCTATGTTTAGGGGTCCTAGCTTTCGGTATGATTTATTATATTCTCGGTAAAAAGAAGATACCTTGGACAATATCGATGCCTGCTTTTATCTCTGCAGGGGTTGTAACACTAGTATTCCTGTACTTTATTGATAGTATTTCGAGAGTTATTAGTTTTGTTTCGCCCCTTAGAAAAATTTCTGAGGTAATTTTTGGCAGTGGTATTTATGGAGATAAAGTAGATATGACAATTGCGGAGGCTAATACGTATACAATTAGCCAATCTGTGATGCCATTTGGTCCTGCTTTTTATTGGCTTGGTTGGACTGGTTTGGTGTTTCTCTTTTATCTTTACTACAAAAACAATAATCGTAGGGATTATCTTTTTGTGATTGTGTTATTCATAGTTACTATCTGGTTGACCGGTGTCGCTGGGCGTTTTACAAATGACATGGTCCCAATAATTGCTATTCTTGGTGGTTGGGTAGTCTGGGTCATTGTTGATAAAATTGATTATAAGCAGATGATTAGAAATATTCGAAGCGCTGGTGGAGGTTTTCATGGTATTAGAAGGGGAGTCAAACTTCTTCATGTCTTTGGCATTCTTTTTATAGCGTTTCTAGTAGTGCTGCCTAATGCATATATTGCTTTTGATGCTGCATTACCCGCAGTTAGTACAAAAAATGGTACGAGCAATCTTAAGAAGGATTACTATGGAGAGGAACATACGGGATTGTATGGCCTAGGAATCGGTAAAGAAATCTACTGGGGTGATGCATTTAAATGGTTGAATGAGCAAGACCGTCATATAGAGGACCCTGCGGATAGACCTGCCTTTATTTCATGGTGGGACTATGGTTTTTATGAAGTGGCTATGGGTGGTCATCCAACTGTTGCAGATAACTTTCAGGATGGAATACCACCAGCATCTAATTTTCATACTGCGACTAGTGAAAAAGAAGCTGTTGCAATATGGATAATTCGTTTAATAGAAGGCAATAGAAAACATAACAGTAAAATATCGCAAGATGTAAGAGATACTTTGGAGAAATATATTGGAGTTAATGATACGAACAATGTAACAAAGTGGATAGAAAACCCGCTTGATTCTCCGTCCTATAATGATCCGATAGGCCAAGAATACGATAGAAATCTTAGTAAACAATATAGAGTTGGCGAACAGTGGGTGGAGAATGCTTTTTATCATGATATAACAGTTCTTCTCGTTAGTAAGTTAGACGATGAAGAGATAACTTGGCTTTATCATGATATTCAAGATGCAACTGGTTATAGCATTCGTTATTATGGTGTTGAAGGTTATGATAAACAAATCTTTAACATATTTGCGTTTTTATCTGATAAAAGTTTACTTCTTGTATCTGGTGGTGGAGGATATAACCCTGAAGATGACTTTGTATATCTAAAATATGTAACTCAGGGGGGGCGGGAGTATACTTTTGAAGAACTTAAAAGTTTAACTACAACGCAGTTAAGAGAGGATCCTATAGTCAACACCAATACCTATTACAAAGATGCTTACTACAATACAATGTTCTTTAAAACCTATTTCGGCTTAGACAAGATACCTGAGAATTATAGATTCAAATATCAAGCACCATGTAGTGATATGAAACACTTTTATGGCGAATATCTTTCCCCTCTATCAAAATATCAATATTACACAGGCATAGGTGCAGTTGTTATAGCTAAATACTACGAAGGAGCATACGTTAATGGAACAGTTACATTTATGGGTGAGCCATTAGAGGCCCAAGTCGTTGTTACAAAAGATCTAACTTATTATGAAGGTTTTTCGCTCCCTATCGACCATGATAAAACATTTACTAATACTGGCGGTGAGAATGCCTCTGGTGATTTTAGTCTAATAGCTGGTGCGGGTAACATCACTCTTCATATTCGTAGGTATCCTGAACTTCATTCAACCATTCCTTGGCAGAGTGGAGATTTTATCCTAAAAAGCATTGTTTTCAACAGTACAACAGATCCAAACTTGTACCCAATTACCGATGATGATGCAATGCGTAAATCCAATAATTCCCATCGGTTCATTAACATTTCAATTGATCCTGCAAATGTACGTGGTTATTTGTATATTGATAAGGACGATGATAATGTCTATAATAGTTCAATAGACGAACCTTTAGAAAATGCAAAAGTAACAATAACCGGAGTTAATAAATTAGAAAGTGCTGCTAATGGAATTCAACCCACGGAACTGGATTATACAATGGTAAAGGAAATTTTTACCGATGAAATGGGGCACTATAATTTCTCCGAATTAAAACCCGGTTATTATGTTATGGAATCCAAATTTGATAGTCTTTATCTGGATAGGAGTCTAGTTCCTTTGCCTTCAGGTAACATAAGTATCAATTTGTCAAAGCCAAAACCTGCAACTGTTGATGGTACGGTCTACTATGACAGCAATAACAATAATAAACTTGATTCAGGAGATAAACTACTCTCTAATGCAGAAGTTGAGTTTTTCTACAATGATAAACTAGTTGAAGCAGCTACAACAGATGAATCAGGATATTACTCAATTGAGTTATCTGTGCCGGGTAAGAAACTACTCCAAGACGGTAGTTACTTCGAAATTAATGAATACACGGTTAAAACCTCAAAACTGCCCTCATATCAATCAGAAGCAACAATTGCTCCTGAAGAAAACAAGACCACAACATTCAATATTTCAATAGATTTAGCAACCGTAAACGTAACTGGTTATACCACCTACAATGGTCAACAAGAAGGTAATATTAAGCTAGATTTAAAGGTAGATAAATCTGTTAAGGGTAATACTGCAGAAGATGATTTAGTGGAATCTAATAACAACGGTTATTACCAGATAGATATGGTGCCAGGTTATTATAATGCAACTGTTTCTAAGAAAGAAGGAAACACTCTTGTCTACTCTTATAGTGGTAAGTTAAATTTAAGTGCCGGTGAAGGAGATCGCCCCAATGAAGATATTATTTTGACTAAAAAATCTGTTACTGTAAGCGGTACGACCCTATACCAAACGGGTAGCATAGATAATGTTACAATCCAATTCAATAAAGATAACTCCGTAGATGACAACAAAGCAATATCTAGAGATATAATATCAGACGAAAATGGGGACTATGAAATTGAGCTTTCAATAGGGAGTTACAATATTACAGCCGAGAGCGCAATATTTGAAGAAAACGGTCAAAACTATACATATAAATGGACTGGGAAATTAGAAATCAAAGAAAGCTACATCACAGATGGCTTTGATTATGATCTAGATCAATTTGAAAAAATCCTAAAAGAAGATTAAACATTTCCCAATCCAAATTTTATTAAATGTATTTTCGAATACTTTCCTTCATGCTTAGCCTTGATGACGGAGTTAAAGCTGTAAAGTTCGCTAGAAACGTAATCGAGCAATATGTGAAAAACAAACGAGTACCATCTGATAATTCAGTAAATATTTTCAATAACCATCAGGGGGCATTTGTCACAATTCATACATATCCAGACCATGAACTGCGAGGATGTATTGGTATACCCCTACCAGTAATGCCTCTCAAAGAGGCAATAGTTGAAGGTGCAAAATCAGCTACTAGAGATCCACGTTTCACTCCGCTTGGCGAAAATGAGCTTGATAAAATAATTATTGAGGTCACTATCTTGACGAAACCTGAACTTATAGAAATTAAGGATCCTAAGGATTATTTTTCAAAGATTGAAATTGGGCGGGATGGTTTAATTGTTGAGCAAAGTTTCTTTAAAGGTCTTCTTCTACCTCAGGTTCCTGTTGAGCAGGATTGGAATAAAGAAGAGTTTTTATCTCATACTTGTTTGAAAGCGGGTCTTATGCCTGATGCTTGGTTTGATAAAAATACGAAGATTTCTAAGTTTAGCGGTCAGATTTTCACGGAGATCGAGCCAAGAGGAGAAATAAAGGAGAAAAAAATTGATGGATCTAACAGTTGAAGGTAAAACTTATATCAATGGTTCTTTTGAGAACTGTTGCCTAGGTATTAAGAATGGAAAAATTGCTATTGTTAAAAAAATTTTGAAATGTGATGATCATATTGATTTTGGTAGCAAACTTGTTCTCCCTGCGGGTGTTGATCTTCATGTTCATTTTCGTGATCCTGGTATGACTCATAAGGAGGATTTTTCTACGGGGTCTAAAGCAGCAGCTTTTGGTGGTCTCTCTTGTGTTTTTGATATGCCGAATACCGTCCCACAGACTACTTCGGTTCGTAGTCTTTCTGATAAGATAATTTCTGCTGGTAAAAAATCATTTGTTGATTTTGGTTTTTATGCTGGTGTTGCCCATGATAACCTGGATGAATTAGAAAAGCTTGCTAAGAAATGTAATGGTTTTAAAATATATCTTGGAGATACAACTCTTGCTCTGCTTTTTGATAAGCTTAATCTTAAAGAGGTTTTTAAGAAAATTAGTGCCATGGGTAAACCTGTTTTATTTCATGCTGAGGATGAGGAATGCTTAATCAAGAATAGATCCAAGGAGAAGAACCTAGGTGATCATTTACATTCTCGTCCTTCTCTCTGCGAGGAGATATCTATTAAAGACATCTTAGAGTCATCGAAGGGAGTTAATACAAGGGTTCATATTTGCCATGTTTCAAGCTGTGAGGGCATGGAGTTGTTACGTAACAGACCTGCAAATATTAGTTGTGGTATCACCCCTCATCATAGTCTTTTGAGTATTGAGAAGGATATGGGTTCATCATCTTTTTACAAGGTTAATCCTCCCATTAGAACTAGTTTTGATAAAGAGACTTTGTTCAACTCTCTTAAAAATGGTTTTGTTGACGTTATTGAATCCGATCATGCGCCTCATACTCGTGATGAAAAAGCAAACGTGTTCAATGATGCTCCATCAGGTGTCCCTGGTGTTGAAACAATGTATCCCTTGTTTTTGTATCTAGTTAAAAAAGATGTTTTATCTTTTCAGCGTTTAATTTCTCTTCTCTGCACTCGTCCAGCTGATATAATTGGTGTTCCTAAGGGAAAAATTGAGGTTGGACGTGATGCTGATTTTATCGTTGTAGACCTTAAGGATGAAAGTAGGATAAAATCAGATGATCTTCATTCGAAATGTGGTTGGACTCCTTTTGAGGATTGGCCTGCTGTTTTTCCTTCTCATGTTTTTGTTAGAGGAGAAAAACTTATAGAAGATAAAGAAATCCAGGTGAGTCAAGGATTTGGTAGGTTTGTTGGTGCATAGAAAATGTTAGATATGTTCCCTGAATGGTTTCAGATTTTTTTTGGCTCTATGATTCCTTGGATTGAAGCTCGTTATGTTATGTTTTATGTTATTGAGGTTATTGGTTGGCAGTGGTTTCATGCGTTTCCGTTAGCTATTATTGGTAATATGCTTCCGATACCTTTTGTTTTGTTGTTTTTTAAATATGTTGAAAAGTTTTTACGGAAGTATAAGTCTTGGTCTCGTTTTATGGATCGGTTTTTTGAAAAAACACGTAAGAGAGCAGGTGCTAGGATTATTAGATATGAGCATCTTGGTTTGCTTATATTTGTAGCTATTCCTCTCCCATTTACTGGTGCTTGGACTGGTGCTCTTATTGCTTATCTTTTTGATCTTAAATTTGGTAAATCTCTTATTACGATCTTTGTTGGTGTTGTTATTGCTGCTTTGATTATTACTGGTTTGACTTTATCTGGTCAGTATATTTTTGCGAAATAGTTTTTGGTGTGATGTGATGGATGAAGAAATAAAAGTGTTGGCTGGTAAAACTGTTGACAAGATTTATAGGAAAATAAAAAAGGCGCAAATTTCTGAGTTTAATAAGTTTGGAACGAGTGTTGGTATTGGTGCTGATGGTACTCCTACTAAATATGTTGACAAGATTGCTGAGGACGTAGCAGTTGATTTCATAAGGAAATCAAAACCTAGGGTTAATGTTCTCAGCGAAGAACTTGGTTTTTTAGACTTGGACGGTGATTATACTTTTGTTTTGGATCCTGTTGATGGTACTCGCAATGCGTCGCGTGGTGTCCCTTTTTTTTCTGTTTCTCTTGGTATAGGGAAAACAAAACTTAGTGATGTAGAGTATGGTATTGTTAAGAATATTCCAACTGGGGATACTTTTATCGCTGAGAAAAATCATGGTGCTTTTTTAAATAATAATCGTGTCAGTGTTCCAGATGTGCCTACTAAGCTTTTGCATTCTTCTCTTACTCTTGGTAGAAATTTTGATGATTTGACTATTTCTTTAGCTAAAAAAGGTATTGTTCGTTCTTTTGGTTCGGCATCTTTGGAGATGTGTATGGTTGCTATTGGTGCTTTGGATTTTTATGTTGTTGGACGGGAGTATATGCGTGTGACTGATATTGCTGCGTCCACTCTTATTGTGCGTGAAGCTGGTGGTGTTGTTACTAATATTCTTGGTGAAGAACTTGATATGTCTCTGGATTTGAATGATAAGACTAGTGTTATTACTACTTATAACGTGGATCTTGTTCATCGTATTATTTCTTAGAGTGTTGGAGCTAAACATTTAATAAAGCTGTGGTTATTTTCGGGTTAAATGACAATCGCTGTGGATATAATAAAGAGGGCTAGTAGGAAAAAACTTCATTTTTCTCTGCTGGATCCCGATAAACAGAAACCCAAGGTTGCTGGTTCAATTGCAAAAACCGTTGAGGAAGTGGGTAGTAGTGCTATTATGGTCGGTGGTTCCACTATTGTTTCCCAAGGGCAGGTTGATGAAACTGTTAAGGCTATTAAAGAAAATTCTAGTCTTCCCGTAATTTTGTTTCCATCTGGTGCCAAGTTTTTGAGTAAATATGCTGATGCCGTGTTTTTTATGAGTCTGCTTAACTCTCGTAATTTGAATTATATTATCAGGGAGCACGCTAAGGGTGGTCATTTTATTAAAAAAACTGGTATTGAGCCTATTAGTATGGGTTATGTTATTGTTGAGCCGGGTATGACTGCTGGTAGAGTAGGTGAGGTTGATCTAATAAGGCATGATGATGTGGAGACTGCTGTTGGTTATGCTCTTGCTGCTCAGTATCTTGGTATGAAGTTTTTTTATCTTGAGGCGGGGTCCGGTGCATCAACTTCAGTTCCTGTGAAAATGATTTCCGCAGTTAAGGGAAATGTTGATATCCCAGTTATTGTTGGTGGTGGAATCCGAGATGCGAAAACAGCTAAAGAGAAAATATCTGCTGGGGCGGATATCATTGTGACTGGTACAACCCTTGAAAAAGAAAAAAATCTTGAGAAATCATTAAGAAATATAATACAGGCTATTGAGGAATAATGTTTTATGAAGATTCTACTTAGTATCGGGGGAGCATCTGGTAGTATCTATAGTATCAGACTTTTTGAGGAGTTGATAAAATCAGGTGTTGAGACACATTTAATTGTTTCTGATAGTGGAAAAAAAATAATCGAACATGAAACAAAGCATAGTTATAAAGATTTAAAGAAGAAAGCAAGTTTTTATTATGAGAATGATGATTTTTTTGTGAGTCCTGCAAGTGGTTCTTTTAAGCTTGATTGTATGATTGTTTGTCCTTGTAGCATGAAAACGCTTTCTGCGATTGCTAATGGTTATAGTGATACGCTTACTTCTCGTGCTGCTAGTTGCTGTTTTAAAGAAAATAGGAAACTTATACTTGTTTTACGTGAAACTCCATTGGATCTCCCTGGGATTAAGAATATGTTGTTAGCTAAGCAAGCAGGAGCGATTGTTCTCCCGGCTATGCCTGGTTTTTATCATAAACCAGAAGAGATAGAGGATTTGGTTGATTTCATAGTTGGAAAAATATTGGATCAGATTGATATTGAGCATTCTTTGTTTAAAAGATGGGGATAGAACATTCCCCTTTTTTTATAAAACCAACCACACAAAAAAAGAGAAATCCAGCAATTCCACAAGAATTAAAACCTGTAATTTGTTTGTTACCTAGGGTGTTTTTATAATTGCAAAATACACAAGATTTAATACAACCATAAATGACATAGAATTCAAAATGATAAGAAAGGATGACAATTGTTGGATTAAGGCGGAGCCAATTAACAGGATATCAACGCCCTCCAGCCTTCACATTATCCTAAACGGTGAAGACCACCACTGGGATGTCTATGATGATGCGGGACAGGAATCTCACAAGATTTACTTTGAAGGATACAAGAGCACACCGAGCTTTTATCTTAAGTCGGGGGAGAATCGCTTTCGAATTGATTGTAATGTTGATGATATTAAGGTTCTTCCAATAACAGAAACTCACATGTTGGGCACTTACTTGAAAGATAATTGTTACTGTGTCTCATCACAGGCGTCGTGTTGGGCCATTGCTGTTTATTATACAACCAAACCTGATAAACCGCCCTTTGATGAAATGTGAGTTACATAACTCGTATCTGGGCTACGCCTTTTGTTTTATAAAACCAACTTTCAAAAATTTACAGAGAGACGCCTGGAAAAGCGGAATCGGATAGGGTTATACCCCCTAATTTGTCTAATCCAGACCTCCCCAATTTTAATAACAAATATTTACTTAAAAATCTTTTAGTGTCTTCTGAAAATCATCAGGCAAGATAACATGTCTTTCAACTTCTTGCCATTCCAAACCATAATCAGATAACAACTTTTTCACCATATCAGGAACACGAGGAGCACACAAAATACCACGTACATCAACCTCGTCCACATCATTCTTGACATCATTTACATACATCCTAAGTTGTTGAACAGCGCTAATGTTCGCCAAACTACTTTTAACCTCAATAACCACAGGAGTATGATTTTTATCATAACCAAAAAGATCGATCATCCCTGATTTCACATGTTTCTCCCGTTTACTAATACGCAACCCCCCTTCAATTATACCCGGGTTACTGATTATCTCATTTACAACATCAGCTTCCATACCAGATATCACCAATTTCGCGTTGTCACTAAGAGAAGTAGTAGTTACAAGCTTAACATCACGAAACACTATTTTCATTTTTTCAGGTGGCTTAGTATGTCGACATCTAAGAACAAGCTGATCTTTTTTAACACTATACTCAGTTTTACTCCCCGGTGGCTGCCAGTTTATAGGCTCACGCATCATAGGCTGATGAACAAGCACCGCTCCATCCTGTTTAATCATAATAATACGTTCACCCCAATCTAAAAAAGAACGTGCACGCCCCCGGTAATCAATCATACAGTCACCTACCAAAATCAAAGTTGTTTTGTCAGCTTTTGATCTATGATGTTTTTCTATAAAACCCAGGGCATCAGATGCAGAAGGATTTAGAACATTTTCTGTCAAAGCAATCCCCTCATCAAACAAAATTTTTATTTTCCGCAGATTTTTACAAAGTTTTCAAAAATCTGCCTGCCATATTCTGTATGCTCAACTTCAGGATGGAACTGTAAACCATAAAAAGGCTTTTTATTATGTTTCATCGCCTGGGCCTTACAGTTTTCGCTACTTGCAAGTAACTCGAAATCATCTGGAAGTCTTGTAACCTCATCATTATGTGACAACCAAACTATTGACTTTTTTGGTACCCCATCAAATATTGTATCTTGCTTAGTTATAGTTAGTTCCATTTTGCCAAACTCAGGGACCTTAGATGGCTTTGCTTCTCCACCAAAAAACAATGCCATGAACTGATGACCAGCACATATGCCAAGAACAGGGAAAACAGCTTTCTCAAGATACTCCCCACAGTTACCAAGTGATCCCTCTATAGCAATCCTTGGGGCACCACCAGATAAAACCAAACCATCAATATCGTCCTTAGTTATTTCTTCAAATGATGCAGTATTTGGAACTATCTTAGTATCAACACCAATATCTCTAAGAGTACGCCACTCCCTATGAGTCCACTGACCACCGTTATCCACTACATATACCTTTACCATTTTTTATTCCCATTCTACAGTACTAGGTGGCTTATTTGTTACATCATAAACAACCCGGTTTATTTTCTCCTTAAGAGTATTTGTAATACGAGTAGAAATCCTATCCATAACCTCATCAGGGATCTTACTAAAAGCACAAGTCATAGCATCAATACTCTGCACAGCGCGAACGGCGATTACGTTTCCATATACCCTACGATCACCATGAATACCCACTGATTTAACAGGCAATAGAACAGCGAAATACTGCCAAGGCATCTCCATAAGACCTTTTTCCACAGCACTTTCTATTTCTTTTTCAACAATATCACATGCTTCACGCACAATCTCTGTCCGCTCTGGTGTCGCCTCACCAATGATTCTCACCGCGAGACCTGGACCCGGGAATGGTTGTTTCTCAGAAACAGGTAGCTTCAATGCCCTAGCAACCTTCCTAACCTCATCCTTGTATAGATCACGGAGTGGTTCAACAAGTTTTAACTTCATATCCTTCGGAAGTCCACCTACGTTATGATGAGATTTTATAGTATCACGGAGCGTATCACCCGATTCAATCCAATCAGGTGCAATAGTCCCCTGTACCAGGTATTCTATTTTTTCATCACGAGCGACTTTTTCAAAAATACGTATAAATTTCTCACCAATGATCTTACGTTTCTTTTCAGGATCTTCAACACCTTTTAAAGCACTATAAAATTCTTTACTTGCATCAATGAAATGATAATTAAGCCTCATTTTTTCCATTAATTTTTTAACATTCTCCGACTCGTTTTTCCGCATATAGCCCGTGTTTACGTGGACAGTGACTAGTTGTTTCCCAATAGCACGGTTTATAAGAGCGGCACAAACTGTGCTATCAACCCCACCGGAAAAAGCAATTAATGTTTTACTGGTAACATCTTTTTTTATTTTTGCAATAGTTTCTTCAATGAATTTTTCAGCATTAAACATTTAAACATCACTATTTAGCTAAGGCTTTCTCTCTCATTTTTTTCCTATATTTTTCTAGTTGATCCTCTAGTTTTTTATCCTTGGTTGCAAGTATTTCAACGGCTAGAAGAGCAGCATTATCACCACGGTCAAGCCCAACCGCAGCTACAGGTATACCTGGTGGCATTTGTATTATGGAAAGAATCGCATCAAGGTTTACTTTCCCACTGACTGGAACACCAATAACTGGTTTTGTAGTATGAGCGGCGATACTCCCAGGCAATGCCGCAGCGAGTCCTGCTATCCCTATGAAAACATCTGCTTTGCTCTTTTCAACAAGATCTTTTAAAACATCTGGTGTTCTATGTGCAGATGCTACTTTAATCTCATATTCAACATCGAATTCATTGAGTATTTTTTTAGCTTTTTCAGCTATGGACATATCTGATTTTGATCCTATTATTATCTGAATTTTCATGTTATCAATCCAGGAGTATAGGATGCTGTTAATTAATAGTTTCGACCTAAAAACTGTTCGTCGTAAATTAATTATAGGAGTTTATTATGTTGACATCAAAACTAAACTGGAAAATTAAAAATGAAACTCATAATCTGTGAAAAGAACATTGCAGCTAGGCGAATAGCTCAAATTTTATCTGGTGGAAAATCTAAAACTACAAGACTAGGTAAAATTCCTGTTTATGAATTCTCAAAAGATGATGAAACATGGAAGGTCATAGGTTTAAAAGGACATATTATTAACCTTGATTTCCCAGCGGGTTTCAATAAATGGACTAGGATATCTCCAAGTGAATTAGTCGATGTGGAGCCTGTTAAAAAAGTAAGTGAAAAAAGTATAGCTGCAACGTTAAAATCACTTGTTGGTGAAAACCCGTTTCTTATCGTTGCAACTGATTTTGACCGGGAGGGTGAGCTGATAGGCGTCGAAGTTGTTAACCTTCTCAAAGAATATAATAAGAGCATTAACCAGATAAAAAGAGCTAAATTTAGCGCTATAACCGGTTATGAAATTAAAAATGCGTTTAATAATTTAACAGATGTTGATTACAATCTTTCAAGTGCTGGGGAGTCACGTCAAATTATTGACCTAATATGGGGAGCAGTATTAACTCGTTTTATTTCATTGACCTCTCATCGATTGGGGAAGGATTTTTTGTCAATTGGAAGAGTGCAATCACCAACACTAGCACTTCTTGTTAAAAGAGAAAAAGAAATTAAGGATTTTAAACCTGAAACTTTTTGGAAAATTATTGCCATATTGAAAAAAGATAAACCGTTTAATGCAACTCATGTTGAGGGACAGTTTTGGGATGAGAATAAAGTAAAATCTATATATGGTCGCGTTAAGGATAGCCAAGTAGGTAACGTGAAAAAAGTTGAGAAAAAAACTGAGAAAGAGTTTCCTCCTTCTCCTTTTAACACTACCACTTTTCTACAATCAGCATCCTATCTTGGTTTTTCAGCTGCAAAAGCCATGAGCATCGCTGAAGAATTATACATGTCAGGTCTTATTTCCTATCCCCGTACAGACAACACAGTTTATCCTCCTTCACTAAATATTAGGGGCATCCTACAGAAATTATCTAAATCAAGTTTCTCCAATGAAGCAAATGAGGTTATCAATAACGGTAGAGAGTACCCAACCCGCGGTAAAAAACAAACTACGGATCATCCCCCTATCCATCCAGTTAGTGTTTTATTGAATAAGAATTTAAATGTTGATCAGAGTAAGATATACGAGCTTGTTGTCAGAAGGTTTTTAGCCACTCTAGCTAAGGACGCAATTTCAGAAACTACCAGTGTTTCTATTGATATCGCTGGTGAAGAATTCACTGCTAGTGGTTATAAACTAGTTGAACCAAACTGGAAGAACATTTATACTTATTTCAAAGAGAACAGAAAATCATTACTTGGACTAGTTGAAGGGGAAAAGGTAACCGTTTCAAAAATTAGTTTGAAAGAGAATCAGACTAAACCTCCTAGGAGGTATACGCAAGGCTCCCTTATCGCTAAAATGGAGGAGTTATCACTTGGCACAAAATCCACACGACATGAAATTATTAACAAGCTCTATTATAGGAAATATATAACTTTTTCACCATTTGCTCCTACCCCCACCGCGTTTGCAGTAATTGGCGCTCTGGGTGATTATGACGTTGTTAAACCGAAGATGACTGCATCGTTAGAGGAAAACATGGATGCGATATCGGAAGGTAAAAAAACCATGGATGAAACAGTTCAAGAATCAAGGATGATGCTTACGAAAGTAATGAAAACCTTAGAAAAAGATAAAGAGAAAATAAAAACCAGTATTATAAATGCTAGCAGACAAGAGAACACAGTTGGTAAATGTCCTAAATGCGGTGAAGATATGGTGATTAGAGAATCTAGGAAAGGTAAACGTTTCGTGGGATGCACAGGTTACCCAAAATGTAGTAATACTTATTCACTACCTCAAAAAGGGGGAGTTATCACCACTGATAAAACATGTAGAGCATGTGGCGGTCCCATTGTAAAAATCATATCAAAAGGTAAAAAACCATGGCAATTATGTTTAAACTCTGAATGTTCTAACAAAAAACCTGTTAAAAAAACATGATCCCTCGTTTTTTTCTATTTGATACTTGCTTCCACTTATTTTAATCATCCCAAGCCCACTCAGCAAATGTCGCTAGTAAAAGTCTTGCTCCTTCTTTCAAATAAGGTATATTTATTATCTCAAGAGTATCACCAGGTGTATGTCTATGATAACCCCATTCATATTCATAGCAGCAAACAGAATCATAACCAAATTCCCAGAAATTCAAATAGTCAGCATAATAACCCTTAGTCTTTCTCTGTGGGACTACTTCAAGATGTATATGATCGCTGTATTGTTGACAATTATCTGAAATAGATTTAGTTATCCAACATGAATCTTCATTTTCAATAGAATGAATTTTTTGTCGTCCTTCTTCAGTTTCAGCAAAACCAAAATCCTCAATATCTACTACAGCAATAACGTTCTTGTCTTTCTTATTACATTCTTTAGAATAAGCATAACTACCTAAAAGCCCCTGTTCTTCTCCATCAAACAATAAAAAACACACGCTATGGTTAAATGAGTATTGACTCATAATTTTAGCCATAGAAAGAATTGTTGCTACACCAGAACCATCATCATTTGCACCAGGGGAACGTGGCCAGCTATCATAATGGGCAGTAATAATATATATTTCATCACTACTTTTATCTGTACCATGTAGAGTAGCTTCTATGTTTTCGCCTTCAAACCATCCAAAAAACCATCTTGGTACCCATAGATTGCGTAAAGTTGACTCTTGTTCCCAAGCTTGAGTTTTAACATCTAAACCCATACTTTTCAACTCTTTTATAAGATGTTCACGAAGCTTCTCAATTGGCAAATAAAAAATTTTGCCTAGAATTTTCCGAGCAGTAGGATGGGGTCCAAAAGAAGTTATTTTTTGAAGATAGCCTAAGAGCATTGATTCATCTAGTTGCTGTATCAATTCTGTAACTTTTTCAGTGATAGGATCTACTTCTTCTTGTTTAGAAGTGTCGTCTTGTGATACAATAGTTCCAGTTTGTGAAAAAATATTTTCAAGTTTATCCAGATTAACATAAACTACTACTGTAGAGACTAGGACTAACATTACTAGCTCGATTGCTATGATCTTCTTTTTAATTCTTTCATTCAAATTTTTCCACCCATTTCTCAGTCAAAAACCTAGTAATTATATACAATTTCTGACTAAAAATACAAAAAAATTATATACTATTACAGATATTAGTAAAATATGTCAAATATTACGCATGAAGTATGGAAAATTATTGACAATAGCCCAAGTATACGAAAAAACATGAGTATCGGATTAATCAACACTAGTGCACTAGCAAGACACATAATCACAGAAAAAAAACTCAACGCATCACTAGACGCAGTAATAGTAGCAATACGAAGATACGGAATCACAAAACACGAAGAAATCTTCAACAAAGCACAAAAAATGTTTGGACAAACAGTAAACATCTCAACAAAAAGCAACCTAGCAGAAATATCACTAATAAAAGACACAGACGTACAAAAAACACTCCCAAAACTCTTCAACTTCATACACTACGTACAAGGAGACGTACTACGAGTAACACAAGCAAACAAATCAATAAGACTACTACTAGACGAAAAAGATTTAGAAAAAGTAATAACATTATTTCCAAAAGACAAAATAATATCAAAAACAGAGGGCTTAGCTGAAATAAATATACACATCCACCCAGAAATGCAAAAAACACCAGGAATACTAGCAATACTTGCAAACGAACTAGCACTAAACAACATCAACATAGTAGAATTTGTAACCTGTCCACCGGAAATGCTATGCATTGTAAAAAAAGAAGACTTAGTCAGAGCTTCAGGAATTCTTTATCAACTAGCTGATGAAAATTAAAATTATAATTTTTTTATGCCATCTTCTGTAATAAAACCTTTAACATATTTACTAGGTGTTACATCAAAAGCAGGGTTTTTCACCTGAGTCCAATCTGGAAAGATTTTTTTACCATTAATTTCTGCTAGTTCCTCTCGTCCTCTCTGCTCAATCTCGATTTCATCTCCATTCCTAATTGATTTATCAAAAGTACTAACAGGCGCTGCAACATAAAAAGGAATATTATTTTCAAAGGCAAGAACCGCTTTCTCATATGTCCCAATCTTATTTGCAAAATCACCATTTTTTGCTATTCGATCTGCACCAGTTATAACCATATCAATCTCACCATTTTTCATGAAATACCCAGCGGCATTATCTACTATAACTGCATGGTTTATTCCTTCTTGTTCTAGCTCCCAGGCGGTCAGTAGTCCTTGGCAGCGAGGTCTTGTTTCATCAGCGTATACAAAAAACTTTTTACCTTTATTATGGGCGATGCGAAATAGTGCAAGGGCGGTTCCATGGTCAACTGTTGCAAGTGCACCAGCGTTACAATGCGTTAAAATTTTCATACCATTTTTGATTAGTTTTCCCCCGTTTTCGCCTATTCTTCTGCATCGATTAACAAGGTCGTCTGCATACTCATTTGCTGCTTCTAAAGGATCTTTTCCATCTTTGGTCTCCCGAATCATATAATCAATGGCATAAAAGAGATCATATGCCGTAGGGCGTGTTTTACGTAGTTTCTCAGCTGTTTTTTCTATATCTTTTTTTCCTAGGACCATTCCATATGCTGCTGCTACGCCTATAGCAGGTGCGCCACGTACTACCATGTCTTTTATAGCAAATGCAGTATCTTCAACATTTTTTGCAGTAAATATCTCAAATTTGTACGGGAGTTTCCTTTGATCAATGAACTTGATAGTGTCTTTTTCAAACCAAAGAGCTCGGTAATGTTTCCCTTTAACTTTCATTTTGTCTCCTCAGATGTCTTTATGATTAAATCTTCAACTTCTTTCAGACTATGACCAACGAAGATTACTCCTTTATTCTTCAAGATGATGTTTTTGTTGTTACTTGTTCGTAATGTTTTCAAAGTTTCTTTTGCTTGCTCAAGTGTTCCGGAAGGTTGTTCTTTTTCTGTAGCAGGTAAAAAGTTGGAAAATCGTTCGATGATGTTCTCACCATTAATCTGTATAATCGTGTTGATATCCTCTCTTGCATGTTGAACAATCCAATGGACGGGTGTTTCTTCATCTGGTATTTTTTCTCCTATTGTTAGCGCTATTTTTTTAACCGGGTCATAATCAACAACTTCAACTATATCTTCTGTTTGGATATCTCCTAAGTCTGTATAGCTCGCATTAATGAGCATACGTTTACCGTACCCTAAACTAATCGTTCCCGCGTTCTCTTTTAGTAACCCTAGTTCTTTTATTTTTTTACCAAGTTTAATAATCTTCGGGATGAAAGCACTATGGCTTTTTTCTTTTGAAACATAAAAAGTTTGAAAGCTTGATATTAACTTTCTTCCATCTATTCTCATATCGTCGAACATTTTTCCCTCGTTTTTAGTGTAATAGTTAACGCCGAGGGGGAGATTCGAACTCCCGTGAGGCAGAGCCTCACGAGCTCTCCAAGCTCGCGCCGTTCCGGGCTGGGCCACCTCGGCAAAAACGAATACATGAAACAAACCTCTCTTTTAAGATTTTTTCCAGATAGACGGATATGTTCCTTTTTTCATTAAAACTCTTTCAATATTAGTGCATACTCCTTTATCTTTATCGATTATCTGCTCTGTACTCATTGAAGTAGTTGCTAGTGCGACTCCCTCTCCTTTTAAAGTTAAAATTGCAACCATATCACCTTTTTTGATATCTGAATCAATCTCTGCTACACCAGGTACTGCTAGATTTGCACCATGACATAAAGCATCCACAGCGGAATCACGTATGACAATTTTTGGTAGATGAGCGATAGAGTTTTCCATAGGTAGAATAACTGAACGAATTAACTCATCAGAATCATCTTCCTTCCAAAAAGCATACGAGTCTTTTATATCCTGCAAATTATAGGCTTTATTCTCTGATAGGTGTCCTACACAAGTACGTCTTAATTCCTTGAGATGTGCTCTGCAACTAAGCTTTTTCCCTATATCAACACATAAAGTTCTAACATATGTGCCAGATTCGCATCCAACACGAAACAGTACGTCTCTATCTTTTATCTCGATTACGTCCAGATAGTAAATACGTCTTTTTCGTTTCACTCTTTTAACTGCTGACCTAACCGGTGGAACTTGAGATACCACTCCTACAAAACTCTTACAAGTGGTTATAATCTTGCCTTCATCAACTTGTTCATGTAGCTTCATTATACCAATGTATTCTTTCCCCGCTGGAAGTAAAGCCCGGAGGGCTTTTGTAGCATCACCAATCGCAATTGGTAAGACCCCTGTTGCATTTGGGTCAAGTGTACCACTATGACCAACTTTATCAATTTCAAGGATATCTTTTAACCATGCATCTACCTGATGAGAGGTTGGACCACAGGGCTTATCTAGATTAATTAATCCATTGTTCAACAGTTCTTTTACATTTCTATCGTCTGGTTTTTTACCATATTTAGGATTAGTTTTTACTTTAAATTTAATAATCCTTTTTCTTTTTTTATCTGAGGGTAATAAATTTTGCTCGTCCTTCATTTTATATTTCCAGTATAAAAATGTTATATAATAAGTGTTTATGCCTTGATTTTCTTAATTATGATATCTACTACTTGCCCAGGTGTTTTGTTTGATGAATCGATGACGAGATCATATATGGAGTTGTCTTTGAGGTCTATGTTGTAATAGTTTTTATAACGTTTGGATTCACTTTTCTCTCTATTAAGGATTTCTTTTTTTCTTTTTTCTACTTCTCCCTCCTCTCGGTTGACGATGCGTTTAACTCTTGTGAGAAGATCTGCATCTATCATTACTTTCAAGGAAGGTATATTGTTATGATGTGCTATCCAACCTGCTAATCTACCCTCTAAAATAACATCTCCTTTTCTCAGTATTTCAAGTTGTTTATTATCTAGCTCTTTATCGATTTCACTGTTTCGTTCGCAATATTTTCCAAACTCCTCTAGTGGCATGTTATGTTTATTTGCTTGCTCTCTAAAAAGCATCCCAGAATAGACACAATTAATTCCTAGTTTTTTTTCTAAAAGCCGGGCAACAGTGGATTTACCACTGCCAGGCGTCCCACTTATTGTAAGTACAGCCATGTTTCTGGTCATCTGTTAGGAGATGGACGTATTTTAGCTTTTATGTTCTTCCACCAATCTGACCAGCTAATATATTTTAGACCCTGCCTTATCACCTGGCCAACAACCATTGAGAATATAAGATATAACCATAACCATGCTTGCCATAGGAAAGGATAACTGAAAAATGAGACCTGGTTAGCCCATGGGGCTGTAAAATAATGATGCGGTAGATTAGTTAAGAAAACCCGTAACCACATAAAGATAGGCCATATGAATATTATTAGGAATACCATTGGTTTCATCATGCCACTAGAGGCTTCCGTTTGTTTTTTCATCATTTCTGGCTGCATTTTCATAAGTTTGTTAACTCTGTTTGTGTTCCCTTCTTTTCGTGCTTTTGTTATTTCTTTTTGAAATGCTTTTGATGTTTCTTGTGATTCTCCCATTCTTTTCCAATCTGTAAAGAAATTTGTGAGTAGAGAAGAAAGAGTCACTACGAGCATGCCCGCAAATAATAATGTCAATACAGGGAATTGCCCACTAAAACCTATAACTGGTTCTAAAGCAAGGCCAAAGTAATATCCAAGTATTGGGCCTAGAGTAGGCATTATAAAAAGCATTAGCATCATCAGGATCATTAGCATTAGTAAGTTGCTTCCTTGTGCTTTATTATCTAATTTTCTCATGTTTTTCATCTTCTTTATTTTAATACAGGTGCCACTTGTTCAACTGCAGCATCTACAGCATCGTCATGGTTAAAAACTATTTTGACTGTTGAGCCGGTTAATGCCGCGTACGCCATTGCTGCGGCTCTATTTATCTGTTGATGTTCATGTATTTGTTCTTTTGTATCCGGGTCCCTGTTACGAATTGGATCTTTTTCCCTTCGATTGTAGATTTCTCCGGGATTAGCTTCAACTATAACTATTGCTGTGGGATTGAGTTTTTTTATCACCCATTCAGGTAGCCCAGGCATATACCCTTTTGGTGTTTTTATCGTGCAGTGTGTGTCAACAATAACATTTTCCTTTTTTGCTACTTTTTCAGCTGTTTTGATCTGCAAGTCTTTTTGTTGTTTTAGCGTCAGTTTTCTCATCTCGTCTCTATCTTTTACTAGTCCTGTTTCTTTTGCGATTTCTTCCATTATTGTTCCAAATGTTACAAAATTTATGTTCATTCCTTCCGCAGCTTTTTTCATTACTGTTGTTTTACCAACACCAGGTATCCCTGTTACTACGATAACTCCCATAGTTTCTTCACCTATACCTTTATTCATTTCCAAAGAACCCTCGCAGTACAGGGTGCATTTCCATTGCTTGCTCCTTAGCTATGTCTTCGTACAATCTTATTATTATACCTACGGTTAATAGTACACCTGTTCCACTTGCTTTACCCACGGTTCCTATGCAATCTGCGAATCCAGCTAACGCTCCTACTGTTGCACCACCGATTACTGTTACCACAGGGATATATCTTTCTAAAACTTTCCTTAGAACCCTTGGATCTCTTCTAAATCCAGGTATTTGCATCCCACTGCTTTGTATTTGTCTCGCCACAGCAGAGGGTCCCATATCTGTTGTTTCTATCCAGAATTTTGCAAAGAGTATGGAACCGATTATCATTATCGATAGATATACTGTAACCTTTAGAGCAATTTGTAGCGAACTATGATAACCATCTCCCCCTGCTAATATAGGCATAAGCCAACTATTCACTCCTCCAGGACTAGAGAGATACCAGGCTCCACCACCAATGGACTGAGTGGTTCCTAAAGAGAAGTCATATTTACCCAGCCATCCTTGATGACCTAGTAGCGGCAGATTCGACCTCCATAAAAGCATTGCAAACATGTTAATATTTGCAAGAAGAGCAGCCATTAAAATAACAGGGATGTTAGATGCATAAATCAACCTAATAGGGTACCGCCCACGTGCGCCTCTCACTCTGCCATGTGCAAGTGGTAGTTCTATACGTGAAGACTCCGCATATACAACTATTAAAAAGATCAGTATCGTGCCAATTAGCGGTACTATAGCATTTTGATATCCCCACCTTGGTTGCCCTAAGAAAACTGTTTGATATCCCCAACTTGCCATATCTCCAAGTGAGAGTTCTGTTGCATAAAAATAGGTCCCAGGTATTACACCTGCAGGAGGATTAGTCAAACTTACAATAGAGGGAGCTGGTTCATTACCTATAGGCAACCAGTTGAACATACCTGTGAATAAAGCCTGCGATACACCTGCAGCAATAAACAATGAAATACCCGAGCCTATACCCCATTTGGAAATAAGTTCATCCATGAAAAATACGAGTAATGCGCCTATGACTATCTGACCAATGATTATAGCATTGGCCGCTTCACCACCAACCATTCCAATTAATGCATCATTTGGTGCTAAGTAGCCATATACTTGAGGTATTGCCTCTACAAAAATCATCACTATGACCAATACTTTTTGTGTCCCCTGATAAATTGCTTTATCCTCTTTTTTAGTTAGGTCAAGTTTGATTATTTTTGCTCCAACGAATAATTGTAGAATAATTGATGCTGTAACAATCGGCCCTATCCCTAGATGCATGATTGATCCTGAGGCACCAGCCATAATAAACCGATACTGCTCAAATAAGTCAATCCACTGTTCCTTCATACCAAATATCATGATATTTGTCAAAATAAAATAAAGAACTAAACAGAGCAATGTCCAAAGAATCTTTGTTCTAAAATTTACATGCCCTTCTGGTTTGGTAACAGCAGGCCATCTCTCAATAAGTGGTTTAAGGGAATATAATCGACTTTTTTTTTCCTCTGCCATTCGTCAAACCCAAATCAATATTTTTATTCTTTGTTTTCGTCAACTGTTTCCTCTACGCTTTCTTCCCCAACTATATTTTCTTCTTGTATTTTTTCTACAAATTCAGGTTCTGGTAATATTACTTCTCCGCCTTGTTCCTTTATTTTTTCAACTGCTTTCTCAGATGCAGAATTAACTGTTATTTTTATTTTTGTGGATATTTTTCCACCACCTAGCAGCTTATCAAACCCCTCATCTGTTAGGTTGATGGTTTTCTTGCTAGGGTATCTCTCCTCAAGTTCACCTACATTAATTACCTTGTCTTTTTTAACAATACTTCTCGGTCTTTTAAAACCATGCCTTCCAAAATGATCTGGCATGTTTTTTAACATATACATATACCTATGTTTTGATAATCCAGCGTTTCCTCTTCCTCCACGTAGTCCTGCTCCTCTGCCAGCTTTTTTCCCTCGCCCATGAGTCATTGAACCTCTGAATTTCTTTGTTTTTGTTCGCGTCAATTACATCACTTTCCTTTGCTTTTTCTTCTATTACTCAGATTGAAGGCACATATAATAATATATTATTATACTTTCGGTTACGTACATCCCAAGAGTCAGTCAACCTCTTTTTTAGTGCTATTAAAAATCCCATTAATTATGTTTATGTTATAATCCTAAGTAATGTGACATCGTGATTCAATACTTTCTTCTTATGGAATGTATGGCTATGTTTTATGGGATAAATATAGTCTTTTGAATGTGTTATCTCTCCATATAAAGCTGCGACTAGCTTTTGCATAAAAGAAATTGTTTTTGACAGATGAAGGGAATAAATTACAGATGATATTTCAAATCCTTTTTCAATAAATTTCCTATCAGCCTTTTGATTACTTTTTTGTGCGCCAAATGGTGGGTTCATAATTATTGTGTCACATTCAATGTCAACATCTTTTACGTCTTTTGTTATAAATTCAATATCTTCATTGATTTTTTCTGAATAATTTTTAGCAATTTTGATACATTGTTCATCAATATCTATTCCAACTACTTCTTTTGCATTTACTAGTTTTACGCCAAATGAAAAGATACCTGTTCCACATCCTAAATCAACAACTTTTTTATCTTGAATATCGCCAAATCGAAATGCAGTAAAAATGATATCTGCAGCAATATTTGCTGGAGTCATATATTGCTCGATAAATGGATTAGGACGTTCATAATTAGGGACTTTTTGAAGGATTATTTCAAGATCTTTCTGTTTCATTGTTAATTTAGCAATAAAAATCATATCTAATACTTTTTTTGCGTAAATTTTATTTGCTGAACTTTGTTTAGTGCCGTTCACAAAAGGGCTTGTAGATCAGCTCGGAAGATCGCCTCCTTGGCATGGAGGAGGCCTCGGGTTCAAATCCCGACAAGTCCATATCCTTCTATAATGGCTTTATGTTTGCAACTGTTGACTACGAGATAGGTATAACCGCTCATTTTATTGGTACATTTGCGGCTACTGGTCTTCAGGATAAGTTGGCTGAAAAAGAGTATAAAAAACTCAAAAATAAGCAAAAATAACATTTTAACTATACATTAAAATAATAAAATATACATACAAAAGTCTTAAATATGTGAACTTCTGTTTTAGGTATATAAAGAGAATGCTATTATGTTAAGAACAAAAGTTGTTAATGATTCGACTGACTTAGTTCCACTTTTAAGGGCTTTTGATAATAATATAAAAAAAGAAGTTTTTAATGAACTTTTATTAGACTGGAAGCCATTGAGTGATATATTAGGTAAATATGGGGATGAGGGCGGGGATGCCCTTGAGTATTTTGATAAGATGAAGCTCGTGGAGACTAAATGGACAACACCCGATGAAGGGATCGATGGTAAACCTCAGAAAAAATATCGTTCTTATTATTCTGCATTTAACATTAACATCTCTTGTCCTGTTAATGAGATAAGTGAGATTTTTACTGTGGCATCACTCAATAGCAAGGATTTTGAGACACTTGAGAATGAGATTTATGATTTTGTTGGTGAGGATGGAAAATTTGGTAACATGGTAGCTGAGAACTTCCGTCTTTCTAATCTTGCGCTTAAAGGCCTTGTTAAACGCTCTAATAAGTTTTGTTATAAAGGTTTAAAACTCAGTAGAAAAGAATGATTTTTTTGGTTTTGATTTTTTAACGAACATTGTTTTATAGCTAACTTATATTCCTATTTTCAAATCATGAGTTATGAGATAGTTATTCAGGCTTTATGGCTTGTACTGCCTGCATATATTGCAAATGCAAGTGCGCTTCTAGTAGGTGGTGGTACACCTATTGATTTTGGTAAAAACTGGAAGGATGGAAAACGAATTCTAGGTGGTGGTAAGACTTGGCGTGGTTTTTATGCTGGTGCATTTGTTGGCATAACTGCTGGTTTTGGTTTTTCTGTCGTTGCTATATATGCTAATAATAGTGATTTTGCTTTTCTTGGTTTGAATGATTTCGGGCGTTTTCCTCTTATGATTCCAATTGTTGTTTCTATTTGTTTTGGTGCTTTACTAGGGGATATTATTGAGAGTTTTTTTAAAAGAAGAATTGGTAAAAACCGTGGTGAGAATTGGATTCCTTTTGATCAACTTGATTTCATCCTAGGTGCCTTGTTTTTCAGTTTAATTATAGCTAGCATAATAAGCGTTTTAGGTTTCTCTGAAGGTAACTGGTTTTTCAATAGTTTTTCTGTTTGGCATATTTTAACTCTTTTAATTATTACGCCATTTTTTCATCTTTTTGCTAATTTTGTTCATAGGAAATCTAACTCATAGTTTTGATGAATAAAAGTTTATAATAGATATTTGTTTTTTGTTTTATATCTATGGAGGCTAAAATGTCTGCGGATACTGATATTTCTATGAATGAGGAACTTAAAAAATGGATTAGTGAAACAAAAAAAGATATTGAAAGTTCTGAAAATGAGGAGGATTTCTCTAAAAAGAAACCCTCCGGTAAGTGTGAAATATGTGGTGAAAAAACTGCGGAATCTGTATGTTTAAAATGCGGTAGATCAGTTTGTAAGTCTTGTTATTTTAAGATTATTGGTATCTGTAAAAAATGTGTTCCTAGGGATATAGCTGGTAAATGGGATGGGTCTCATCCTGATTGGGAGAAGGAATTAGGCGTTGAATGGGTAGGTTAACTATTTTTTTGTTCTCTTTTTATTCTCTGCCCCTCAAGGTATAGAGCTAGCATTGAACGTGCTGTTCTCCATGAAGAGGGATATATTGGTACCCCTGCTGATTTTAGATCCCATACTAGATCTTCGAATTCTTTTCCTCCTACCCATGTTGCTAGTATTGGTTTTTTGTGTTCCTCATGAAGTTTTCGTTCTCGTACCATTTTCAATATTGCGCCAGTAAACTCACGTGGCCGGGCATATCCTCCATGTACTGATGCTACTATCACTCCATCAATGTTTGGATCTTCGAGCATTATTTTTGTACATGCTTCATATCTGTAGAATCCAGCGTCTCCAACTAGGTCTACGGGGTTGTTTGGTTTGATTAGATTAGGTAGTATTTTATCGATTTTTTTGTATGTTTTATTTGAAAGTTTTGGTATAATTAGGCCATTTGCTTCACATGCATCTGTTAAGAGGATGCCAAGTCCTCCACCATTTGTGATTATCCCTATTCGGTTACCTTGAGCGGGCGGTTGCCCTGCAAGTGCTCGTGCTCTGTCAAATAATTCTACAATATCTCTGCATCTTATTCCACCTGCTTGTTTTATTGCAGCATCGTAGATTTCATCACTACCAGCCATACTCCCCGTATGTGATGCTGTTGCACGTGTTCCTGCCAGGCTTCTCCCAGCTTTTACAACTAAAACTGGTTTATGACAGGCTTTTATACTATTCATAAAAGCTCGCCCGTCTTTGACACCTTCAATGTATAATCCTATTACTTTTGTATCTGGGTCCTTGGTGAAATAATCAATAAGATCATCATCATCGATGTCTATTTTGTTTCCAACTCCTATTATTTTTGAAACACCCATAAACTCGTTATTAGCCAAGTATATCATACCGATTCCTAGTGCGCCACTCTGGCTAATCAATGAAACATTTCCTTTCCTAGGGTTACCAAAGACAAATGATGCATCTAAACCGTCAGAGGCGTTTTTGTAACCCATTACATTGGGACCAAGCACGCGTATATTTGTTTTTGCAATAATTTTTTTCAATTCTTCTTCTAGTTCATGGTTTCCTGCTTCACTGAATCCAGAGGAAATAATAATCACATTTTTAACATTCTTTTTTACACAGTCTATTAAAATCTGTGGCACAATAGGAGCTGGAACTGAAATTAAAACAAGATCAATATTCCTAGGTACATCTGTTAGTTTTTTGTAACATTTAAGACCAAGGATCTCTTTTTCCTTTGGATTTATTGGATAGATTTCGCATTCATAATCAGATATAAGAATATTTTTCAAAGCAGCATGACCAATTTTCCTGGAATCTTTTGAAGCCCCTACAACTGCTATGCTTTTTGGTTTGAAAAAAGTTGTAAGATCTTTACCCATACAAAACCCTCAATTTAAACAGTATCTCTGACAACGTATTTAATTACTTAAAATTAGTGCAATACAATTTTTATATGTAATTCTTCATAATTTCGATTATCTCAGTGCTGTTATCCGCCTTTCTATATTCCTCTAAAGGTTGTTTGTTTAGCTCTAAAAAATGCGGACTCCATTTATAAATTTTCAATATTTCCTTGGAGAGTTCATCTTCCCCTAGTATATATAATGCAGCTGCAAAAGCTTCCAATGTTGAAAGCTTGAAAGGTTTACCATAATTCACAGGGTTACTAGCGACTAAGAAAGGAAGGGCTCTTGGATGATTTTTCTTATTTAGATATTTAAAACTTTTTTCTATGTTTTTCCAGGAGCAATCAACTGCTAAAATCCCATTTGTCTCTGCGCAATATAAATCTTCTCTAGAGAGACTTTTTTCAGCAAAAGGATTCAGTAATATTGCATCTCTCGATGTCTTTCTGATATTTGTTTCAAGTTTTACAAAACCAAATCTAGCTAGTTTTTTCGCACTACACTTCTCAGGATCATCCTCATTTGCATGATAAACAAATAATTTCATTTTTCACCTATTCGTATATCAAAAACAAAATGACTAATACCCGGGGCATAAGATTTAACATTTTTACAACCTAGTAGCTCTAATCGTCTATCATATTTTTCAACTGTAGATTCTACTATTTTTAATGGTTTATCAGGTATAATTTTATCCGGAAATTTATCATGGTAGTGGATAACCCCTTTGTAATCTTTCAAACATTTAAGTGCAGCAGGTAAAAACTTGTTTATCTCCCCAAAAAATCCTAAAATAACTCTATCTGCAACATTTTCTGGAGCAACTTTCCTGCTGTCTCCTTTTAAAGGTTTCACAATATTTGAGACATTATTTAACACAATATTTTCGCATAAGTAATTATATGCAACAGGATTAAGCTCACAAGCAAAGATCTTCTTAGGCTTACTATGAACCGCCATAGGCAAAGTAAAATATCCAACACCAGCAAAAAGATCGACAACTATCTCATCTTCATTTGAGATTGTTGCCATACGTATTCGCTCATCCATGTTACCTGAGGAGAACATGATTTTCTGCGGGTCTAACTTGTATCGAATCCCATTTTCTTTATGAATTGTTTCAGTATCTTTTGAGCCATAAATATGTTCGACTTTTGGCTTCCTGTAGATTCCTTCTATTCCACCGATGTCGTTGAGGACGGTTCTACAGTTTAAAACCTTTGCATATTCTTTGCCGATTTGTTCCCAATGGTTTTTAAGTTCAGAGGGTAGTTTTATTATTGCTACATCTCCAATTTTCTCCCATTTATCTGGTAAAATATTGATGAGATTTGATGGAATGTTTTTTGAAAGAGATGTTCTGATTTTTTCCCAGGGTGTTAGGCTCATATTTCATTCTATTTAATATGTCAATGGTATAAAATTTCATGCACAATGTTTAATACTTTAAGTGATGTCTCCAGCAACCCTTTTTACTAAAGTTTGTATTCCAGTTGTTAGTCATGAATCTTTTTCCCTATAAACCACGCAAAAATCAAACAGCTATTATGCAAACTATTAAGAACATGTTGGAAACCCAAAGAAATATTGTTTTCGAGTCAGGCACTGGCTCAGGTAAAACAATCTGTACATTAACATCAGCTCTTGAATATGCCATAGAAAACAATAAAAAAATCATTTACACAACGCGTACGAATGCCCAACAGAGACAAGTAATAATTGAGTTAAGGGCGATTAGGAAAAAAAACAAGGATTTACAAGCAAAAATATTTGGAGTCGGCATCCAAGGTAGGAACAATATGTGTACCCTAGCTAGGAGTGATCCTGAGTTTTCCAAAGGTAATTCTGAGGAGTTATCACGTCTTTGCGCGAATGAAAAAAAGAAGGCAAGGTCTAATCCCAGTAAGGGGAAAGAGGATGGTTGTATTTATTATCGGAGTTTTCTCTCAAATAAAGAAGAGGTTGATAAGGCTCTTAGTTGGGCGAGGGATAAACTTCCAACTGCTGAGGAATATATTGAGTATTGTGAGAAAAAGAAACTTTGTCCATATGAGCTCAATAAATTTCTAATTCGTGAGGCTCCTCTTGTTGTTGTCCCATATATTTATGTTTTTGATTTGATGATTCGTAATATGCTTTTTGACTGGCTTTCGGTACCTGAGGAGGACATGATTCTTGTTGTTGATGAGGCTCACAATCTCCCAGATTATATTCGTGATTTATTTTCTATTCATCTTTCTTTTTTTATGTTGAATAATTGTGTTTTAGAGGCAGAAAAATATGGTGATCCTAGTCTAGTTGATGGTCGCTTTTCTGTTTCAAGTTTTTGTAAAACCTTAATTGAAATTGTTCAGGAGTTGAGAGACACCTATGTTTATGGGATTCTAGAAAATGGTATTAGAATGGGCTCTATTAGGAATAATGATGCTTTTATTCCATCGTATGAGTTTGACTCTGAGGTTTTATCACGTTTGAAAATTATTAGTAAAACTCTTCATGAGATTGTTAGTGATTTGATGGCCTACGGTGAGAAAATTCAGGAGTATCGTCAGAAGGAAGGTAAACTTCCGCGTTCATATATTCATAAACTTGGTTTGTTTTTGGATGTATGGATTAGCCTTGAGATGGATCAGTATGCGAAATTAGTTGTTGACTCTGCTGGCGGTAAAAATCCGCGTGTTGAGGCCTTCTGTTTGGACCCCTCTGTTGGTACTAGTATTATTAAGGATTTTCATAGTAGTATTCATATGTCTGGGACGTTGGAGCCATTAGAGGAATATCGCGACTCGATAGGTCTAGGAGAGGATACCGAGCTTATTTCTTATCCTTCTCCGTTTCCATTTGACAATAGGAGGATACTTTTTGTTCGTGATGTCACAACTAAATATGATGAAATAGCCCGTGATGAAAAAATTGTTCCAAGGATGAAACAACATATTGTAAACATTTGCAATAGTTTCCCTAGGAATACCATGGTTTTTTTCCCAAGTTTTGATATGATGTTTAATTTTGTAAATCAGGGTTTGAAAAGTGATATTAATCGTTGTGTTTTTGTTGAAGAACAGGGTATGTCTCAGGTGGAGTTGATGGATGTTGTCTCAGATTTCAAAGACTCAAGTGTTGATGATCGCGCGGCTATGTTTTCCGTTATGGGTGGACGGGTTAGTGAAGGCTTGGATTTTCCAGCCGAGCAACTTGAATTAGCAGTAATAGTTGGTATACCATATCCTAAGCCCACAGCACGGCAACGTGGCCTGCAGCATTACTATGATATCAAGTTTAGAAAAGGTTGGGAATACACTGTTGAGGCCCCCACTGCTCGTAAACTACTTCAAAGTATTGGCCGTCTTATACGCGATGAAAGCGATAGAGGAGTCGTGGTTATTCTCGACCGTCGAGCACCTCGTTTTAAGAAGTATATTAGGGATTTAAAAGAGTCAAAAAATTTATTGAGCGATATCGATAGTTTCATGAATCAATAGTTCTCACCAAGATACATTGGTCTTTTCATACCTGCATCAGAGTCCCAAATAAAAGCCCAATCTTCATCTGTTCTTCTCCGCCCCTCTTCAATGATTTGAATGAAGTTTTTAACTTGTGCATCCATGTTATCAGCTTGATGAATTATACATGCTTCTATAGTTTTCGGTAATCGTGGTGAACCAAACTCATATTTACCATGATGGCTAAGAATTATATGGGATAGATGTGTCTCCAATTCTTTGTCAAAATCTTTACCTTTTTTTTTCATTTCAGCTATTTTTTCCCGAATCCATCTATTGCCTATAACTATGTGTCCTATGAAATTACCCTCATCGGTTTTATCTATTGCAGCTGTAGTTTTGTATTCCTTAAGTTTACCTATATCATGTAGTATTGCACCTGTTACAACTAGATCCTTGTTTATCCCTGGGTACATTTCACAGATGTTTTTACAGAGTCTAATAACTCCAACACTATGTTGCAGGTTTCCCCCTACATAGTTATGATGATGTGTCATAGCCGAAGGCGAACTATTAAACTCTTTTACAAAATCATCGTCACTGAAAAACAAGTTGAGAAGGTTCTTCAGTTGTTCATTTTTTATGTTTTTTATCTCCTCTTTAATAACATCAAACAATTCTTTTATTTCTTCTTTTTCTAGTGATGGTATGAAATCGCTGATGTAATATTCATTCGGACTGCATCGTCTTAACCCACCTGTGCTTTCGCTAATAGATATCTGTGGTTTATCATCATAAATTTCAACATGTCCCAGTCTTATTTGGATTACATCTCCTGTTTTGAAACTGTCGTAAAGTCTTTTAACGCGATCTTTGTTTTCCCCTCCCCAGAATTTAACATCTATTTCCCCTGTTTTGTCTGTTGCTAGTAGGCTAAACCATGTACCTTTCTTGTAGGGCCTAGGAGGGTTTTTTATTTTCACAGCAAATAGTTCGTTAACTACATCTCCCTCTCTTAAATTCTCAATGTATTGTTCTTTCTTTCTTTTACCAGTGTCTGTCTCAATCATAGTTTGTTCATCCTTTTTTTTATCATCATATTTGTAAAGATCTGGCATTTCCTTTATTCCCCCAGATAAAACTAAGACTGAATCTCCTATACATTCAAAGTTTATACACTTTTCCTTCTCCGACAACCCTGGTATTTATATCAAGTTTCTTGAACATGTCAGGATGTTCAGTATGAATAGGATACAATAATCTTGGTTTGATATCTGTAACAAGATTTTTGAGATCACTACCACAGATATGACCAGAGCAATGTGATTGAACAAATTTTAGGTTGAATTGATTCAACCAGTTCATCATCCTTTCATATGATATTTCCATCTCTTCATTAAACGGCTCGGATAAGGAATGGATGTACACACCATTTTCTGGTTTTAAATCAACAAGCATGTTAAGATACCAAAAGTTTAAAACCACTACATAATCTGAAGGTTTTTTTCTAATATCGTCGGCAGTAATAATGTTAGGATAGTTTAATCGTTTTTTTATGTAATAATCTGAGTAGTCATCATCTATATATGTCCCTGTGAGTCTCTTTGGTTTTAATAACAAAATATGATCATCAGTGCTATCAGGTGTTCTAAGTATCTTGTCCTTATGGTATCGTTCAAGAAAACAGGCGTGTTTAAAACTTATCACAAGTTTTTTTCCAAGTTCCTTCGCGATTTTATAAAACGTTGTAAATCTATCAACATCTTTAAAATTAAAATCAACGATTGCTAGGTCTTTACATGAGCTAATTTCTTTTTTCGCATGTGAATGGACTTTTTCTTCAGATTCATTTGTTTGCCCGGTATCGATTCTTGTCCCCTCAGTTATCATAGCGATTGGTTTAGCTTCTTTTGCAGTGTTTATGAAATCACTGGTCATTTCTGCATGGAGACCATGCATACGAAGATCCCCCGTGTATGCAATAACTCCTTCCGAGGTGTGTATTATAAACCCATAGGCCCCAGGGACACTATGGTCTACATGAATTGGTTCAATTTCTATTGAGTCGATGTGAAATTTGTTCCCAGTTCGGAATGTGTGAAACTTTCGTTTTATTGGTGGTTTGCGATAATCACATTTGAAAACTGGTCTTTGTTTATAGTCAATAACTTCGTTTTCAATAGTTCGCTGACTCTGTTCTTTAACTGCTTCTAATATGTATTTGCATGTTTCACCACAATAAATTGGTATGTCTTTATGGAGAAACGAGATATAGTTTGCATGATCTGCATGTGCATGAGATAACACTACAGCATCGATTTCAGGGTTCTCTGATTTCCTTCCAAAGTGTTCTAATAAATCATCCCGGTAGACTCCTTTTATATCGGGGACTAAATTTAGTTCAAGGAAATCTCCGATGCCATTTGCTGATCGTGGCATCAAAAATTCTTCAAAATACAGTCCTCTTCTTTTAAAACTCATGCCAAAATCTAAGAATATTTTTGTACCTTGGTCGTCAAGGAGGATTTTGTTTCCACCTATCTCTTCGACTCCCCCATAAAATGTGAGTTTTACCAAGTTTAGTCACCGTTTCTATTTTTTGAACATACAGCGACTAAATAAACTTTTTTGAAATAAAAGAAGGAAATGTAAGTGTTAGGTGGGCTTAGTTGTGTTTTTCTTTTTGACGGGCAAGATCTCTTGCTCGTTGTCCAACTACGAATAATTTAGCGATGAAAGTTATCTCTTTTGCTTCCTCTTTGCTTGATACTTGTCCTACAATCATCATGGTGATCTAATTTGTAGTTTGATTTCTTGCTTTTAAAGCGTTGTTGTACAAGTGTTATCATTTGCATTTAGCATATGTTATCCTATGTTTTTTTTGTTCATCGAAACTAATAAAAGACACTGTTCTATTAGAGGACTGCAAGGGTGTCATTAATATGAATGATACTAAGATAGATGGCATGCTTGCCTCTTATGATAAAAATAATCTTACTGTATGCACTGTTTGTTCTCATTCTAGCCTCCAGATTTTTGATGGTGCACGTAAAGAAGGTTTCAAAACACTGGGTATTTCTGTTGGATCGAAAAAGAAGTTTTATGATGCTTTCCCGCGGGGTAAACCCAATGAATTCTTTATTGTGGATGATTATAAAGATATTTTGAAACATACAGATGAATTGAGAGAGGAAAATGTTATTGTGATTCCTCATGGCTCTTTTGTTGAGTACCTTGGTGCTAAGAATTTTTTGAAACTTGATTTACCAACTTTTGGTAATAGAGAAGTTCTTCTATGGGAATCCAATCGTAACAAAGAGAGAAAATGGCTGGAAAGCGCTGGTCTTACCATGCCTAGGGAGATCAAGGATCCTAAAAAAATTGATAGACCAGTTATTGTAAAGTATCATGGTGCTAAAGGCGGTAAAGGTTTTTTTGTCGCTAAGACTTATGATGAGTTTGTTAGACGTGTGAATAAGAATGAATCATTTATTATTCAGGAGTTTGTGTTGGGTACTCGTTATTATTTGCATTATTTTTATTCCCCCATCCAAGATAATGCATATAAACTTGATAAAGGAAGTCTTCAGCTTTTGTCTATGGATCGTCGTGATGAGACTACTATTGATGAGGTTCAGCGTCTGGGTAGCATAGCTGAGCTGGAGGAGCTTGGCATTCATCCTACTTTTGTTGTAACTGGTAATATTCCTATTGTCATGCGTGAGTCATTGTTGCCTAAGGTTTTTAAGATGGGTGAGGCAGTTGTTGAGAAATCACTTGAGCTGTTTGGCGGCATCGTTGGTTCTTTTTGTTTAGAGACTGTTGTCACTGAGGATTTGGAGTTTAAAGTTTTTGAGGTCTCAGCTCGTATTGTTGCGGGTACAAACCCATATATTTCAGGATCTCCTTATTCAGAACTTATCCAAGCAGGTCTGTCGACGGGAAGAAGAATTGCTCAAGAGATAAAATTTGCTAATAAGAAAAAGTTACTGAGTAAAATTTTAAGTTAAAAATAAGTGTATTTTATTTTTTACAGAGTGTAACCATTACTGCGATTTGTGCCCACATACGGTTTTCTGCCTCATCAAAAATAACGCTTTGTGGCCCATGTGCTACTTCTTTTGTTACTTCGTAGCCATAATATGCTGGTAGGCAATGTAGGAAAATTGCATCATTTCTAGCTTGTTTCATTAGTTCTCCATCTATAGTGTATCCTTTGAAATCTTTCAATCTCTGTTCTTTTTGTTTTTCATCACCCATAGAAACCCACGTGTCTGTTGCAACAACGTCTGCGTCAATAGTTGAACCTTCTATTTCATCTGTGATTTCAACTTTTACTCCATATTTTTTTGCTTCTTTAACGTAGTATTCATCTGGCCAATATTCTTTTGGTGCAACAATTTTTATATTCATACCGGTGATGCCACAGCCAAGTAGATATGAATGTGACATGTTGTTTTTTCCATCGCCTATGTAGACAAAGTTTAAACCTTTGAGTTTTCCCTTGTTTTCTTTTATTGTCATGAGATCGGTGACAACCTGGCATGGGTGTTCTTTATCATCAAGTCCGCTTATTACTGGTACTGTTGCGTGTTTTGTGAGTTCTTTCATTGCTTCATGGCTCATTGCACGGTACATTATCATGTCAACGTAACGGGAGAGTACTATTGCTGTGTCCTCAATGTTTTCTCCTCTTCCAAGTTGTATGTCGTTTTTACTTAGAAACAGGGCGTGACCGCCGAGTTTTTCCATTGCTACTTCAAAAGAGACACGTGTACGAGTGCTAGATTTTTCAAATATCATGCCAAGTGTTTTACCTTTAAGGTGTTCTATTGTCATTCCGCTTTTTGATTTTCTTTTAAGGTCAATTCCTAGATCAATGATTTCTTCTAGATCCTCTTTTACATCAAGCATTGATATAAGGTCTCGTTTCATCGACGTGGGAATGTTGTTTTCTTCTTTAAAATTATCGCTGTGGGGAAAATCTATATTCATAGAACCTATTCAGGGTTTTTGAGAGATGGGTGTTGATTTAGGGGATTTATTTAAAAAAGAAAAAATTTCATTTAATGATTTGCATGATAGAGTAGTTGTTATTGATGCTCATAATGTTCTTCATCAATTTCTTGCGATTATACGTGGGAGAGATGGAACGCCTCTTAAGGACTCAAAAGGACGTGTGACCTCCCATCTATCTGGTCTGCTTTATAGAACTGCTAATATGTTAGAGTCACGTATAAGACCGGTTTATGTTTTTGATGGTAAGCCTCACCCGCTGAAAGCAAAAACATTACAGGAGCGTAGGGCGCGGAAAGAAAAAGCTGAAAAAGAATGGAAGGAAGCACTTGAAAAAGGGGACTTAGAAACAGCTAGATCAAAAGCCCAGCAGACGTCACGTGTAACAGATGAAATAATAAATCAGAGTAAAGAACTACTGGATGCATTTGGAATACCTCATATTCAAGCTCCTATGGAAGGAGAGGCGCAAGCTAGTTATATGGTTAAAAAAGGTGATGCATATGCAGTGGGTTCACAAGATTATGATTGCCTCCTCGTGGGTTCACCTGTTTTAATCCGTAATCTTACTTCTTCGGGTAGACGGAAGTTGCCCGGTAAGCAATCTTATACAAAGGTTAACCCTGAGATTATAAGGTTACAGAAAAACCTTAAAATCCTTGGTGTGACTCAGAAACAATTAGTTGATATGGCTATTCTTATTGGAACTGATTTTAATGATGGAATTAAGGGTGTGGGTCCTAAGAAAAGCCTTCAGATGATCAAAAAAGCAGGTAATGCTGAGAATGCTCTTTCAACTTTTGGTGCTAATGATGCTCCTACTTTTGATGAAATCAAGGAAATCCGGAAAATGTTTCTAAAGCCAAAAGTCACAGATGACTATAAACTTGAATGGACATCTGCAGATAAGGAAGCGATTTTAAGGATGCTCTGTGATGAACATCAGTTTATCCTGGAGCGAGTGGCCTCAGTTCTCAATAAATTCTCGAATGTTGAGAATATGATGAAACAAAAAACACTTTTCTAGTCTCAGTCGTTTTCAACTTTTAAAGCTATAACTGTGAGTCTATCTGCTTTCTCGATAAATGTTTTTATTAACCTTTTAAGAGAAAATCAAGTTTGTCTCCGGGTTTATACTCCTTCGGCTCATTTTGTTTTTTGAGTATTCTTGCACCTGTAGTGCCCTTAAGAGTGATGTCATCGTTGACAATATGTAATATTGCTCCTTCTCTCAATCCTACGACGTATTCATTATTGTAGAAATGGAATTCTTTGATTCTCGTCTCCCTTGTTTCGCCTTTATGTTTAGAATTTGGATCAGGGTCAAGATAATGTGGGTTAATGTTAAATGGGACAAGATTTAAGGCTTTGAAAGAAGGCGGGTACACAATCGGCATATCGTTTGTTGTTTTGATACTTCTACAAGCAACATTTGAACCTGCACTGGTACCAATATAGGGCAATCCCTCTTTCACTCTTTTTCTAATGCCCTCGATGACATCTGCTTTGTAGAGCCTATCTAGAAGAACAAAAGTGTTTCCCCCTCCAATAAATATAGCCTCAGCGGATTTAACAGCTTTTTTCTGGTCTTTATATTCATGGATGCCTGTAAGCTCGTATCCCATTTTTTTAAAACGCTCCCAAGCGAGTTTCGTGTATTCATCATGAGTCATACCACCTGGTCGCGCGTATGGTATAAATAGAACACTTTTTCTTTTCCCTAGGAATTTTTTAATTTCATCAGCGCAATGATCTAAATATCCGCTTCCGTGAAGTGTTGAATTGCTAACAAGCAATAGGTTCCTATTCATTTTATCACCTTTTTTTAATCACCTTATATTTATCAACGCCATCGAGAAGAGCAATCTTTTCGCCGTTATCCCAAGTTGCCCATATAATATCTTGATCTTTTTCAATCTTTGCAACAGTTCCTTTGTCTCCTTTTTTAAGTTTTGTCCAAGTGTCATATATTTCAATTATTTCAATTCTATCTCCAACTTTTACCACGCATTTCCTCTCCGGTATTTATCATGCGGATACCGGGATTTGAACCCGAGCGCTTGGCTTGGGAAGCCAAGATCATAACCACTAGATCATATCCGCTTGTTAATGGAGAAATATGCTAGTTGTTATTGAATATTTTGAAAAGAAAGAGGAATTAGAAAGGAACGACTTCCTTTCCCTTGTTTATACATTTTCTAATATTTTTAGCACGTACTTGTAGAACTTGTCAACAGTACTAACATGCACTTGTTCCTCTGGTGAATGCGGATATTTAACAGTTGGCCCTATGGACACCATATCCATTCCTGGGAATTTCTCACCAATGATCCCACACTCAAGCCCAGCATGTATCGCTTCTACAACAGGCTCTTCATTGTACATATCTTTGAATATTTTCTTTGAAAGGTCAAGAATCTTTGAATCAAGGTTTGGCTTCCAGCCAGGATACGGTGCTTCCTCGGAGACCTTTGCACCAGACAGTTCTGCAACTGCACGTATACGGTCACGGAAGTCCTGTAACGCAGATTTTATCGAACTTCGCGTGCTCAAATCTATTGAGACATTGCTTTCGTTGAATGCAACTGCAGCAAGATTAGTTGATGTCTCGACAAGGCCAGGAATATCGTAGCTCATTTTGTCAACTCCATGTGGAAGGCCATGTAAGAGATTTAACAGTTTATTTTGTGATTCATTAGTGAGCGTTGTATGGAGTTTTTCAATATTTTCTACATCTACTCTGAAATTTGGATCGATTGGCTTAATTTCCTCAAGTATGTCTTTTCCTTCTGCTTTTAATGTAGAGATGAACTTATCTTTATCTGATTTGTCGATAGAGACTTTTGCATATGCTTCACGAGGTATGGCATTATGCTTATCTCCGCCCTTCATCTCTGTTATATAGAATTTATGACCATATTTTGCTTCCCAAAGCATTCTTGTCAACAGTTTTATTGCATTTCCACGCTGTTCATGAGCATCAACGCCAGAATGTCCACCTCGTAATCCAGAGATTTTAATAGTCACACTTTCCAGACTTCCATTTATTGGTTGGGTTTTGAATGGAAATTCTATCTCTGAATCTCCACCACCAGCACATCCAACAGTTATAACACCAAAATCTTCGCTGTCAAGGTTAAGCAGTATTTTTCCTGTTAACATATCTGATTCCATTGCAAATGCACCCGTAAGCCCCGTCTCCTCATCAATTGTAAACAATGCTTCAATAGGTCCATGTTTCAAAGAAGTGTCTTCAAGTATAGCAAGTATCGTAGCAACACCGATACCATCATCTGCACCAAGAGTTGTCCCATCAGCAGTGAGAATGTCACCATCTAGTTTGAGTTTTATAGGATCGTTTGCAAAATCAAACTCCACATCACTGTTTTTCTCACAAACCATATCCATATGGCCTTGCAGAACAACAGTGGGTTTTCCTTCCATTCCCGAACTTGCTGATTTTGAAATAACAACATTTCCAGTCTTATCTGTTTTTAATTTCAAATTGTGTTGTTTTGCAAAATCAATGATGTGCTCTCGTATCTTTTCCTCATGTTTAGAACACCGAGGTATTTTCCTGATTTCATCAAAATGCTTCCATACCAATTTCGGCTCCAAATTTTCAATAACTGACATCTATTACGCCTCCCTATATTGCAACACTGGTAATACATCATCAAATTTAAAGATTTACTATAAACCCCTTAGAGATATTTTATATAATCTTTGCTTATTATCCTAGAAAGTCAGAGGCGATTTATTATGGATTGGGGAATGAAAAACCGTCTTTCAAAAATTATTCAACCAAAAGATGGACATACTGTTATGTTAGCTGTTGATCATGGGTATTTCATGGGACCAACCACAGGTCTGGAAAACCTTGGAGAAATGGTAAGACCACTCATACCGTATGCTGACGTTCTTATGCCAACAAGGGGAGGTTTGCGCAACTATATTCCTCCTGAAACAGATATTCCAATATGCTTAAGAGTATCTGGTGGAACAAGTATCCTTAATGAAACAAATTTACTTCATGAAGGAATTTCAGTTGATATTGAAGATGCAATAAGACTAAATGTTGCAGCAGTTGCTTTTTCAATACTTGTAGGTCAACCATTTGAAAGAGATACTCTCCTTGCTATGACTGAGTATATCGATGAAGCAAATAGATATGGGATACCTGTTCTTGCTGTAACCGCTGTTGGTAAAGGTCTTGGCAAAGATGTGCGATATTTGTCACTTGCATCTCGTATGGCAGCTGAACTAGGCGCAAGTATAGTTAAAACCTATTATTGTAAGGGCTTCGAAAAAGTAGTCAACACTTGTCCTGTTCCAATAGTGGTTGCTGGTGGCAAAAAAGTCTCTGAAAAAGATGCGCTTCAGATGGCTTATGATGCCCTTCAAGCAGGAGCGATTGGAGTAGATATGGGTAGGAATATTTTTCAAAGTAGTAATCCTGTTGGTATGATCAAAGCAGTAAATGCAATTGTTCATAAAAAAGCAAAACCAAAAGAAGCCTATGATATATTCAAATCAAACAAAAAATAGACCAAGGGATTTAATTAGTTAAATTTCAACTTTATTCATCAATGGGTAATTGTCCTGGTTAGTCCCATCATCGATTTTGTAGGATGTGTCGCCAACCCCATCGCTGTCGCTATCTTTTCCAGTGTAATCATCCCAGTAGTTCCCCTCTTCTAAACTAGCCGTATACCATGTGTTATTTGAATTATCAAAAGCATGATGCAGATTATTTATGAAATTATTTTTGAAAATTTGATTATCATCAGATTCAGTGATCCCTAATCCATTAGTATTATTCTCAACAATATTCTCTAAGAGTGTATTTTCATCGGAATTCGTTAAAGATATGCCATTGTAACAATAAGAGACACTGTTTTCTTGGATTACATTATTTGATGCACCATTTAGATGAATGCAGTAATCATCATCGTTATCATCAGAGATATTCCCAATGACTGTATTCCCAGTTAGAGTATTATGGTCTGATGAGGAGGCTAAGTAGATCCCTGACCAGTTGCTTTCTGAAATTTGATTGCCAAGTATTTTATTATTCTCAGCACCCCATAACCCTATTCCATAATCATTATTTACTATACTGTTCCCCTGTATGACATTATTGTTTGAATTCACAAACACCCCGCAGGCATTAGGATGATTACCACTATTTATAATGGTAAATCCCTTGATAGTCACTCCATTTGCGTAAATGGTAATCACACTACCACTATTGTTCCCATCAATAACAGTTAACCGCTTATGTTCACCAATTAACTTAATAGGCTTATCAATAATGATATTCTCATAGTATGTACCAACTGGAACCTTTATTGTATCACCAGATTTTGCACGATCTATAGCTCTCTGTATGTTAGTAACTTTATAGTTATCTTCGTCATCTCCTCCAAGGAAACTGATTAAAATAACCAATAGTAGTAAAATCGCCACTCCGATGACTATCATATTCTTTTTCATCCCATCTCGATGATGAAATAAACTAATGATTTATAAACCTATTATTTAAATACGATAGCTTTAAATAAAAAACATTATTAACCCACCTCAAAAAAGAAAGGGGAAATAGAAAATGTGGTTATGGATTGTTTTAATTGTAATAATAATTGCAGTAATATTCCTCCTTATCTATGTAGGATATTACAACAAGATAATAAGAGTGGAAAACAGGATAGACAACTCCTGGGCTCAAATTGATGTTCAACTCAGAAGAAGAGCAGAGCTCATTCCAAATCTCATGGAGACCGTCAAAGGCTACATGAAGCATGAAAAAGAAGTGCTTGAAAATGTAACCAAAGCACGAACATCTCTTATGAATGCAAAGACACCACAAAAAAACATTGAAGCAGATAACATGCTTACTGGGGCATTAAAAACACTATTTGCAGTAGCGGAAAATTATCCTGATTTAAAGGCAAATCAGAATTTCTTGAACCTACAGGATGAACTCACCCACACCGAGGATAAAATTGCCTACTCAAGACAACACTACAATGATACTGTTTTATCATTTAACAACACAATAGAGACATTCCCTGGCAACTTCTTTGCACGCAGAATGGGAAAGAAAATGAGAGAAATGCTACAAATTCCAGAAGCATCTAGAGAACTGCCAAAAGTAAAATTCTAAATGATTGTAAACGTTTGATACCATGGCAAAACATCTGCAGATGGAAGATCATATCCGGAAAAACAAGCGCAACACTATACTCATTTGTACAATTATGGCGATATTGTTTTTAGGTGTTGTTTTTGCCTTTGGGTATATCTTTACAGGAAGTATATATCTCGGACTTATATTCGGAATCCCTATTGCAATTGCATACGTTGCCATAACTTATTCATTTTCTGTACGGACAGTAATATCTGCAGCTAAGGCTCGTCCTGCAAACCCACATGTAAGAGAGGAAAAATTATTCATCTATAAAGTTGAAGAAATGGCTATAGCTGCAGGACTTCCAACTCCAAAGGCGTATGTCCAGGAATCAGACAATATTAATGCATTTGCGACAGGTAAAAAACCAGAGAATTCAGTAATATGTGTAACTACTGGTGCATTAAAAAAACTTGATAAGGATGAACTTGAGGGGGTAATGGCGCATGAGATGAGTCATATTAAAAATCACGATATTCTTATTGCAACAGTGACACTAGCTGTTGTTGGCACAATAGCTCTTCTTGCTGAAATTTTATTTTATTCAATGTTTTGGGGTGGAGCCGGAAGAAGTAGAGGAAGAAACGGTGGAAATGCTGTAATTCTTATTATTGCAATCCTCCTTGTCATACTCGCACCCATATTTTCGAGACTTGTTTATCTTATGATTTCACGACGTAGGGAATATCTAGCAGATTCAAATGGGGCATATCTAACCAGAAACCCCGGGGGATTGGCAAAGGCATTGGGAAAAATTAAATCTGATCATCCAAAAGGGAAGCCAAAAGGTTCAAAGACCGTAGCCCCTCTCTACATTGCGAACCCATTTAAGCAGCAAAACATAGAATCAATTTGGTCGACACATCCACCAATAGATGAGAGAATTAGAAGATTAAGATCGATGTAATTAACTTACCATATCACCAAACTGGGTTTAACTTTCCGCATAGAGCTGTATATCTTGGTCTGCTTTAACATCCAATTTCTTTGGAATATCTAATTGCGCTCTTATTTTCCATTTAGTAACACCTGTTCCAACAGAAATTGCACTAATTAAGGACCCTGCGGCGCCTAATTTATCTTGAAGGCCTTCTTGTACCGCCTGTTGACTTGTTTTGGCCTGTAAAATATCTGGCGGTATTTGCAATTGAAACGGAACTTGTTCGTTTTGATAGTCTTTTTCACCTGATATTGGCATGTCAAAATCATATACTTTTTGCCATTGCCAACTATTACCTCGTCTGACCCTTCTAACACCAATTAATGAAACCATTAATTTTCTGGCGTATGTTGGTTTTTTCAAATTGATTGTAATATTTCCTTTAGCTATTTCTCCAGGGTTAAAATTGTATTTTTCCAGCATCAAAGTTATTCCAGGTGGTCCAAATAATCCCATGTTCATATATCCTCTTTTTGTTTAACTGCACAGTGGTAACATATAATAAATAATTAATCTTTTCACTTTTAGGTCATCACATGGAAAAAATGAAAGTCGCAATGTATTACAATAATAACAAAGTCCAAATTGAAGAAATGCCAATACCAAAAATAAATGACGATGAGATTCTTGTAAAAGTTCAGGCATGTGGTATCTGTGGCAGTGACGTGATGGAATGGTATCGATTGAAGAAAGCTCCCCGGGTTCTAGGTCACGAAATGTCCGGAGACATTGTAAAAGTTGGAAAAAACGTAAAAAAGTTAAAAGCCGCGGATAGAGTATTCATTTCTCATCATGTACCATGTAATAACTGTAGTTTTTGTGAAAACGATCAGCATACACTCTGTAAGACATTACATTCCACTAATTTTTACCCAGGGGGTTTCGCAGAATACCTGAGAGTCCCAGCGATAAATGTTGATCGAGGAGTATTTATTTTACCAAAAGAAATGACTTATGAAGAAGGCACATTCATAGAACCACTTGCATGTACTGTCAGAGGTATGCGAATTGCGGAAATGAAATCAAGGCAAAGCGTTCTTGTTCTAGGAAGTGGCACAGCGGGTCTTCTAAATATTAAACTAGCAAAAGCAATGGGTGCAAGTAAGATATTTGCTACAGATATTGATGATTTTAGATTAAAAACCGCGAAAAAAATGGGCGCAGATATAGCAATTAATGCAAAGGAAAAAGTAGCTGAAGAAGTAAAAAAACATAATGATGGAAAATTGACAGATCTCGTGATATTATGTGCAGGTGTACCCTCCGCTGCAAAGCAGGCAATGAATTCAGTTGCCGCAGGCGGAACAATTCTACTTTTTGCACCAACTGAACCGGGTATTATAATCCCATTTCCAATGTTCGATTTATGGAATAAACAAGTAAAAATAGTATCAACGTATGCAGGGGCGCCAGCAGATTTAAAAGAGTCAATTGAACTGATAAAAAGTAAAAAAGTGAAAGTCACAGATTTGATCACTCACAGATTCCCTCTAAGTGAAGCTGCAAAAGGATTCAAACTTGCAGCTCAATCAAAAAATTCAATTAAAATTATCATTGAACTATAAAAATAGGTGAGAAATGAAAAAACTCAGAGCAATCTGGGAGCTCATGCGATTAGAGCATGGTATAATGATTGCCATAGCAGTGTTAATAGGTTCACTAGTAGCACTGGGAGGTGAGAGTCTTCCAAGTTTTGACAAGTTTATTCTTACTTTTTTTACTGTTCTTTTCCTTGAGGCAAGTACGTTTGCTCTTAATGATTATTATGATCTTGAAATAGATAAGAAAAACAGGAGAATGGATAGGCCCCTTGTTAGGGGTGATTTATCCAGAGAAACTGCGTTGTATATCTTTGTAATATTGTTCCCACTCGGCGTAATATGTTCATTTTTCGTTAATTTGACTTGTTTTATCATCGCTCTTATAACTGGTCTTCTAGGGGTATTCTATGATGTTAGTCTTAAAAAGATAAAGATTCTTGGGAATTTTTACATAGCCTATGCAATGGCTATTCCTTTTGTTTTTGGTGGTGTTGCTATGGTTCAGGACGGTTCTTTGTTTGTTGATGTTCCTCTTGTGATTTATATTATTGCTTTTATAGCGTTTCTTACTGGCGTTGGCCGGGAGATTATGAAAGATGTTATGGATTTTGAGGGTGACAGAGCGAGGGGTGTGAAATCTTTTCCTTTTTATGTTGGTGTTCGCGGGTCAAACATATTGGCTGCAGTGTTTTATTTGTTTGCTATTTGTTTGAGTTTTTTGCCTTTTTTTATGGAGAGATTTGAGCTTTATTATTTAAATTATTTTTATTTAGCTCTTATTTTTTTGACTGATACTATGTTGCTTAGTACGTCTTTTCAGTTGATTTTTAAGAAAAAGCCTCATGTTAGGATTTATAGGAGGTTTACTTTAGTTGCTATTTTTGTTGGTCTTCTTGCGTTTTTAGTACCAGTGCTTTTGGTTTTTTTTGGTTTTTAATATTGTTTTTTTAAGTGTTTAGTATAGATTATATATTTATCCAAGATTATTATAAAAAAATTTATATACTTCCAAAGTAATTATAGTATGTTAGGATGGGGGAGTTAATCCTAATTTTTTCCTATCTCTCCTCACCACCTCCACGGCTTCCCCATCCAAATATTCACAATAACAGCTCATTCACAACATTTCTAAGATGTGGAACTGTATCATATTTTTCAATATCAGGAGGTGCTATCCACCGGTACTCAGAATGCTCCCAGTCTATTTGTAATTTGCCTTTTTTTTCAATTCTAAACAAAAAAGGAAGTACCTCCCAATCATAGTGTTCCCCTTCATAAAAATCAGTAAAAATGATTGGTTTTCCTTTTTTGAGCAAAGATACATTCCTTCTCTCTAAACCTACTTCTTCCTTTATCTCTTTAAAAGCAGTATCCTCAGGATTCTCACCTTCTTCAACATAACCAGCGACACTACCCCATAAACCCTTGTAAGTCCTAACCTTGTCACTACGCTTTAAAATAAGCAAATTGCTCTCGTTATCTACTAATAAACAGGTGACAACCCTCGGCATTCTAAAACCTTTTACATATATAGTCTAAAACAGATTCAAAAACAGCTCGGCCATCGCCAAGATTCTTACCAAGCCCAACCTTAGTCCAATTTGGATGTTGATGTCTATAAAATGTCCGCTCAGGATGAGGCATCATACCAAAAACATTTCCAATATGGTTACAAATACCTGCTATGTTATCTATTGAACCATTTGGATTCCAAGGATAACCCGCGTAGTTTCCATCAGGGTCAACATATCGGAAGACTATCTGATCATTTTCCGCCAGTTTTTTAAGATATTCTTTTTGTTTATCCAAAGGAAACATTAATTTTCCCTCTGCATGAGCACAGGGTATTAAACGGATATCGTTTTTTGGGATTTTAGAAGTAAAAACACAGTTACCATTGTTTTCATGTTTAAGAAGAATTGGTCTACATTCAAATCTATCTGAGTCATTGATATTCAGACAAGACTCTGGGACTGCACTAATTATTTTATCAATGCCTGGGAGTAACCCAAGCTCGGTTAAGATCTGGAATCCATTACAAACGCCAAGTATGGGGTATTCTTGTTTCACGAACTCTTCTAATTTTTTTTGAAGTTTACTTTTCATCCTTGCAGCAAAGATTGCACCTGCCCTGATATAGTCACCTGCGGAAAACCCTCCTGGTATCATTATACATTGGTAATCAAAAACATCTCGTTTTTCATCTTTATTACAGTCTATGTTTAGTAGTTGTTTCAGATGTACGAACTCTGGGTTTGCCCCAAGTCTTTTGAATGAATCGTATGATTCTTGTTCACAGTTTGTACCTTCTATGCGGAGTATTGCAATTTTTGCGTCTTTTTTGTTCAATTTTTCACCTTGTAGCAGTGGTGTAATGGGTGTCTATGTTATTTCTTTTTTTATTGTTTTTATCACCAACACATAAATAATTGCTGTGTAAAGTTAGAGTTATTGTGCAAAGCTGTTTTTTTCATAAAATTTATATATCATAATTACATGTAACTAAATATAATGAAATATAGTTAAATATAATTAGGTGATAAAATGGAAGAAAAAAAAGATGAAAAAAAATTCACAACAATATCAATACCAACACCACTAGCAGAAAAAATAAAAAAACGCATAAAAGGAACAGGATTCACATCCCTATCCTCCTACGCAACATACGTACTAAGAGAAATAATAGCAGGAACAGAAGAAGAAACAGAAGAAGCATTCAGCAAAGAAGACGAAGAAAAAGTCAAAGAAAGACTACGAGCACTAGGATACCTAGACTAGAGGTGGAAACAAAATGCCAATACCACACGGAGGAAAACTAATAACAAGACAAATCAAAAAACAACCAACAGACCTAAAAGAATACCCACAAATCGAAATAAACACAAACCTCGCAGAAGACATAATAAATATCTCAACAGGAGTATTCTCGCCGCTAGAAGGCTTCCTAACAAAAAACAACCTGGAAAACGTAGTAGCACAAAAAAGACTAGAAAACGACACACCATGGACAATACCTATACTACTAGACTTCGAAAAAAACAACATAAAAGAAGGAGACACAATACTACTAACAAACAAAGAAATCGGACTACATGCCCTACTTGACATAGAAGAACTCTACAACTACAATAAAAAAACACTAGCACAATCAGTATACAAAACACAAGACATAAACCACCCGGGAGTAGCAAACATACAAAACATGAAAAACCACCTACTAGGCGGAAAAATAAACCTCATCAACAACAAACCTAGACAATTTGACGAATACAACCTCACACCAAAAGAAACAAGACTACTATTCAAAGAAAAAGGATGGAGAGAAATAGTCGCCTTCCAAACAAGAAACCCACCACACATAGGCCACGAATACGTACAAAAAACAGCACTCACCTTCGTAGACGGAATATTCATAAACCCAATCATCGGAAAGAAAAAAACAGGAGACTTCAAAGACGAAGTAATACTCTCATCCTACGAGACCCTAATGAAATACTACTACCTAAAAGAACGATCAGTAATGTCCATACTACGAACATCCATGAAATACGCAGGACCAAGAGAAGCCATACACCACGCCATCATGAGAAAAAACTTCGGCTGCACACACTTCATCGTAGGAAGAGACCACGCAGGAGTAGGCAACTACTACGGGCCATACGATGCACACGAAATATTCTCAGAATTCCCAGACCTAGGAATAATACCCATATTTTTCAGATCATTCTCACGCTGCACAAAATGCGGAAGCGTCGTAAACGACAAAATCTGCCCGCACGACCAAAAATACCACATCAACTTCAGCGGCAAAAAAATCAGAGAACTACTCAGAAACGGAGAAATACCACCAGAAGACATGATGCGAAAAGAAGTAGCAGAAACCATACTCAAATACAAAAAACCATTCGTAGAATAAAAAAAACAAGAGGAGAACAAAAAAACATGCTACAGGAACTAAACGGAAAAGGACTACTAATCCATCACTGGGACACCGATGGAATATGCTCAGCAGCACTACTACTAAGACACCTCTCGGACAAAAACATAGATAATAAAACACCAGAACTAGGCAACTATTATCTAACAGAAAAAGAACTAGATGAATACTCAAAATACGATTTCATAATCATCGCAGACATGTCACTACCAGAAGACAACATACTACGACTAGCAAAAAACGCCAAAATAATAATATTCGACCACCACCTAGGAAAAGAAATCAAACAAGTATACCACAACAACCCTATTATAAAAGGAGAAAACCCAGATAAATACCCATCAGCTAGCTGGATTGTAAACAGCCACCTAGGAAACCCAATAAACCTATACGCATTACTTGGAATAATTGGGGATCACGAACAAAAAATCAAAAACAACACAGAATTCTACAAAATCATAACTGATTTCTGCAACGAAAACAACCTAATCTTCGACGACCTACTAAAAATAGCTTATCTCTTAGATTCTAACTACAAACTAGGCGATAAAACATCTGTGGAAAAAGCACCACATGCTCTTCTAAACTACGACTCACCAAGTGATATACTAAACAACCCAACATGGAACCAGAACTACACAAAATTAAACGAAGAAATCACAAAACAACTGGAGAAACCAGAAGACGAGCTCAACGGCATAATCTACAAAAAAATAGACACACCATACAACATAATATCAACGATAACACGTAAGGTCGCATGGGGAAGCGGAAAAAACACAATAGTAATCAATACAGGATTCTTCAATGACAAAGACCAAATCTATGTGAGGAGCAACAAAAACATAGAACCCATGATACAAAGAGGAAAAACACTCGGGTTCAAATGTGGAGGAAAAACAGAAGTCTTAGGGGCAATAGTCCCAAAAAACAAAACAGAATCATTCTCAAATGAAATATTAAATTTTTTAAAAATAAACCCAGAAGGAAGGTGAAAATAAAATATGAAAGAACAAAAAGCAACAAATGTCACATGGCATGAACATAAAGTAAGTAAAGAAGACCGAGAAAAACTCCTAAAACAAACAGGAGTAGTAATCTGGTTCACAGGCCTATCAGGCAGCGGAAAGTCAACTGTCGCAAATGAAGTAGCCTACAAACTACACACAATGGGGCACCTAACATACGTACTCGACGGAGATAACATAAGACACGGACTAAACAAAGACCTCGGGTTCTCACCAGAAGATAGAAACGAAAACATCCGAAGAATATCAGAAGTAGCAAACCTATTTGCAGACGCAGGTGTCATCGCAATAACTGCTTTCATCTCACCATATAAGAAATACCGAAACTTTTGCAGAGAACTAGCAGGAAAAGGCAGATTCCTTGAAATCTACACCAAGGCATCATTAGAAACATGTGAAAAAAGAGACCCAAAAGGCCTCTACAAAAAAGCAAGAGAAGGCATAATAAAAGACTTCACAGGAATAAATGCCCCCTATGAAGAACCAGAAAACCCTGAAATACTCATAGACACAGATAAGGAAAACATTGAAGAAAGCGCTGAAAAAGTACTAAACAAACTAGGAGAACTAGGCCTCATACAAAGGTAGACTCTATGGTACTAGATATCAACACAAACTACATAATCTCTGGACTCGAACGGTCTGGCACATCTATGCTAATGCAAATATTAAACGCGGGCGAGATACCAGCTGCTTTCGACAGGTCAAGAACATCAGATGAAAACAACCCAAAAGGTTACTACGAACTCGAAGGCGGAAAAATCATCAACAAACTAATGGACGGAACATTTCCATTAGAAAAACACAAAGGAAAATTCATAAAAATAACAGCATACGGCCTAAAATTTCTACCCCATGGAAACTACAAAATAATATACTCAGAAAGAAACATCGAAGAAATATTAGACTCCATGGAAAAAATGACGGGGATAAAAGATAAAAACCGCGAAGAAACCAAAAAAACCTTCATCAAACTGAACAATATAATAAAAAACAAAATACAAAACAGAGAAGACACCAAAGTTCTACTAATAAACTATAACGACACCTTATTAAACCCTAAAACCAACATAAAAAAAATCTGTGAATTCCTCAAACTACCTGACATTGATATGAAAAAGATGATAAATGTAGTAGACCAAGAATTATACAGACAAAGAAGAAAATGATAGACAATAAAAACTTCCTTAAAACCAAAAGTTCATTCTTATCTCTGAGAGACATTGTTTTTATTTTAGTAGCGTTTCTTGTCATCGCACTATTTTATTTTATACCTACAGCAGACGGCTTAACACATAATGGGCAACTAATGATAGGAATACTGCTAATGGCAGCAATATTATGGATCACAGAGCCAATACCACTACCAGTCACAGGTTTACTAATAATGGTCATGCAGCCGCTCCTACATATTAGAACACCAACGCAGGTTTTCTCTTCATTTGGAAGTAACGCTGTTTTCTTTCTAATAGGCGCGTTTATCATCGCAGGTGCCATTGAAAAACATGGCCTTCATCGCCGAATCGCCCTAAAATTCTTAAGTCTCTTCGAAAACAACCCTCGATTTTTCACCTTTGGAATAATGCTTTCATGTGCATCTCTCTCCTTTGTAATGCCGGAGCACGGTGTCGCTGCACTATTCCTACCTATCATAGTCTCAATACTAATCGCTATGGAAATTGTACCAAAGCAGAGTAACTTTGGAAAAGTTAGCATGCTCGCAGTCGCCTACGGCTGCTCAATTGGAAGTCTTGGGACACTCATAGGTGGCGCCCGTAACATTTACACAGTTGACATCCTACAACAAGCAGATATAAACGTTACATTTTTTGAATGGATGACCTATTCGATACCAGTAGTAATCATTGCATTACCCCTGGTATGGTTCATTTTACAGTTCTCTTTCCCAATAGAAATTAGAGATATATCCGCTGCAAAAAGAGAAATCAGTCAACAAGTAGTTAAAGCCGGAAAAATAAGTAAAGATGAGCTAATTGTCCTGTTCATCCTCATTTTAACAATCCTCCTATGGGTCCTATTTTCATCAACAACATACTATGGACTAGCAGTCATCTCAATACTTGGAAGCATACTTCTATTTTTAACCAGATCCATCTCATGGAAAGATGTAGAAAACCGTGTACCCTGGGGACTAATAATACTATATGGGGGAGCAATCACACTTGGCATTGGCATGCAAACAACGGGTGCAGGAGGATGGATAGCTGATGGAATCTTTAACATAGCAGGAAATAATCCGCTAATCGTAATATTAGCCATGATACTCTTTACAGTAATTTTAACAAATATTATGTCAAACATAGCAGCAGTAGCAATACTGTTGCCAATTGGTCTCTCAATTGCAACAACAATAACGAATATCAGCCCTCTATTAGCATCAATGACAATTGCACTAACTGGTGGATTAGCATTTGTATTCGTAATATCGACACCAGGAAATGCTATCACATATTCTTCAGGTTATTTTTCAACACGGGATCTACTAAAAGCAGGTGTTTTAGCTAATGTTTTATGTATAATCCTAATTTTTGTCATCGCAGTTGTCTACTGGATAGGAGTTTTACACCTATGAAAAATATAAATACAAGTCGAAATATTTCTGCAGGGGGAACAAATCCACGTGTTTAAAAATATTTTAATTCCTGTATCCTCTGAATTTTACTCAAAAAACATACTAAAAAGAAGTGCTTTTCTCGCTGAAAAATTTAAAAGTAATTTAACTCTAGTTTACATAATTGAAGAAAAAACCCTCAATCAAACAGATAAATTATCAAATATCTATCTGACGTCCCAGGAAATAGCAGAAACAAAAAAAGAAATAATTAGTAAACAAAAACTTGCTGCATATAACATTATTTTTAATGACGCAAAATTCTTTTTTAAAGACAAAGAAATCAATTTTGAAGAGAAAATAGCTGAAGGAGAATTTAGCGTCGTCGTAAAAAGAGAATTAAGATTAAAAGAATACGATCTAATTGTAATGGGCTTTGAAAAAGAATGCATACTCAACTATCGACTATTTGACGAAGTCAATATACCAATCTGGATAGAAGCAAACAATGAAATTAAAAACATACTTGCTGTTTGTTCAAACCTAGCACCAAATCAAAAAGTACCAGATTTCAGTATCAAACTAGCTAAGTCATTAGGATGCAACTTACACATGATATATATCGTAGACGTAGAGGACAGTGTACAAGTTGATACCGCCGGTAAACGATCCGGAACTAAAACATCGAAAGCCCTCATAAAAAATGGCCAAAACTTTGTAAAAGAGCTTAAGGAAAAAGAGATAAACATTAACTTGGTAAAAGGAAGCTCGGAAAAAGAAATTTTCAAAGCAGCAAAAAAACTCAAAGCAGATTTAATAATAATCGGACGTGAAAAGAAAAAAAAAGGCATACTAGGTCTACCAGTTAAACGTTTTAAACAAAAAATAGCAGAAAAATGTGATTACTCCATATTGTTCATAAATTAGTTCCAAACTTCTTTGTTTAAAATATTTTTCTAACTTTCTGTGAGTAAATGTAAAATAGAGGAATAAAGCTTACCACCAAGGAAGGCGATTATCATGAAAGCAGTTATACTCGCTGCCGGGGAAGGAAAAAGATTAAGGCCATTCACAGAAACAATGCCTAAGGTTATGTTACCTGTTGCCAATAAACCTATCTTGGAACATGTAATTGATGCTGTGAAAAACAGTGGAATAAATGAAATCATCATGGTCGTAGGATACAAAAAAGAAGTAATAATGGACTATTTTAAAGACTACAAAAAAATTAAAATAACATATGTTGAACAAGATAAACAACTAGGAACCGCCCATGCATTATTACAAGCTAAAAAACATGTGAAGAACTCATTTATTGTTTTAGCTGGTGATAACTTCATCGATCAGAATAGCATCTCAAATCTAATAAAAAATGACTCAGAATATTCAATTCTAATAAAAGAACACCCGCATCCATCAAAATACGGAGTGGTTTTCATAGAAAAAAACAATCTCAAAGAAATAGTTGAAAAACCAAAAGAGGAGAGGGGTAAATTCATATCAACAGGCATATACAAACTACCAAAAACAATATTCAACAAAATAGAAGAAATAACCTCCCAAGGAACTTATGCTCTTTCTTCTGTAGCACAATCAATTATTAATGATGGAAAACAAATAAATACAATCCTTGCAGACTGCTGGATGGATATTGTGTACCCATGGGACTTAATACAAGTCAATGAAAGCATGATACACAACACCACTGCGTCTGTTAGCGGCGTAATTGAAAAAGGAGTAACCATAAAAGGTGGTGTATCCATTGGGAAAGACACCAAGATTTATTCCGGTTGTTATATAGTTGGCCCAGTAGTCGTAGGTGAAGGATGTGAAATAGGACCAAATACCTGCATTTTTCCCTCAACCACTATTGGTGACAACTCTGTAATTCATCCTTTCTCTGAAATCAGAAACAGTGTCATAATGGACAATGCACATATTGGTTCAAGCTCTTTTATTTCAAATTCGATAATAGCCCGGGGGAGTATAATTGATAACAATTTCTCTAGTGTTCCGGGTAGTAGCACAATAGAAATCGATCATGAATTTAAACAATTAAAGAACCTTGGAGCTATGATTGGAGAGGATTGCACCATAGGTAGCCATGTAGTCGTGGACCCTGGTGTAATAATCGGAAGAAAATGCAATATCGCCCCAATAAAAAGAATAACTAAGAACATTTCAAGCGGAAGCAAAGTGATGTAAATTGTGCGGGATAATAGGATATAACGGTTTCAGAGAAGCAGATAAAGTACTTATCGACTGCTTAAAAAGATTAGAGTATAGAGGTTATGATTCAGCTGGAATAGGAGTAATCGGGAAAAAACTAAAAATATTCAAAGAAGTAGGAGAAATATCAAAACTAGAAAAAGAAATACCGACACTAGACGGCGATATTGGAATAGGCCATACCAGATGGGCCACACATGGGAGTGTCACCCGTGAAAATGCTCACCCGCATATAAGTCAAAATAAAAAAATCGCGGTTATACATAATGGCATAATTGAAAATTTCAAAGAATTAAAGGAGGAGTTAGAGAAAAAAGGAATAAAATTTAACTCAGCAACAGACACAGAAGTAATAACACATTTAATCAGCAATTACTACAAAGGCGATCTTGAAGATGCTGTTTACTCAGCTATTAAAAAACTCAAAGGATCATATGCCATAGCCGTTGTTTGTGAAGATGAACCTGAGAAACTTGTTGGCGCTAGAAACGAAAGCCCCCTAATAATCGGAGTAGGTGACAATGAAAACTTTATCGCTTCAGATATACCTGCTTTATTGAGATATACTAACCGAGTTATCTATCTTGATGATGGAGAGATATGTGTTGTCTCCAAAAATTCGGTAAGAGTTTTAGATGAAAACAAAAAAGAGGTAAACAAGAAAGTAAATCTAATAAAATGGGATTTTAAAGACGCTGAAAAATCAGGTTTTCCACATTTTATGCTCAAAGAAATCTATGACCAACCCGATTCAATAACTCAAGTTTTACGAGGCAGAGCCTCAGAGATAAACCGAACCATAGAATTTAATGAAAAAATAGAAAATATACTCAGTAACGGCTTGGATTCAATCCATATAGTCGCTTGCGGCACTTCATATTATTCATCCTTGGCAGGTAAATACTTAATAGAAAAACTAACGAATATACCTGTTTTCGTAGAATTAGCATCAGAATATAGATACTTTGGAACCAGAAACGAAAAATCACTGATCATAGGCGTCACTCAATCTGGTGAAACAGCAGATACACTCGCAGCGTTAAAGGAAGCCAGAAACTCAGGATGTAGAACTCTCGTAGTGACAAATACTATAGGTAGTACAGCTACTAGGATTAGTGATGCATACATTCTCAGCCAGTCAGGGCCTGAAATATGTGTCGCTGCAACAAAAACTTTTACATCCCAGATTCTAGTATTATTTTTAATCGCATTAAAAATCGCAATGATAAAAAACACTATTGGTACTGATGAACTATACAACTACATATTACAACTGAAAGAACTACCACGCGAAATTAGACAGGTATTAGATCAAAACAATGAGATATTAAAAGTCGCAAAACATCTCAAGAACTGCCGTTCAGTTTTTTTCATTGGGAGAGGTATCAACTATCCTCTTTCGTTAGAAGGAGCATTGAAACTCAAAGAGATATCATACATTCACGCTGAAGGTTTTGCAGCTGGTGAACTTAAACATGGGCCTTTTGCGCTTCTAACTAAATTCACACCAGTTGTTGCAATAGTTACAAATGATTCAACATATGATAAAATAATTGCTAATATTGGAGAAATAAAAGCTAGAGGTCCTCAAGTCATAGCTATTGCTGAGGATAATGATACCGAAATTGATAAACACGCTGATTTTATCCTGAGGTTTCCCTCAAATCTAGACCTTCTTTCGTGTATCCCAATAACTGTCATCCTTCAACTTCTTGCTTATCATGTGGCAAACCTGCGTGGTTGCCCTATTGATAAACCCCGTAATCTTGCAAAATCAGTAACAGTTGAATAAGGAGATATTAGAAAAATATGAAATGTGTAATACTCGCAGCCGGCGAAGGAAAACGGATGCATCCATTAACATTTACTCGTCCAAAAGTTATGCTCCCAATTGCAAATAAACCCATTATGGAATGGAATCTCCTAAACGCGAAAAAAGCTGGTTTAAAAGAATTCATCTTTGTCGTGGGGTACAAAAGCGAAATGGTAAGAAACTATTTTGGCAAAGGTGAGAAATGGAATGTTAACATAAACTATGTTAACCAAGGAGACGCTCTTGGAACTGCTCATGCTATTGGAATGGTGAAAAAATTCACAAATAAATTCATTGTTTTATGCGGAGACACAATCTTTGGATCCCAAGATATCAAAAATATTATAAAAAAGGAAATGAGCATAGGGCTAGTAAAAGTAGATTCTCCTGAGGAATATGGAATTGTTGAAACAAAAGGAAAAAAAATTGTAAAAATCTACGAGAAAATGCCAAAACCTTTTTCAAATATTATAAATGCAGGTATATATCATTTTAATAACAAAATATTCAATTTCATAGAAAAAACTAAAAAATCCCCACGTGGGGAATATGAAATCACTGATTCTATAAATATGATGATAAAAAACAATGATATTGAAGGGGTTTTACTAAAGGAATGGAGAGATGTTGCTTATCCTTGGCATCTTCTCGATGCAAATGAAGAAATTTTAGATAAAATAGACAAAAAAATCGAAGGTAATGTAGAAAAAAATACTTGCCTTAATGGTAATATTATTATTGGTAAAAATTCTAGGATTATGGCTGGAAGCTATATCGAAGGACCTGTAATAATAGGTAGTGGTTGTAAAATCGGACCAAATTGCTACATAAGACCTCATACCTCAATAGGGAACAATTGTCATATTGGCAATGCTTGTGAAATAAAAAATTCAATAATTATGAATAATACTAATGTACCACATCATAACTATGTCGGTGATTCCGTCATCGGACAAAACTGTAACCTTGGATCTGGAACAAAAATAGCTAATCTCCGCTTAGATAAAAAAACTATCAATATTAGCTTGAATGGTAAAAAAATTGATAGTAAACTTAGGAAACTTGGGGTAATAATGGGTGATAATGTTCAAACAGGTATTAACTCTATAATCAATGTTAGTAGTATAATTGGCAACAATGTCCTCATTGGTCCTGGAGCTGTGGCCTCTGGTGAAATTAAACCGCATTCAAAAATACTCTAAGTTTCCTTAATGACTATTTATTTTGAATTTTGTAAAATTCCCAATATTTTCCTTTTTTCTTAAGTAGTTCTTCTTGTGTTCCGCTTTCTATAATTTTGCCCTTGTCTAATATATGTATGACATTAGCGTTTTTTATCGTTGACAGGCGATGAGCTATGATAAATGTTGTACAGCTCTTTGATACTTTATCAATTGCTTTTTGCACAATGTTTTCTGATATGTTGTCTAAAGAACTTGTCGCTTCGTCTAGAATTAATATTTCAGGTTTTCTTATCATCGCTCTTGCAATAGCAATCCTCTGTTTCTCTCCGCCGGAGAGTCTCATCCCGCGGTCTCCAACTAGGGTATTGTAACTATCAGGTAGTTTACGAATGAATTCATCCGCGTCAGCCATCTTTGCGGCTTTTATTATTTCTCCGTCAGTGTAGTTATTGCCAAATGCAATATTGTCTTTTATTGTGCCATTAAATATGAAGGTATCCTGGCTTACAAATCCCACCCTGTCAAGGTAAGAAAAAATGTCATATTCTTTTATGTTCGTATCATCTATATAGACACTGCCTTTTTCTACATCATAAAGTCTTAACAACAAGTTTACAATTGTTGATTTACCACTACCAGATGGGCCGACAAGTGCAGTTGTCTGATCTTTTTTTATTTCGAGATCGATATTCTCCAATAGGATGTCTCTCTCTTTGTGTGAAAAAGTAACATCTCTTAAGAATAATCCTTTTTTTAACCACGTAAACTTTTTAGTTCCATTCCTAATTTTAGTATAACTTTTATCCTTTAACAATTCGTAAACTGTTTCGACATTAGGCAGCTCATGGACAAACTCCATTCTATATTTTCCAAATTGGGCAATTTTTGGTAAAATTAGGAATATTCCAGTTGCAAACGTACCAATCAATGGAAGGAAGTACATGAATCTTCCAGGGTACTGTAATTTTATTATTATGATGGCACCACCGATGGATATATAAATTACCATCCATAGCAAGAGTTCTGGGATTTTTCTCCAAAAATAATTTCTTCTATGATGAAACCAGAAGGTATCCAGTGCTTTGTCAAACATTTGTTTCCAATATTCATAGGTTTCAAATACTTTGATTTGTTTTATCCCACTTGTATACTCAGTTACGATAACTCTTTCTTTTTGTCCTGACTCACGTTTTTTTCTACCAGTCTTATATGATATTGCGGCACTAATGTACTTGATCAAATAAAAATATAAGGCTCCCGCAATAATTATAATAATGACTAGTTTCCAAGACATAAAAAGAAGCACGGACAAAACTGAGAGTGTTAGGAAAAAATATATGAAAATATCTGATAGTATCTGTAATGATTTAGCTATGCTATTAGGCGCTTGCGAGGTCTTATAAAGTATTTCCCCTTGTTTATTATCAACAAAAAACTGGTAGTCCGATGTTATACATTTGTTGAACACATCTTGTTTTGCCTTCTTTACAATTTTTGCAATAAATTTTATCGATAAATGGTAGTATAAAGTCTTAATAACAAATGTGACGATTGCTATGATAATAAACACAACTGAATATCTTACAAGCTCATCTTCTATCGGTAGAATCCTCGTGTAAGGATCAATAAGAGTAATAAAAAAATTCTTTCCCCCTGGCGAGTTCAAAATATTATTTATAATGGGATACATTAGTCCAACATTTAAGGCTTCCAATATCCCCGTAAGTATGGCCAAACCTATAATAAACACAAAATATAGTCTACATCGACGAAGGAAAAACCAAACTGCTTTCAACTTATTTTCTTTCTTTTTCATTTTTTTCGCTTTCATATTACATACAACTTGATTGTTATTGAATTTTTTCAGTGAGAGTAACTTCCATATTTATAAAGATTATCAAAAATCTTTCTAAAATCATCTTCATTTCAAAGAATTCTGTATAAATAAAAAAGTCACAAGAAATATGATGAGTTATCTATTTATATTAAAACTGGTATCTGTCCTCGGCCAATAGATTATTATGTTAATAAATTAGATTAAAATGATGGTAACCATGAGCAGTCACTTTTCCTTTTTAAAACATAAAGTTCAAATGATAAATGACAATTTTTTAACCCGTAAATTACTTGAGGATATACCAAAATTGGATATTGAAAGATCCGATAAAATATTTCTTTTCAGTCATCGTGGTAGTCAGTTTTATAAAAAACTTTACCTTCTAACAGCTCATGCATTATCAAAAAAAGGCTATCCCTGCTCTTTTTTGTTTAGGGATGGCATCATCAGAAATTATTCTCCAAAGATATCTCGTATGATTTTTAATTCTGGAAGAAATGAATCTTTTATCCTTAGAAAGTATATTTCCGAATCATATTTACCTAAATTAATTGTTGATAATGCGAAAATAAGCTTCTCTTTATATAACAGGCAATCTAAATATGTAATTTATAATGATTGTAAAAACACTGAATTAAATTTTAAGTGGAAAATTAACTATGAAAAAGAAAAAATTGAAGTCAGTAATGTGAATTTCTTTCCGGTTATCAGAAATACTTTACAATCTTTATACAAAAGATATGAGATTGATTTCAGAGATAAGAATGTTATATCTACATGTAGTGAAATGATAAAAAGTTGTGATTTATTATTTCACTATTTTTTAATTTTGAAAAAATATTCTAAAGAACAAAATAAAAAAATAAAAATCGTCGGTTGGGAAACAAGTTACATTCCCAATGGTGTTTTTAGACTGCTATGTGATTCCCTTTCAGAAAATAATGACATTGAGTACATTGATTTAGCTAGAGGTTACATGCATTATTTTGGTTATCATTCCAGAGAAAGTTATATTTCACTAGCTAATCTAACACGTTCAAAAGTCCAAAATCGATTGATTATAACAAAAGATGAATTAGAAAGGATTCGAAATAGTGATATTGATGAAAATGAACTAATAAAACCTCTCAATAAATCTTTAAAGAAATTTGAAACATCAAAATTTAACATAAATCAGAAAAAAGTAATTGATTTAATAGAAAAATACAACTCTAATAATTTATCCGTCTTTGTTCTTTTTTCTCATTTATTTTATGATACACCATGGGATGACTCCTCACTCTCTTTCGAGAATATGTTAGATTGGATTAAAAGCACAGTCGAATCTTTTAAAAATAAAGACAATCTTTTAATTCTTAAACCGCATCCTTCAGAGTCCAGACCGGATGAACCCCAAAAAGAACCAAGTCAAACTTTAGAATCTTTCATTGAAAGTGATATAGAGGAATATGATAACATTTTATTGTTAAATCCAAGACTCTTTAATGTAAAGCAACTTTATCCATATATCACATGTGGGCTTGTCTGGAGATCTAGTGTAGGTATGGAATTAACATATTTAGGTATTCCTTGTATCATCGCTGGCACTCCCCCATATCATAAAACTTTGGATTTATTATATCCTGAAAATAAATTGAATTATTTTGGTCTTATAGATAGAGCTAAAAGTCTAAAAATCTCTAAAGAACAAAAAGTAAATGTTGCTAGATATTTGTATTATCTAGAACATTTTAAACACCATTATATTGATTTAATTGAATATGACAAAAAATCTAAATATAATAAGTGGAACAAAAAAAATTTACAGAACTACTTAATAAACGAAAATAAAAAAATCGATGCTGTTATAGCTGAGTTGCTTAAATAAATCTTTATAACTTCTTATTGATTTTATCTATAGCAATAGAAAGAGATAAAGAGTAATACGGATAAAGAATATTATATACAGCTTCAACGTTCTCTATTTCACTTACGTTAACAAATTCCTCTGCTATTATTTTTCCTGCATCTATTTTTTTAGTCATATAGTGGACACCGACACTTGCTTTAGCATTACCATCTTTTAAAAGACGTTCAACCGGGTTTTTGCCTCTATATTTATATAAGCAAGGATGTACGTTTATACTATTTATTTTAGGCAGATTAAGAATTTCTTCTGGTACAATTTCTTTGCCATGAACGCAAATAAGTAAATCTGCTTGACTAAGTTTTTTTAAAAATTTTCCATTATGGATTGTTTCAAAAAGAGGTATTTTAAATTCCTTTGAAACCATTTCTACATTTTCGTCATATGCCACTATTGCTAAAATATCTATTTTTTTAGCCAAAACAGTTAAAACTCCTATAGCTCCTGCTTGTCTACCTGCCATTAAACAAGCGTTTTTAATCATTATATCATATCCCAAGTGATCCATTCATCTGCTTTTATGTCTTTTTTTGTGGTTTTTCCAGCAACAATATCAATAAATTTCGGTTTTATCCCATAACCTGGTCTTTTTATTACAAGCATCTCCCTCTTAATTCTTATCCCTTTAGGAATATCTATTGCTGCTATAATGCTCCTTCGTCCTTTTTCAAACATTTCATCCTCATCATCAGATCTATGTTTCATACCATTACCCAATGCTTTTTCGACGTCTCTAATCTCAGTTACTAGCTTTTTTAACTCATGTGGCTCAATAGCGAAAGAATGATCTGGCCCACTCATGGTTCTATCCAATGTAAAGTGTTTTTCAATAACTTTTGCGCCTTTAGTAACTGCAGCAATTGCAATATTCGTTCCAAGAGTATGATCTGAAAAACCTACTGGTACTTTAAAAGCTGAATACATTGTTTCAATAGCGTTAAGATTTACTACATTTACCGGCGTAGGATACAAAGAATTACAATGCATTAAAATTATATCATCGTTACCTTGTGATTTGATCGTATTTATTGCATCTTCGATTTCTCCGAGATTTGCCATACCTGTAGAAAGTATGATAGTTTTTTTCTTTTTTGCAACATATTTAATTAATTCAAGATCGACAATTTCAAAGGACGCAATTTTAAAAGCAATTACACCTATTTTATCGAGTTCATCTACTGCTTCATAATCAAATGGTGAAGAGAGAAAGTCTAGCCCTTTATTACCTGCATATGATAATAAATCTTTATGCCACTCTCTAGGAATTTCTATAGATTTTATTAAATCGAATGGTTTTACTGTATCCTTTGAAAATTTTGGTGTTTTCTTAGAGTAGAGTTTTTCCGCTCTAAAAGTTTGAAATTTTACTGCATCTACACCGGCCTTTGCCGCTTCATCAATCATTTTTTTTGCAATCTTTTTATCCTTGTTATGATTTGATCCGATTTCTGCAATTATATATGTGGGGTATCCTTCGCCAATTATTTTTTCCCCAATTTTAACTTCTTTTTTCAATTTAATCTCTCCATAAAATCTACTACTCGCTTTTTTCCTTTTCCATCGATTAATTGTTGGCCATTCCTAATCATATTCATTCTTAAATCATGATTGTTAATTAATTCATTTACATTTTGCATTAATTTTTTTTCATTAAATCCCTCTTTTTCACATACAAACATACTGACATTTTTTTTGTCTAATCCATGTGCAATATTTGACTGATTATCTGCTATAGCTACAATAATATTTGGGATACCAAAATAGGCTAATTCATAGCATGAACTTCCACCTGCGCTGATGGCTATATCTGATTCTAAATAAAGTTCTGTCATGCACACTGGAGATTTGATTAATCTTATTTTACAATTTGATGTTTTAGAATATTCATAAATTTCATTATAAAATGAATTAAACGGGCCTATCCCTACTTTGAATTCAATATCTTTGTTAATTGATTCCAAATATTTCAAAATTTTTAAAGTAAAGTTGTCATCATCTGTTCCACCAATTGTAACTAATATTTTTTTAACAGTTTCATTCTCAATTTTTTCATCTTTCTTTAATAATTCATTTCTAATCATAACGTAATCTGTCCCTAGTAGAAATTCTGTATCTTTTTCTGCTGAAAACTTAAGTTTTTCAGCACCAATGTTTTGATTCAAAACTACATCTGAATAGTAGTGAATTTGAGATGTATCATCTATTGATAGAACATTGAATCCTTTTCTTTTTATCTCTTTTGTATATCTGGAATCTATGTCATAATGATCGGTTATAACCCAGTCTATATGATTTTTATCTGAAAATTCAAGCAATACTTCTAAATCCTCTTCTAGGTCGGCATCATTTTTTATTTTTTGAGAAATTATATTTGCCTTCTGGATTCTGGTAATTAGTTCATCTTCATCAATTTTTGATACAAAATAACAGACGTTTCCCCTCTTCATTAATTCTTCTGATAGAGCTAAACAACGCATTAAATGACCGATGCCAATTTTTTTTGAGGCATCAACCCGAAAAGCGATGTTACCTATTATGTTATCACCTTATTTTTGTTTAGATAATAGAAACTCAGCCCATTTCAAATCTAAAGGCGAATCTATATCTACTGTTCTCTCTTTTGGAATGAAATACGGCAAAATTTTGTTTGTGTAAAATCCATCATTTTTCAAAAATGAATCACTTTTACAAAAAATAATTGCCCCGTCGTGTCTATAAAGCTTATCAAGTTCTTGAGTCTGCTTCATATGTTTTAAACCAAAGTAAGGTTCAACATATCTGTTTTTTACCCAAACTGCTCTTTGAGGGGGATGAGAAAATGGAACAATGCTCATAACACATTCAGCATTTTTTCCTTTAAATATCTTATATGCTTCTTTAATATCTCCTTGGTTTCTTAGAGGACTAGTTGGAAGAATTACTCCAAAACTTGTATATTTTATCCCCTTATTAAAGAAGTATTCTAAAAGGTATTTACATACATGTTTAACTTGTATGTTATCTGCTGACAGTTCAGCAGGTCTTTTTAATACTAAAATTTTATTGTTTTTCGCATATTTCCTTGCTGTTTCTAAAATTTCATTGTCTTCAGAAGAGACACATATTTTATCAAAAATCTCACTTTTAACTGCTGAATCGATAGAGTAGAATAATAATGGTCTACCTGCCAATATTGTAATATTTTTCCTTTCTAATCTTTTTGATCCCCCTCTCGCTGGAATTATACAAAGAGGATCTTTTATTATTCTCATAAAAGATCACCACGAAATTTCATATAAATTATATCCATCCTTAATAATCATTTGAAACTTTCTTTAAAGTTTTTATAACATATTCTATTTCACTAGCCTTCATCGTTGGATATATTGGTATACTTATCACTTTTTTATAGAATTCTTCAGCTCTTGGGCACAGATCTTTAGAATATCCTATTTTTTGATAATATGGTTGTAAATAAACGGGCATGTAGTGTACCTGACATCTGATATTATTTTTTCTTAATTTTTCAAAGATATCTCTTCTTTTGTTATGGTTTTTAATTTGTATATAGTAGAGATGCCATGAAGATTTTACATATTCTTTCTCAAAAGGTAACTCTATCGAATCTAAGTTCTTTAGTTCTTTATTATAGATATCAACTATTTCTCTTCTTTTTTTAATAAATTTGTAAAGTTTTTTTAGTTGTGAAATTCCAAGAGCACATTGAAAATCGGTAATCCGGTAATTGTAGCCTAGCAACTGTTGTTCATAATACCAAGGTCCATCATTTTTTTCTAATTTGTTTTTTTCCTTGGTTATGCCATGAGCCCTTAACATCGTTAGTTTTTCATATAATTCCTCATCGTTTGTTAGTATTGCTCCACCTTCACCGGTTGTAATATGTTTCACTGGATGAAAACTAAAGACTCCTATATCTGAATATTGACAGGAGCCAATTTTCGTTCCTTTGTATTCTGCACCAAGAGCATGTGATGCATCTTCTATTACAGTAAGATTTTTATTTTCAGCTATTTCATAAATCTCTTTTAAATCGCAGGGGTGACCTGAGTAATCAACAGGGATTATTGCCTTTGTTTTTTTTGTAATTTTTTTACTAATCTGATTTGGGTCTATATTTGGAATTTTGTTTTCAATATCAGCAAATACTGGTTTTCCGCCACAGTACAAAACACAGTTGGCAGATGCAACAAAAGTTATAGGAGAAGTAATTACTTCATCTTTATTTTTTATATCTGCAGCTATTGCAGCTAGATGTAAAGCAGCAGTTCCACTTGAAACAGCTATAGTGTATTTTGCTCCAGTAAATTTTGATATAGCTTTTTCAAATTCTTCGATTTTACTTCCTTGAGTGATCCAATCAGATTGCAAAACGTTTGTTACTTCTTTTATATCTTCATCATCGATATATTGATGTCCATATGGTATGTTTTTCATATCTTTTTCATCTCAAAAATCATTTATGCCAAATGAACTCTTATTATTTTATTTACCAAATTCTGTCTGTAATCCGCATTCTTCTTTATTCGAACCTCTCCATCTCCCCGCGCGACTATCTTCCCCATCTTCGACTTTTGTTGTACAAGGCTCACAGCCGATACTTTTATAACCTTTATCATAAAGTTTGTTATAAACTAGCTTATTTTCGTTTATGTAACTCCATATTTCATCTTCTTTCCAAACCAACATCGGACAAATTTTAATAATATTATTATCCTGTGGTTCAAGGAATCTAAAATTCCTTCTGGTTGACGATTGACCCCGGCTAACTGCAGCAATCCACAGATTACCCTTATTTTCCTGAAGAATTTTACGCATTGGTTCAACCTTATTTATACTACAGCAAACATCTGGGCCCATATCTACAAGTAAATGATTTGAATCATCAACATTTGAAGTAACTCCAATTATATTAAAACCATTTTTTTTATAGTGTTCTAAGACATCTAGAGTTTCACGGAAATGATAGCCAGTGTTGATAAAATAAAAAGGAACTTTTTTGTCAATTTTATTAACTAGATCTAAGAGAACTATCCCATTTGCACCAAAAGCTGTTGTACCAAATATTTTTCCAGGATACTTTTTGAAGGCCCATTTTAAGATATTATTTGTATTGTCTATAAGAAAATTTAAATTTTGTTTTTTTATATATCCAGAATTCATCTTTTCACCGTAAAATTATATTCTTTAATTCATTTTCCACATACTGCATTCTTTTTAAAATTTTTAGGTGTTTATCTAATTCAAAACTCCAGGTTGTATCATTAAAGAAAAAATGTCTTCTTAAAATATAGTTAATTCTACAAACTGCTTCTTTTTCAGCGAAGTAAGGTAAAATTTTTAGTTCATCTGATGTAAAATTTCTACCATGTGACTGATAGCCTTTGATAAATGTAATAAAACCAGTGATATCTTTTGAGAATCTATCACAAGCAAAAGCAACCGATTGTAATTCCAAGGATGTTAATATTGAGTCGAAGTCCAAGATAACCAAAACTTGATCATTTTTAAAAAGAACATTTCGCGTATGGTAATCAAGATGAACCAATTGTTTTTTATTTTCATAAGGTTGAATTATATCATTTATTCTGTGATACAATCGAGGCAGTTTTTCACATAGGATGTGGACTTTTTTATTAAAAGACTCTTTTTTATCTATTTTATTTTTAATTTTCTCCAAATCTCCTCCGCTTAAATCATCATAAAAATCTTTCCTTTTTAGGATTGTATCTATCTTACCTAATTCTTCATTTAAAACAGCAAGGTTCTCTGCAGCAGAATGTATTTCTTTTAATTTAAAGCTGTATCTTCTCCCTTCACAATATTTCATCAAAAGAAATAATTTGTTTTCCTTGATCGTTGTTATTTCACCTTGTTTATTTTTTATAATCTCAGGAACTTTTATATTATCATGATAACATTCATTTATGATCCTAATCTTTGTTTTTGTGTCCGCATTAAATTCATCTACCACTTTAAGATAAAAACTTTCACCCGTTTTTAATAAAATTCTAAAATTTTTTGAATTAATACTGTGCCCCTCCCCAGGATTAATTGATAATATGTTTTGATCATTTTTTAAGTAATGATCGCAGAGAATATTTTCCAGATAGGATTTATTCAAAATCATGTTCAGATAGAAATTCGTCAGTTTCTATATTGCGTGTTGCTTTTTTTCCAATTATTTCTTCATATCTCTCCACGGAAATATAGGTTCCTGGTCGTTTAAATGTAAGATCATCGATCTCGATTTTTTTACCTCTAGGTATCTTCTTTTTTGCCATTATGCTTCTACGATTCGCGTCTTTCACTCTGGAGTTAAAAATCACTCGGGGGTTACCAAATGCTTTTTCAACTTCTCTTACTCTTCTTGTGAATTCTTTTACTTCCTCGGGCTCTAATGACATGTAATGTTCTACAGCATTAGTGTATTTGTCTAGAGATATTGTTTTCTCTAACATGTTTGTACCTAGACCTAAAGCTGCGTAGTTCATATAATCTCCAACAGAGTGGTCTGAGTATGCCACTGGCCTTCCAAAAATACCTTTGATAACTGGAATAACTTGTAGATGGATACCCGCAAATTCAGCAGGGTAGCCTGATGGACAATGCATTATTATAACATCATCATTGCCCTCTCCTTCGCATATTCTAATGGCATTTTCTACATCCTGAAATTTTTCTCTTGCATCTACAATAACTGGTAGATGTTTTTTTGCAATTTGTCTTATTAAGTATCTGTTATTAACATCAGATTTTGAAACTTTTATTGCTGCAGCATTTATATCTGCAAGCAAGTCTACTGTTGAGGGGCCACTTGGGGCAGATATAAATAATATGCCAAGTTTGTCGCAATATTTCTTTAGATCTCTCCAGTCATCAAAAGTTAATTCTCTTCTTTTTAATGCATCGTAAATACTTTCTTTTTTCTTTCCTTCTTTAGTTTCAAATTCAATCATTAGTTTATGCGCTTCTCGTGACATTAATTCTTCAGTTAACATTGTTTGAAATTTTACTGCATCTGCGCCTGCTTCTTTTGCGGCTTTAGCCAGTTTTTTTGCGCTTTCCAGTCCCGTATGCGTAGCTCCTGGTTCAACTGATATGAAACAAGGGTGACCATCACCAACCAGTTTATCTCCAATTTTAACAGCTTTCATATTATTCCTCCATTCTTGTTTTCATCAATCATTTAGTCTTATTTGTAAATCAAATATGGGCATATTTTTTCTAAATCATGTCGTAATTTTTTCTGGTCATCAGGTGTAACAGGTATGTATGGTAATCTTGGGGGGCCTACATATAGGAAACCACTAGCATTAACCAACGCTTTAGCTAAAGAGATTTCGCTATATTTCTCCCTTAATGGAACAACTATATCTCTTAAAAAATCAACTATTTTATATTGCATACTAATTGCTTTATCCCATTTTTTATTTTTGCAAGCTTCATACACTTTATCCTGAAATTCTGGATTCATAAATATTATACTTGAAAAAAAACCTTCACATCCTAACATAGCTGCAGGAACAATTAAACCTTCCACCGGTAATAATCCTAGATCTGGTGCAGCTCTCCTAATGTTCATGTAATAAAAAACATCTGTAGTTATCTCTTTACTTCCAATGAAATTTTTAATCTTAGATAATTTTTTATAAGTATCTGGTGAAATCAAGACCTTTGTAGTAATATGATTATTGTATGCAAGAATCGAGATATCTTTACATTTACTTGATAATCTCATGAAATATTTTACGATTTCATTTTGTGTAAGGGGTTGATAAAAGGGAACCACATTTATTACAGCATCAGCACCCTTTTTTTCTGCATAGTTTGTTCTCTTTATAGCTTCACTTATGTTTACATCAGAAGCACCTACAATAACTTTTATTCTCCCTGACGTTTCATCCATCAGCACATCAACAATTTTTTCGTATTCTTTGTAGGAGATATTGCTAAACTCTCCTGTAGTTCCCATAGTCATTATACCTTTTACGCCCGTTCTACAAATTTTATCGATATTTTTGCGATAGTTTTCCTCATCAAATTCTCCATCCTTTTTGAAGGCAGTTGGCATTATAGTTATTACTCCTTTCAAATCCTCTCGTTCCATAATATTCTAATCCTCCCTATTTTCAGGAATATTACTTTAACTTATTACTTACTTCCTCAGCTATGATTTCTGGATTTACTTTTATTTTTGGATCCTGACTAATCTAGTTAGATTTAAGAACATCACACAATGCTTGTATATTATTCTCTTCCACCCAATGTTGCCCGTAAGGTAATATTTTTTCTAGTTGATTTTCTACTCTTAATAGCCAAAGTTGTACACATTTATAATTCCTTAATTACTTTCGTTAACTCCTCTCTAGAAAACCATCTATCATTCGTTTCACTTGTGTAACGAAAATCCTCAGGTAGAGGCTCTCCCTCCTTTAAATTTTTACTGCTCCAAAAAGGATGCTCAGGTTCTATAACAAAATAATCATCAAGTTCTTTACTATGCTTAGCTTCCTCCTCAGTTAAAAGAATTTCATGGAGTTTTTCTCCCGGTCTAATACCAATGACTTTTTTCTCTGTATCGGGTGCGATAGCCTCTGCAAGATCTAAAATTTTCATACTGGCAATCTTAGGAATAAAAACCTCACCACCCTTCATTTTGTTAATACAATTAATAACAAATTTAACCCCTTCTTCTAATCTTATCCAAAATCTGGTCATTCTTTCGTCAGTAATAGTTAATACACCCTTCTTTTTTTGCTGTAAAAAAAGCGGTATAACGCTCCCTCTGCTCCCTATTACGTTTCCATATCTAACACAACTGAATTTTGTATCTTTTTTGCCGGAATAGGAATTACTTTGAACAAAAAGTTTTTCAGCCGTCATCTTAGTAGCTCCATAAAGATTCACGGGATGAACTGCCTTGTCGGTACTAATGGCCATAACTCGGTCTATCCCATTGTCTATGGCAGCATCAATAACATTAACAGCTCCATCTACATTTGTTCTTACTGCTTCAATTGGATTATATTCACATGCAGGAACTTGCTTTAAAGCAGCAGCATGAATCACAATATCAACGCCAGTCATTGCCCTATGGAGCCTATCTTTATCCCTTACATCACCAATAAAAAACCGTAATCTATCATCGTTGAATCTAATCATCATATCTAGCTGTTTCTTTTCCCCACGTGAAAAAATTCTTATAGCGTTAGGATTTTGCTCTTTTAGAGCAACCTCTGTAAATTTATTACCAAATGATCCTGTCCCTCCAGTCAATAGAATTACTTTATCTTTAAGTATATTCATAAATATCTACCTCGACTTTGATTATACACAGTATTGTAACCCTTTTAAAAACTTTGTCCATGGTATTTGGAAATTAATTGCGAATAAAAATTTACCTCATCCGTTTTCTTTCTATTATTGAAAAAGTGTGTTTTTACATCTTCCGGTGGTAGTCTACCGAGATAGAGAAACATAGTATAGGATGTGGTTTCAACGGATGTCCCCCCCGTATAACGATATGTTTTTCTTTTAATAACTTCCTTGCAATTCTGATCGTGTCCTATCTCCTAGATTGTTCACCAAACTTGCTATTAATAGGATGGGATAAAAATCCTTTAGTCGACAGTACCTACCAACGATAATAAATCTTAAGTATTGATGATGAGATTCGGTCGAAAGAAGTCATATGTTTAAACAAAATTATAGGTAGAGAACTAGCATGCATGATGAATGGGAATCTCGGTCAAAAATATACGACAAACTTGATTGGACTAGCAGACAAGAATATATGGGAAAATTTCTCAAGATGTGTGATTTGAAATCAAGTTACTATGTATGCGATATTGGTACAGGAACAGGCACTATCGCAAATGCTGTTTCAAAGTATTGTAAGGAAATAAAAGCAATAGACATATCAGAAGACATGTTAAATGTTGCAAGACAGAAACATAATTCCGAAAACATAGATTATAAAATTATGAACGCAGAAAGTATGGATTTTAATTCAAATATGTTTAACTGTGTTACCGCAAGGATGTGTTTTCATCATATAAACGATCAACAAGCGGCAATAAAAAATTGTCATGATATTTTAAAACCAAATGGTAAATTTGTCATTTCGGAAGGTATACCACCACCCGGAGCAAGAAAATTCTATACCGCCGTATTTAAATTGAAAGAAAAACGAAGAACATATACCATTGATGATCTGATAGAGCTACTGGAAGACGGTGTTTTTAAAAACATTGAATTTATTATTCATAAAATGCCTAATGTAAGTATAAATAATTGGCTGGATAACTCAGGATTAAGTAAAAAGACATGCAGAAAAATTTACGACATGCATTTAGATAGTCCTGAATATATCAAAAAAGTTTATAATATGAAGATTTTTAATGGTGACATTTATATGGATTGGCTCTTTGCTATAATATCAGGAGTTAAATAGTGGGAAGTATAAAAGACAACGAAGATAATATCGAAGAACACAAAAAGGTGGAATTTCTTAAAAAAATTAAAACAGTACTAGAGGAAAACAGAATAGATTACTGGATAGAATATGGCACTCTGCTCGGTTATCTGAGAGAAAAAAGAATAATACCTTGGGACCATGATATAGATCTTGTCGTGATTGATTTTGAAAAAGTTAAGAAACTCCTACCTAAGTTTAAAAAAATGAAACTAGAAGTAGAGCTGAGGTGGGAAAACTCAAAATATAATACACAACTAATTCAAATCAAAGCTCCTACTATATCAAACTCCTCGTTTCATGTAGATATATACGAATTTGTTTTAGTGAGAGGAAAACCCGCTCGTAAAGAAACATTTAGAATTAACATAATAGCTAAAACCATACGTTTATTCCAATCTAGAATAAATATAAGCATAATAGATAATACTCTGGAAGATATTGCAGGTTTTTTTTCTTTAAAAAGGACTTTAATATTTCCAAAGACTGAGACGAAATTAGTGAATTTTTATGATATGACAGTTAGAATTCCAAAAAACGCAGAAAAACACGTTCGTTTCCTCTATGGAAAAGATTGGAAGATACCTAATAAATATCAAAAAAACATAGAATCTGGTGTTACTAAGTTTAGAAAGAGAAATAACTGGATATGTGAGTTAGATGAATAAAAATATAGTATTTTTAGTAATAGATAACTTGGATTTTTTCCCCCAAGTTAGTCGTTTAACATCACTAATTTAGTCATATATTATTATAAAACATCGTTAAAATCACGGATGATTTTTACCGTTTCTGGAAATTTTGGTGTCATCTTTTCTAGTAATCTACCAAGAAACTTTATCCCTGCTTTTTGGGAATCATAATAGTCGGATAAACTATCACCTATGTAAAGAACTTTGTCTCTATTGTAATTATTATTAGAAATTAGACGTTTAGCGATTTCCGGCTTGGTCTCAGGAGTTCCAAAAACCCCTTTAAAATATCTTCTCATGTTTCTTTTTTCTATGATTAATTTCAGCTCTTTTTGAGGGGTACCAGAAACAACATATAAATCAATATTTTTGTAATATTTTTCTAAAAATTCTTTTGCTCCTTTTACCCAATCTGATGCAATCACTTTGTTTACAACAAGTTCAGAAAATCTCTGAGCAAGCTCATTTAACTTTTCATCAGATATTCTCTCGTTTAGATATTCTTTATAATAAAACTTAATTTTTTTATACCTTGAAATGCCACCATGTTTTACATGATGATCCACAACTTTTTTAACCACTTCTTCTCCAAAGGATTCAAACAATTTAGCAAAAGCTTCTGTTTTAACATCCGTACATTCACATAGGACGCCATCAAAATCAAACAATATTGCTTGAAATGAATCAATTTGGATATCGATTTTACTCATAACTATTTCACCTCAGCCAAAATTGTACAAGGCCCTCCATCCGATTTACTTACCATCATTGGTGCAACGTAAACTATTTTAAAAACAGTATCTTTGCTAACTTTAGATAAGTCCATATCTTCGATAAATAAAATAGGATTTTTTGGATCAAGCATTTTTTTGTGAACTATTCTTCCGATATCTCTATGTTGCCATGAAGAAATTGAAATTGAATCAAGACCGATAACTTTTATCTTCTTGAAATTTCTAATAATCAAATTTGCCATCTCAACGTTTAATCCTGGATTGTATTTCCAAAATTTTTCTTCATTACGATGTTTTCCAATGTTTGTTTTTAAAATCAAGAATTCTGTATCAACGTTAAAATCGTGTTTTTCAATGTGATCGGGTTCAATTAAAAAATTGTTTTCAGGCACATTAACTTCCAATACCTGTATTTTTTTCCCATCAAAGATCCAGAAATCTGCTGGAAAATCATCTACAGTTTGACCATTTTGATAAAAGTGATACGGAAAATCGATATGTGTTCCCAGATGATTAGGAAATTCCCATTTTGATGTATTTGCAGAGTCTCCTAGCTCTATTGAACTCAATTTTTTAGATAAAAATCCTTCTTTTCCACCATACATCGGAGTATCTAAGTTAATTTTATGGGATAATAAAATAAACATAATATACCTGAGTTATTGTATCATTTTTTTGTTTTTGATTCTTTATCCACCTCTGCCAGACACTCTAGTATTCCTTGTCCAATATCGTGAAATTGTGTACTAACTAATTTTTGTGCTACTTTTGGATTATAACTATAAGGCGTTATTTCATAGTGAGAGTTTGAGACATCCGGTAAATATTCTAGTTTTATTTTATTTCCAAGAATTTCTTTGATCATAGTGTGTAAATCTTTTATTTTCATTGGTTGATTTCCAGTTATAGTTACATTTAGATTTTCATATTCTTTTGATAGAATTTTTACACTAAGCTTCGCAGCGTCACCGACATGGATATATTCTCTTATTTCTTCTCCATCGCCATGTCGTGTAATTTTTCCTTCTGTTAGTGCCTGTTTGATAATTTTATGAATCCAGTTATTATCTTTTGCTCTGGGGCCATATAATGATCCGTATCTGAGTATAGTATATGGCAACCCAAAAGCCTCGTTATAGTTTTCAATAATTAATTCGCATGCCTGCTTACTACTTCTATAAAATGAACCAGATTTACTGTAAACGTATATGGTACTTGCAAAAACAAATCTTTCCACCTTATTTTTACGGCATGCTTCCAAAATAATTGTATTACCAATAATATTTTTTTCAATGGTTACAAGAGGCTTAGCATATGCTTCGTCTATATTGGCCATGCCTGCGAAATTATATACAACGTTGCATCCTTTCACTGCTTTTTCTATAGCTTCTTTATCGAGGATATCGCCGACGATCATTTCTTGATCTTTTTGGAGATACGGAGATTTTACAATATCAAAAATTTTTACATTGTATCCTGCTTCCGTTAATGCATCGGCTGTATGGCTGCCCAGGAATCCAGATCCGCCAACAATCAGCACTTTCATAAAATCTTCACCTTTTTTAATCCTTTTATTAGATTTTCTGCTGCTTCTATTTCCATTTGTTTTCTCGTTTCAATAGTATAGGTACCTATATGTGGGGTTAATATAACATTATCTAGTTCTTTTAATTTTCCTGTATTGGGCTCATCTTCAAAAACGTCAATTGCAGCACCTGCAATTTTTTTTTCTCTTAAAAATTTATAAAGCGCTAATTCATCAATTAATCCTCCGCGTGCTGTATTTATTAAAATAGCATTGTTTTTCATTTTTGATAGTTCTTTTTCACCGATTATGTACTTTGTTTGTCTAGTTAAGGGACAATGGATAGTAATTATGTCACTATTGCTTATTAGATCATCAAAGGAAGTTAACTCTATCTTATACTTTGACACAAATCTTTTATCTGGTTTTATTTCGTGTACTAAGATTTTTACATTAAAAGGCAACAAGAATTGAACTAGCTGTTTTCCTACTCTACCCAGGCCAATGATTCCTATTGTTTTCCCTGTTAAAAGATTTCCAATTTCAGGCTTCCACGATCCTTTTTTTGAGTTGTTATCAATGTTTATAATTTTTTTCAAAAGAGTTAATATTAATGTCAATGTAAGTTCTGCGACTGCAATCTTTGGTGTTTCAGGTGTGTTAAAAACAAGTACATTTCTTTCACTAGCTGCTTTCAAATCAATATTATCAAGACCAATTCCATATCTTGAAATAACCTTAAGATTATCATTATGATAAATAATATTTTTTGTTATCTTCTCAGTTCCAGCAATAATCCCTATAGCATCATCCAACAAATCCAGTATTTCAGTCTCTGACAACTTTTTCCCATGAGGGTTAAGAACGGGATTTAATCCAATTTTTTTTAATAATTCAAGAGCACCTGAATTAATCTTGCCAAAAGACCTGCTAGAGATCAATACTTTCATCATAATCAACTATTTTTATATTTTTTAACTAGTTCATCTTTTTCCATTATTTTTTCAACCTGCCTCAGATCACTTTCATTATCAACACTATAAGTCTCAAATTTAGTTTGCACCATTTTGACATTATAACCATTTTCTAGTACTCTGAGCATATCTACAGATTCAATGGTCTCTAAAGGCGTAGGCTCAAACTCATTAAACTTAATTAAAAAATCACGTGCAAAAGGTATAATACAAACTTGTTTAAACATATAATTATTATTTCTTTCTTTTTTATCAGAGGGAATAGGTTCTCTCGAAAAATACAAAGCAAAATTATTTTTATCTACTACAACTTTTACTTCATTAGGATCCCTATGCTCCTCAGGTGTTTTTAAGGGTGCCATTAGATTTGTTACAAGAATGCCTTTATCTTCTAGAAAAGGCTTAACCGCCTCGTCAATCATTTTAGGATGAACCATAGGTTCATCGCCTTGTATCATAACAACTATATCTATTTTTTCTCCTGTTTGTTTTTCAACTTTAACTAAAGCCTCTGCAATTCTATCTGAAGCTCTTTCATGTTTATCTGAAGTCATAACTGTTTTACCGTTAATAGATGAAATATATTCCTCAATCTCCTTATTGCATGTCGCAACATAAACATCGCTCAAAAGCCCGCTCATCTTAGTACGAAAATAAACATGACCCACCATTGGCATACCATTGATTTTTGCAAGGGGTTTACCTGGAAATCTGCTCGATTCCATTCTTGCGGGAATAAATCCTACAATTTTCACCAATTTTTCCCCCTCGATATTGCTTTTTAGATTATTTAAATTCATTTAGCACATTTTTACAAAGTTTTCCAAGGAATAATGTATCCAAACTTATTGCAATGAATTTGTATCCAAGATCTATGATTTTTTGTACCTCTTTTTTATCTGGGGGTATGACATGAAAACCTGCAGGTTTTTTTAGATTTTTTGAAACATCCATGATCTCTTTTATACAGTTTTTGAATTCAGGATGTTCAAAATTACCTGGCACGCCAAGTGAACCAGAAATATCATATGGACCAACAATGAATCCATCTACACCATCAACTGACAAAATATCAGAAAGGTTTTTTACACCAGATAAATGTTCAATTTGTACTATAACAATACTCTCTTTTTCTAACCAATTTTTATACCCTTCGAAATCAAACCCATATTTTTGTGCCCTAGCAAGTCCAACTCCTCTAAAACCTTTTGGTGGATATTTCACTGATTTTACAGCCTTTTCTGCTTCCTCTTTTGAATTAACCATAGGTACAATAACGCCATAAGCCCCTGCATCCATGACCTGTTTGATGATGAAAGGATTATTCTCCCCAACCCTAACTAGGGGTACACATCCAGACAATTCAATGGTTCTGATTAAATTCTGTGCAACATCCAATGTTATTGCACTATGTTCCATGTCAACTGTTAACCACTCAAATCCAGAGTTTGCCATTATCTCTGCAACTATCGGATGGCCTATTGTTATCCAAGATCCAAATGTGATTTTCCCATTTCTTAGTTTATATTTTAAATCATTTTTTTTCTGATGACTCATTTAAACACTTCTCTAAAAATTTACAGTACCTCTCCAAAACGTGTTTATCAGGTACATCTATAATCTCCTTGATAAATTTTCTTCTCTCTTTTTCATCATAAAACTCCTGATTTTTGTTTTCTGTAAATTCTTTTAATGTATCGTAAAGATGATCTCTACATTTAAGCTCAGATGCTTTTATATAATAGGCAACAGTGGAATAGCTGGAATGTAAATATTCTGGTAAAAGTACAGGTATTCCTTTTTTAACAGGTTCCCATGTGACACTTGTACCTAAGTCTATAATTATATCTGCCCACCTAATTAATGAATCTGAGCTTACCTCACCATAAATAAATTTTAAATTAACCCCTAGATTCTTTTTCACATCAGGATATAAACGAAAAAGTGATTTGGTAATTTGTTTTGCATTTCTCATATCTCTCGGATGATGCTTTACAACTAGATAGACGTTAGGAAATTGAATAATTAGTTTCATTGTTCTAACCACTTCATCCCAAAAAATAGGGAAAGTTGCATTTCTTAAAAAAAACACGATTTTCAGCTTATTTTTACTTCCTTCTATATTAAAATCGGGAATTGATTTTGAAATAATATTTAACCATTCATCACTGTATCTAGCTGAACCAAGTATTTTTATTTTGTCTTTTTCCGGAGAATCTTTATATCTATTGTAAACCAGACGATTAGGAACAACTAAATAATCATATATTGTCGTTTTTTTCTTATTTTCCCAGGTAATGTAATTTAAGTCATCTATTTTTTCCATATAATTGAAGTAAGGAGCGTCACCATGTGGTAATGAAACGGTTATTAATCCTTTTTTTTTGGCCATTTTAACGATTTCTTGTGGGAAAAATGATTCAATCCAATCAAATACTACAATTCCTTTGTCCACATCCTCGAATATTCGTTTTAAATCTTTTTTAAAGAGCTTGTTGAACAATTTCCGTAGAGTCCTATATTTTCTTAGAAATACTCTTAATTTAAAACATAATGAATAGATATTTACATAATGAGCTAATCTATGCTTTCCAAATAGATCTTTTATATGTATGACCCGGGCGTTGTTAAATTCTTTTAATAAATTTATTCTAAAATCATCTAAGGTTTTTCGTTTGGTTAAAATAATTATATCTGTGGGAATATTTTCAATTGAAAGCCATTTGTGTATAACTGGAACGATCTGATCGATATCATTGTTATGTCTAAGGAAAAAAAACGCTTTTCCGGATTTTTGTTTTGTTTGTTTTTTATTTTTCATTTATTTCACGAATATCTATCTTGAAATTGATAAGTAAGTGACAGCGCAATAATAAGGTGTTGTTATATAATCATTGCTCTAAGAAATATTGTCCGAAATACGAAAAAATCTCCAGATTTAATCATGCAATTTTTTCTATTAAATTTTTCAGAACTTTTTCTCGTTCTTTTAGTGAAAATTTTTCTTCGATTCTAGTTCTTGCTTTTTTCCCTAATCCATCTGAATTAGTTAATGCTTTTTTTATTGCTTCAGCAGTTGCTTTTTCATCTCCATAGGGAACGTAAAAACCAGTACCCCCGACCACTTCTGGTAATCCGCCTCTATTTGTTACAATAGGAATGCACTCGCATGCCATCGCTTCTGCGACTCCTATTCCAAAAGATTCTATGTAGGATAGTTGACAATAAATCTTTGCTTTCTGATGCCATTTTAGAACGTCGCTATGGGATAATTTGCCCGTGAGTATAATATCTGGATTTTCTTTTTTTAATTTGAAAAGAGCAGTTTTTTCTTTTTTTCCGATTATCACGAATTTATATCCCAGTAACTTGTTAGATGCTTTTGCAAAAGTTTCTAAACCTTTCAATTTTATTTCTTCTCCAATTGTAATAATAATATCTTCCTTTTTTCCATATGGTTTGAATTTTTCAACATCTACGCTGTTATAAACGAGTTTTATCTTTATGGGTTTTATTTTTTTCAAAATCTCGTTCTTGGTAAATTTGGAGACTGCTAAAACTAAATCAGCGTTTTTTAGCACATATCTTGCAGCTATTTTTTCTTTTAAGTTGGTAAAAGCTCCATAATTTATTTCAGGAACATACGCAGCGTCGTACCCTCCTGCAACTACGATTGATTTTTTTTTATATTTCTTTGCGTAATGAATAGCAAAAGCTGAATGCCATCCTGCAAACCAACAGAAAATTACATCACAATTCTTTACTTTTTTTGCAACGACAGAAGGATATTTTAACCATCCAGTTTTTTTCTTTGGTGAATTTACCAAATCAACATCAAAATATTTTTTCAAGATTTCAAAATCTCTCCTGATAAAAGTATATGATATGTTGCCAAAAAAGCAGATTTTCATTTCATCCACTTTTCCTTCAACCTGTATTGTTTTATACAATCTATCAGTCCATGTCTTCTTAGATGAATCATTCCTCTTCTTGTTTTCCCTCGGATAAGATTTAATTTCCTCTCTCCATAACTATTCCATTTTAGAGCATAATTTTTGAAAATTTTTCTACTTGTCATTTCATACAAAACATTTAATTGTTTTATATGCAAATTGTGATATTTTTTAGTAGCTGGATATTTTTGCAATAAATTATACAGTGACCAATATTTGGTGTTATATCTGAACAAGTTCTTTTCTAATGTATTTATCCCCTTGTTCCATAGCGCTAATGCGTTATTATTTTTTGTAACTCTATAAAAATCATAGACTCCAAACAAAGCAAAAATAAACCCATTTAAAATATGAGGTGGGGGTTGTATGGCATATTCTTCAAGCCAGGCATTTCCTTCTTTGTCGATGTATCTTACTCCTCCGTCATTAATATCCTTCTGAAATGCACCATATGCTTTCTCAGCAGTTTCTAAATAAACTTTGTTGCTAGTGAGTTGATATGCCCGAAGTAAGGAAGATATGGCTAAACCTTGAGCCATACCATGAACCCATGGAACTCTGTTGAAATTATAATAAGGAATTACAAATTTATGTTCCCATACGCCAAAATCATCTTTGATGGAAATGTTATTTACTAGCCAATCCACCTGTTTAAGGAAATTATCTATATATTTATCATTATTTGTGTCTAGATGCATCTCGAAATTTCCTAGAGCATATAAAGTGATACTCACGGGATAATAATCAAAAGAATTTGTGTAAGGTATTTTATAAATCAAAACTCCTTTTTTATCAAGTTTATAAGTACTAATTGTAGGCCTATTTGTATTATATTTCATTTCTATGTGGTACTTCCCTAATCTTTCTTCTATTTGTTTTTTTTCCATTATTTTTTTCCTCTCAAAGATATGCTTTTTCTATATTTTGCCTGCTTTTCTAAGTAATTTAATTTTGTTTGTAATCAAATCTTTTTCCTCTGATTTATTTAAATGACTTTCAATTATTTTACTTAACTTACCTGCAACGTCTTTCATTGACGGATAAAGATTTGATGATTCATCAGGGTCATCAGCTAGATTATAAAGTTCTTTCCTGTTATGTATATTATCAATTATCAATTTCCAATTTTCTTTTTGGCATGATACCATTATCTCATTTTTTTTGATTGTTTGTTGTTTTTCAAAAGAGCTCCAGATGATTCCTTCACTTATAACATATTCATTTTCTTTGAAGATTGATTCTGTGTCAAAATAAGAATTTTTTATTTTTAAAATCTCCAGGAATGTAGATGGGATATTTACAAGTGATGCAGGTTTGTCAAAAACTTTCTTATTATTTCCATATGTTTTAATGATTAAGGGAACATGTAACTGTTTTTGATACAGAACATCTTGATCATGGCCGAATCTATTGTGTTCACCGAATAATTCTCCATGGTCTGATGTAAAAATTATGATGGATTTATCATAAATACCTCTTTTTTTAAGACCATCAATAAAAAAGTTGAAGTGTGAATCTAGATATCTTATTTCAGCATCATAGAGAGCTATTATTTTTTTAACATCATCATCTGGTAATTTTTCTTTGAAATGCAATGCTCTTCTTTGCAATCTGTTCAACCTTAGGATTTCTTCTTTTGCCATTTTGATTTCTATATCTTTTGTAGGTGGCAAAAAAGGATAATGTAGATCCATGTAATGCATCCAGCAGAATATTTTTTGGTTGTCTTTTTTGTCAATTTCTTCAAAGAATTTTTTATTCATTAACTCTGCATCTGCATAAGGTTTTGCGATGTGCCCTGATAAACGAGTCAAGATTTTTGATAAACCTTTTATCAGTATGTTTTTTTTACCGATTTTTTTAACTAATTTTTTTTTAGCTTTCTCGACGGTCTTATCTCTTTCACCTCTGGTTTCTGATAAGAAATCTTCAAAATAATCGAATCCTTTACTAAAGCCCCACATTTTAAAATGAGGATTAGAGTTAAAAGCCAGGGTTTTGTAACCATTTTCTTTTAAAACTGTTGCAATGCTTCTTTTTTTAAGATAGTTTTTTTTATCAAAAAAATCAGTAGCATAAACTCCATAAAGTATTGATGGAAACGAAATTGTTGTCTGTGGTGCATTAGAGAGGGCATTGGTATAAACTATGTTTTTTTTGGCAAAAGAGTCAATATTTGGTGATATGTTTTTTTTGTATCCCATATATCCTAAATGGTCAGCGCGGAGATCATCAACAGTAACAAGAAATACATATGTTTTCTCTTCAAGATTTTGATTGCTCATCTTGTTTCCTCAAACTTATTGTTTTGATTTTTATTATTTTTCAATCTTTATTTAAAATAAACCAGGGGACTGTTAATAGTTTTTCATGTCTTGGCAGTGGTGGTCCATGACCATATAGCCCTTTTTCCCCCAATAGTTCTCCATGGTCCGATGTTATAATTGTTTTTCCATCGAGTTTTTCACAGAGAGCTTGAGCATTTTTGAGAACGATGTGCAGGTTGTCAAGGTATGCTTTTTTTAATCCTTTTTTTCCAACAATTCTCCATGCCATCTCCATGTGCGGTGGTAGTACTTCTCTGAAACCGAATATTTTGTTAAGACGCCATATTGTTTCGGTCCCAAAGGTTTTCATCGTAAGAAATAATAGTTTTTTTTTGGCCGTGTTGTCTCTTTTGGGAGTTTTCTTTTTTCTTTTTTTAAACTTGTTTTCTTCTTCATATTTTTTGTATGTTTTTTCAAGTGAGATGTATGGTGCATGAGGCTGCATGTAGTGTATTATGAATTTTTTTTCAGGGCATTTTTTCGATTCTTTTTCAAAAGTTTCGTTTACTTTTTCAGGTCTTACGGTTTTGATTTCATCATCCCATCCCCAGTCCCATAAGTCTATGACTTTGTGGAAATGTTTTTTTCCGTTGAACATGATGCCTCTTTTTTTGATTTCTTTTTTGGAGTTTATAAAAGGCGTTGTTGAAATGTAAATTATGTCATCATAGTATTTTGTGAAATTTTTTTGAGCCCATTCTATTGTCTCTATTGCCCGGCTTTGAGTCTTGTGTAGTGTACCTTTTTTGAAGTATGTTTTGTAGTTTTCTTTAAAATAGTCGTATCTGCAGGCATCTAAAATTATTAAAAATTTCCATTCCTCTTCTGTTATATTTTTTATATTCATTCTAGTTCTCCATGAAGAATGAGTTTTTTTCTTATTTTTTTATTGTTTTTGCTGTTTTTCTGTATATGTTCCAAAGATCCATTATTTTTGCTGATGGGTTTAGTTCTTTTATATTGAGGTTTTTGTATTCTTTGTGTCTAGTCGCGATAATTAATGTGTCTATTTTTTTGATGATTTCGCTGATATTTTTGGTTTTTGTAACCTTTTTTTCTATTTCTGTGGGTAAAGTGGTGTAATAGTTGTTGTCGAGATAGGGGTCGTGGACGTAGACGTTGTATCCTTTTTCAGCTAGTTTTTGGACTATTTCTATGCTGTGGCTATATCGGAAATCATCTATGTCTTGTTTGAATGCTAGACCTGCTACTAGGATGTTTTTTCCTTTTACGTCTTCTATTATTTTTTTATTTAGCCAGTCATTTGCTCGTCGTCCGTAGTACCATACTGAGTTGAATCCTCGTTTTTTGGAGATTTTTTCAAAAGCGAGTTCTAGTAGATATGGGTCTTTTCCTAGGCAGTATCCGCTAACTGGTCCGGGTATTGGTATTTCATTTCGTTCATAGCCTTCGTTAGCTGATTCTATTGCTTCTATGATGTTTATATTGTTTTTTTCGGCTAGGAATGCTAGTTCGTTAGCAAATGCGAAACGTGTATTTCTCCATGAGTTGTCGATTAGTTTAATAAATTCAGCTGTTCGAGGGTTTGATACTTTTACTATGTTGCCACCGATTTTTTTGAAAAAACTGTTTACTTTTTCGTATGCTTTGTTGTTGTAGGTGCCTATTATTTTTGGTAGTTTTTTTTCTTCTTGTATGGCTTTTCCTTCCATTATACGTTCTGGCACAAATGCGAACCAGAAATCTTTTCCTTCTTTTAGGCCTGTTTTTTTCTCGATTAGTTTTTTGATATCGTCGGATGTTCCTATTGGTAGTGTGACTCTTAGGATGATGGTTTTTCCTTGTAAATTTATTTTTATGATTTGATTGATAATTGAGTAGAGTGTGTCTAGTTTGGGTTTATCTGGGTATTTGGCGAAACTGGTTCCAACAGCGAGTACAATGTATTCAGCCTCTTTTAAATCTGGTTCAATGTTGTTTTCTTGGTGTTTTGGAAAAAAGTTTTTATTAATGTGTTTGAGGAGTAACTCCTTCATGCCTGGTTCATAGAAAGGTAACTCTTTGTTTTTAAGGGAGTCTATAAGTTTTTTGTTTATATCTATTCCAACGACTTTATATCCGCTATCTGCGCATACTAGAGCGATTGGTAGACCGATTCTTCCAAGTCCGAATATGACTATTTTCATGTTATATCTCCTTATAAACAGTCAATAATTTTTTCTTTTCTTTCTCCCAATTGTATTTATCTTTCGCCGCTTTTAAAGCGTTTTTTCCAAGTTCTTCAGATAGCGAGGGGTTATCTCTGAGTTGTATTATAGTTTTTTTGACTGATTCTTCATTGTATTCCACGTTTATTCCGCATTTTAATTTTTCAGTCATTTCTCCAGCAAATGTTCCCTTTGTTGCGATTATTGGTCTTCCGCATACCATTGCTTCAAATTGTTTGTTGAATAATGTTTTTTGGTAGTGTTTACTCGTGGGATTTACTATGATGAAATTTGCATGTGCGGATCTGGTTAGCGGTAGGATTTCTTCTGTTGGTATTGTACCAAGGAACTTTATATTGTTATATTTCTTGCTGTAGTTTTTCATTTCGTGATATAGGTCCTCGGTTTTACCTGCGAGAATTAGTTGTACGTTTTGTAGTTTTCCCATTATGTCAATTATCTCTGGGAAAAACCTTTGTTTTTTCATTCCGCCTATGTATAAAAGAGTGAATTTTTTTTCTTTTGGTGGTTCATATTTTGGATAGATTAGATCTTTGCAGTTCATTACGAGAGTTATAGGTTTATTAGTTATTGTTTTGAAGTATTCCATGAATGGGGTGCTGACGGTGATGATATGGTCTGTTTTTTTTACTAGTTTTTTTTCCATGGAGAATGCTTTTTTTACGACAAATTTTGGGACGTTTTTTTCTATGAGATGTCCCCATAGTTCATGGGCGTCGTATACTAGTTTAGTTCCAAGTTTTTCTTTGAGCCATACTCCTGATTGTAGTGTATCTAGGTCGTGGCAATGAACTATGTCAAATTTGAAATCTTTTTTGTAGATTTCTAATCCTTTTTTGTATGCTTTCCGCCACCATAGTGGATTGCGAAATAGGTCTTTTTGTAATATTTTTAATAAGCCTTTGTTATGAATTCTGATTAATCTGATGTTGTCTACTGTGTCTTCGGTTTTGTATTCTCTTCGTCTATCCCAGACTATGACTGTTATTTCATGGCCGTTTTCAACTAGGGTTTTTGCTTCTTTATGGACTCGGGGGTCAACCATGAATGAGTTTGAGAGAATCATTAGTATTTTCATGGTTTCACCATATTTTTCTTTTAATTAATGCAGAGAATACGCCATATGAGTATGAGATATGTACTATGGGAAATAGAGCTGCTGCGTACAAAAATAGTTTCTTATTTTTATATTTCTTTGACAGTTGTGCTGCTTCGAACATTAAAACTGAGCTATAGAATATAACTCCTAAAAACAACAAAATTATGAAAATGTAAATTATATTGAGTAAATAGAATAGCATTAGAGATATGGAGAAAGCTAGTGAAAAATAAGCGGGCCATAGATAGATATGGCTTATTAATCCGTGCATTCCATGTTTTTTTATTATAGCGATTTTTGCTTTTGCCCATTTAAATATTTGTCTAGCAAAGTCTCTTATGTGTTGTTTTCTGTAATGTACAACCTCTATTTTGGGTGAATAGAGTATTTTATATCCTGCTTTTCTAACTCTGTAGTTTAATTCTAGGTCTTGTCCTTTTACAAATTTTTCATCGAATAAGCCAATTTTATCAAAAACTTCTCTTTTTAGGCATAGGTTACAGGTTGGTATATGGTCAACAAATTTTTCTTTTTCCATTAGGCTATGTTGGGTGGATGGGTTTAATTTACCGCCTCGTGTGAGGGGTGATGTCATAACATATCCGATCATGCGAGATTTTTCACTGCTGTCCTCTGGTAAATGATCTGGTCCTCCTACACCTGCTACTTTATATTTTTCAAAGGAGGTTTTGATTTGGCTAAGCCAGTTTTTAGCTGCTACGGCATCCCCATCTATGAAAGCGATATGTTTTCCTTTGGATTCTTTGATGCCTGTGTTTCTCCCAGCAGCTGCATTTAATGTAGGGTTTCTAAGTAGTTGGAAGTTATGTTTTTTCTTTAAATCCTGCAGGATTTCGTATGTTCCATCGTCGCTCATTCCGTCTACTACTATGACTTCATATTTGCCTTTATAATCCTGGTTGAACACTGATTTTATACATTTTTTTATGTAGTTTATTTCATTTCTAACAGCTATGATAATAGAGAATTCCATTTTATATCACAATTTTTTTTAATGGTTTAAGAAAAACTTGTTTGCCTTTTTTAAATCATCAAGTGTACCAACGTCAATGTGTTTACCTTCGATTTCTTTAAAGAAAACTTTGTAATCCTCTTGTGTTAGTATTTTTATGGCGTCTGTGAGTTGATACTCGTTATTAACTCCTGGTTTTGTTTTTTCAATGGCATTAAAAATAACTGGTTTAAAAACGTAGACTCCTATGCATCCAAGATTGCTGGGGCTATCTTGTGGTTTTGGTTTTTCAACTATGCCTTCGATTATGTTGTTTTTTCCTGGTTTTATCATTCCATGTCTTGATGAGTCCTCTACTTGTGCTACGCCTATGGTTGCATCTGCGTTTTTTTCGTTGTGAAATGAGATTATATCTTTTAGGAATGTTTTTGGATGGAAGAAGTCATCGCCTAGTACCACGAGGAATGTTTCATCTTTGTTAGCATGTTTTCCTGCGTAGACTGCTTTTGCTAGTCCGTTTTGTTTTTCTTGTACTACGTATGTTAATGTTACTCCAAGTCTTTCGCCAGATCCAAGGTAGTCTAAAATGGCGTGTTTTCTCCAGCCTACTACGATTGTGATCTCGGTGATTCCTACTTGTTTCATTGCGTCTATGACGTATTCGATTATTGCTTTGTCTCCTACCATTAGTAGTTCTTTTGGTATGGCTAGTGTTATGGGTTCTAGCCGGGTTCCTCGTCCAGCTGCGGGTATAAGTCCTTTCATTTTTTACCAGCACACTCCTTCGTATATTTTAGCGTTTTCAGCTTCTTTTAATCGTCTCCCGTCTATAACAATTTTTTCTTTAAAATCAAGTTTTTTGAATTCTTCCCATTTTGTTGTGATGAGTACTGCGTCGGATTCCAGTGTTTCTGTTGCTGATGTGCAGTATTCTATTTCTGGAAATATTTTTTTGAAGTTTTTTATTGCTTTGGGGTCATATGCTTTTATATGTGCACCGTTTTGTATTAGTTCTTTGATTATTGGTATTGCTCTGCTGTATCTTATGTCGTCTGTGTTTGGTTTGAATGCGAGGCCTAGTATGCCTATTTTTTTGTCTTTTAGATTTGGTATGTGTTTTTTTAATAGTTCAACGAGTTTTAGTGGTTGTAGGTTGTTAACATTGATGGTGCTTTCAATTATTTTTGTGGTTTGTTTTTCTTTTTTTGCCCATGTGACTAATGCCTCGGTGTCTTTTGGGAAGCAGGATCCACCCCATCCTATCCCAGAATCAAGGAAAGGCCTACCTATTCGTTTGTCTAATCCCATGCCTTCTGATACTTCGTAGGTGTCTATTTCTAGTTTTTTGCACATGTTTCCAATTTCGTTTATGAATGAGATTTTTGTTGCTAGGAATGTGTTGCTCGCGTATTTGATCATTTCAGCTGCGGAGAGAGATGTTTTGATTATCGGGCAGGTGAATTCTTTGTAAAGCTCGCTGAGTTTTTCTCTGCTTTTTTCATCGTAGGTTCCTATTACGATTCTGTCTGGTTGTAGGAAGTCTTTAACTGCGATTCCTTCTCTCAGAAACTCGGGGTTCATAGCTATTCCAAAATCTTTTCCAGCTTTTTTCTCTGAGTTTTTTTCGAGTATTGGTAAAACAAAGTTTTGTGTTGTTCCAGGTAGTACGGTGCTTTTTACTACGATTAGGTGCCAACTGTTTTTTTCTTTTAGTTGTTTTCCTATTTCAGTTGCAACTTTTTCGATAAAGCTGAGGTCCATGTCTCCATCCTTGTCTGAGGGTGTTCCAACGCATATAAATGTGATATCTGTGTTTTGTATAGCTGTTTTATAATTGTTTGTTGCTTTGATTTTGTTTTTATATTTTGTTAAAAGCTCATCTAGTCCTTCTTCATAAATAGGGGTGGTTCCGTTGTTGATTTTCTCGATTTTTTCGTCGTCAACATCTACACAAATTATGTTATTACCAAGTTTTGCAAAACATGTACCTGTTACTAGGCCTACGTAACCTGTTCCGATTATAGAGATGTTCATCGGAATTAGTATTTAAAAACTTCTTTTAAAGGTTGGCTTCTAAAGCTTCTTGTGTTGCTTTTCTTACTGCTTCATCAGATGTATATGTTGGTTTCCATCCTAAACTGTTGATTTTAGTTATATCTAGTTGGAAGCGTGGTATGTCGCCTTTCCATCCTCTTTTGCCACCGGTGTAGTTGAATTTTACGTTTTTTAGGTTCATTTCTTCAGTTACTATTTCTGCGATTCTTGTAACTGTTGTATTTGAGTTACATCCTAGGTTAAAAAGGTTGATTTGATTTTTTGATTTTTCAAAACCAAAAATTATACCCTTTACGCAGTCGCTTACATGCAGGTAGGGTTTTTGTTGTTTTCCATCTCCCAGTATTTCTAGCTCTGTAGGGTTTTTTCTGAGTTTTTCAATGAAATCTACGATTACGCCATGTGTCCCCCTGGTTCCTACGACGTTTGCAAATCGGTATATCCATGTTTGGAAGTCAAATGTTCCGCAGAATGCGGTTATTAATCCCTCTGATCCTAGTTTCCCTGCGCCATAGAGTGATATTGGTAGTAATGGGCCGTAGTTTTCTGGTAGAGATGGTTCATTTGTTTCTCCGTAGATGACGCTACTTGAGGAGAAAACAATTTTTTTGATGTTGTTGTTTCTCATTGCTTCTAGGATGTTGTATGTTGCGATTGTTTCATATTTTAGGTCGAGGTCCGTTTGTGTTTCTCCGAGGCGCACATGAGGGTTTGCTGCTATGTGGAATACGATGTCATGGTTTTTTATTTCTTTTTTAACTCTTTCTAGGTCTAATAGGTCTGCTTTGATGAACTCAAAGTTTTTGTTTTCTAGGTGTTGTTTTATGAATTCTTTTTTTCCGGAACTCAAGTTGTCGTATACTGTTACTTGGTTTCCTTTTTCTATTAGTTTGTCTACTAGATGACTTCCTATAAAACCTGCTCCTCCAGTTACAAAGGCTTTCATGGAAACGTTCTCCCTGAGCGAGCTTATATTTGTTTTGTTTAAGTATTTTTTCTCTCAGTTATAAAGTCGTATAGGTCATTCCAGTGTGATCTGCCCTGGTAGATTCCACATTTTTTGAAATATTGGTTCCAGGTGAATTGTTTCATTTCTTTTTTTATTCTCGGGATAATAATATATGTTAGTGTTGTTATGAAAAATAGTATGCTTATTAACTCTATGATTAGTTCTGTCATCCCATCACAGTTAACTGTTAACTGTTGCTGTTTTAAAAATTATTCTATAAAATATTTTAATTTTTTTTTGAAATAAAAGAGATGGGGTGAGATGCTCCAATAAAAGATGTGAAAAGCAGTTGATGAAATTAAATTATTGTTTTTTTATACCTTTTTGATATTTACTGCCTTTGGTCCTCTATCTGATTCTTCTTTTTCGTATTCTACTTTATCTCCCTCGTTTAGGAAGACTCCTTGGGGTATGGATGTTCTGTGGACGAAGACGTCTTTTCCGTCTTCTCCTTCTATGAATCCATATCCTTTTCTTGCATTATACCATTTTACTTTTCCGTTCATTTTTTTCCTCCTGTTGCTCTGGAGTTTTTCCAACTATCTGCATTATCCTCTGTTTTATATAAGTTTCTATTAGTTAGATAGTTTTTCTGTATTAGTTTTATATAAGATGAATGGATAACGGGGGGCAATGTTTAGTGAGATTCTTAGTAATGAGGTATTCTGGGTTTTTGTTTTAGCATTTTATGCTATTTTTATTCTGTTGTTTTTTACTAGGAAGATTTATGATTTGATGTTGAGTCGTGGTGTTAAGAAGAGTTCTGCGGTGTATTATAATCGTAAGTTTGTTCATATTTTTGCTGGTGGTGTTATTGTTCTTGTTGTTCCTCATGTTTTTTCTAGTCCTTGGTATCCGTTGTTTTCTGGTTTGGTTTTGACTGTTTTTATGTATGTTCTTCATCGTACTGGTCGTATTCTTTTTTGGTTTCAGACTCGTGATGATGTTAATGATGTGAGTTTTTGTTTTATGTGGGCTGTGGCTGTTTTTGTTCTTTGGTGGGTTACCGGTAGTCCTTGGATTGCTATTATTCCTCCTGCTTTTATGGCGTTTGGTGATGGTATTACTGGTATTGTTCGTAATGTTGCTTTTAAGGAGCGGGTGAAGCATCCTATTGGTAATTTGTATATGGCTTGTGTGTGTATTCCTATTGGTTATTATTTTGGTAGTATTGAGGGTATTGCTTTGTGGGGTGTTCTTGCTGCTGTTGCTGCGTCTATTGTTGAAAAGTTTGAGATTGGGCCTTTTGATGATAATGTTTTGATAACTGTTAGTTCTCTTGCTATTCTTATTTTTGGTAAATGGTTTGGTCCGATAACTTTTTAGACGGACCTGGTGGGTTAGAAGGATTTTACAGGAGAAACACTGCATTTAAAACGTCTATTTCTTGTTTGTATGCAGCTATCTGCTGAAGCAACAAGTAATTTTTTATCAATTCATATATTTTAGTTGTGTAAAGTATGGTAAAAAAATCAAATCAGAGGGATATCATTTCAAATAGATTTTTCAGATATTTACTCATTATTGCAGGAACTATCTCTGTAGGACTCGGAATCGTTGGAATTTTTTTACCCATTTTGCCTACGACTCCTTTTCTGTTACTTGCGGCAGCATGCTATGCTCGCAGTTCAAAACGATTTTATGATTGGCTCTTAAATAATAAATGGTTTGGCACCTATATCAAAAACTATCATGAGGGTAGAGGCGTACCATTAAAAGTTAAGGTTTTTACAATTTCTTTATTATGGATAACAATACTTGCTTCTGTTTTTTTTGTTGTAAACAATTTTTGGATTAAAATCGTTTTAATTATAATTGCCATTGGAGTTACAATACATATACTAACAATTAAAACCTATAAACAAAAGAGATGTTGATACAATAAATATTTAAAGAAGTTGCATCATTTAATTTTTTAAATAACTGTCATTATATGAATGGTTTGTTAATAATTCTTAAAAAGGGAGGTATAAAATGGCAAAAAATAAAAAGATTTTAACAACTAATTTTGGAAAACCAGTAGAAGATGACCAAAATAGTATAACCGCAGGCGATCGCGGTCCTGTTCTAATGCAGGATGTTCATCTAATCGAAAAACTTGCTCATTTTAACCGTGAGCGTATTCCAGAAAGAATAGTACATGCAAAAGGTGCAGGGGCAGGAGGATACTTTGAGGTCACCAAAGATGTAACGAAGTATACCAAAGCGAAATTTCTCTCCAAAGTAGGTAAACGCACTGAATTGCTTGCTCGTTTCTCCACAGTGGGTGGAGAAAAAGGATCAGCTGATGCTGAGCGTGATCCACGTGGATTTGCTGTTAAGTTCTACACTGAGGATGGTAACTATGATGTCGCGGGCAACAATACTCCCGTCTTTTTTATTCGTGATCCCATAAAGTTTCCTGACTTTATTCATACTCAAAAGCGAAATCCAGCTACCAATACGAAGGATCCAGACATGTTCTGGGATTTCCTATCTTTGACACCAGAATCAATTCACCAGGTTACAATTCTATTCTCTGGTCGTGGGACTCCAAAAACATTTCGTCATATGAACGGGTACGGGAGTAATACTTTTAAATGGTATAACGACAAAGGAGATTATTATTGGGTGAAATATCATTTTAAAACAGATCAAGGTATTAAAAATTTGACAAGGGAGGAAGCAGAGAAATTAAAAGGCATGGATCCCGATCATGCCACACGAGATCTCTATGAGTCAATAAAGAAAGGCGATTACCCATCTTGGACGCTTCAGGTACAAATTATGCCTCCTGAAGAAGCTGAAGATTACCGCTTTAACCCATTTGATGTTACTAAGGTATGGCCTCATGGTGATTATCCACCAATTGAGGTTGGTCGTATGTTTTTAAACCGCAACCCAGAAAACTATTTTGCAGAAGTTGAACAAGCTGCTTTTTCCCCTGGTAATTTTGTACCAGGTATTGCAGCATCACCTGATAAAATGTTACAAGGTCGTCTATTTGCATATCATGATGCCCATCGATATCGTTTAGGACCAAATTACCATCTTTTACCAGTTAATAGGCCCAAAGCTATGACAATGAATAATTATCAACGTGATGGCTACATGCGATTTGATTCAAACGAAGGAGGTAAACCCAACTATTATCCAAACAGTTTTAACGGTCCAGAACCTCAGATAGATGCATCTGAACCACCATTTGAAGTCTCTGGAAAAGCAGCACGTCAAAAGTATACTCATCCAAATGATGA
>CAZGOD010000001.1:117088-130653 GCA_964527715.1 uncultured Thermoplasmatales archaeon | reverse complement strand
TAGATTGGAGGTGCTCTCATAAACTCTTTTAACTTCTTCGCTAATAACAAAAGGGTTATTTAAGCATAGCAGAAAACAACCTGAGGGTTTATTTTAATGGCATCCGCATGTATTTCTTACAATTAAAACAGTGAACTACTAGTTTACCCCTATGTACCCTTATTCTACTATTAACATTTGGTAGTAGATAACAGTAACAGTGTTTACAGAAACACCGTTTGTACTCTTTTGGCATGGGTACAAGGTATTTCATAGATATTTTCCTAGCGATCTCCACATAACGATCTGCTAAACCTAGTTTATTGTTAAGAGCACACTGCTCAGCCATAGTAAAAAGTTTTTTTATCCTGTTTTTTGCTATGTTTTTTTGTATTTTTTTATCTTTCTGTGTTCTTTTTACCATGGTTAAAACCAGCGTCTTTTTTAGCTATCAATGTTTTTATCTTTAAATTTTTTCCAAAAATAGGATATGATAAATGTCGCGGCTAAACTAGATGTTAACATTATAATTGGTGTTACAACGTTTTCTAGTAGTTGATAATTGAATAAGAAGATTATTCCAAATGAGGATAACATGAGCCCTGAGGCTAGTTTCATGATTTGACCATGCCATTCTGTGATTTTTCTTCTGCCAAGAGTGAAGACGAAGATTAAAACAATTATTATCAAAGGTATGACGTATACAAGGTTATAGAAGAAAATATATGTAGCGGATTCAACTAGTGAAAGGTTATATGATTCAAGTCGTCGGGTGAATATCAATGGGAAACCTAGTGTACATAAAAGTTCATAGAAGTTTATTGTAGCGGCTAGTAGTATTGTCCCAATAACTATGGCAAATAATTTTGGGTGTTTTACAAGGTTACGCATTTTTTTATACAGTTTTGGTTTTTTGTCATCTGGTATACTAACGGATGCTCCTTTTTTGAAAAAGAAAAAATCTTTAATGTTAAAAAACCCGAGTGATAGGGCTACTGTTCCTGCTATAATGTTAATTATGGTGACATGCCCCTGTGTAAGTATAAAGGATTCATATAGGATGAACATAAATAGGGCGTATAATAAACCAGAGAAAAATATAAAAATTCCCCCTATTAGTAGCATCCTCCGACGTGATTTAGTATACAATAGAATGTTTAACAAGAATATCAGGATGAAAAATGCACAGGGGTTGAAACTATCAAAAATCCCTAGTACAACTGTAAGAATTGGTAGTGAAAACTTGGAGGTATCAATGTTTATACACCAGGAGAGAAAGCAGAATTCGATATTGTTTTCATCATGAGTTATATTTGGTTTGACACCTGCGAGATATGCATCTATGACTTCTACAACTGTTTCAAGGTGTTCATCATATTTTTCTCCAGAGAAGCTAATTATGTTTTCATCTGTTTCGTTTTTTATTATTAAAAAAGGATATGATTTACCATATTGTTCTCTATGTTCTTTGTATTCTTCCATATAGGTTGGGTTTGTGCTTATTTCTTTTATTTGAAAGGTTATGTTACTGTTATTAGTGTAATGTGTCTCTGCTTTTCCTATGACATTATTTATTACATCTATACAGTGTCCACAGTTTATGTTATAGTAGTAATCAATGGTTATTTCGTTGGTGCTTTTTGCGTTTATTGTTTGAACGGAGCTGATTAAAACAAGGGATAATAAAATTATGATAAGAGAGTATACTGTGTATTTTTTCATCAGTGCACTTGTCCTTAGAGTAGTCGTTTTATATCTGTAAAGTCGTTGTCGGGTATTTAAGTTTTTATTAATATAGTCGTGAAAAAAAGAGTTGTATCAGTTAGCAAAAAATAAGGGATTTTAAAAATAAAAAAAAAAGAGGGGGGAAGGGAAGTAATCCTAAATAGATAAAGAGAGGGGGGTTATTTTTTTAACTTTTAACTATACCGCCCTTTGATATTTCTATCCCTAGAACACCTTGATGTAGCGTGTATTGCCTGTTTCCAAGGCTGTTGTAGATTAGTACGTTTGTTTGATATTCTACTTTGTTTTCCGCGTCTATTTCATTGTCTGGCCAGTCTAGTATGTTTGTCCATCGTCCATTTAGTTCCATGTTTACATATATTCTGAAATGTATGTAACCAGGTATTCCAAGTATTTTTCCTATTCTGTCAGAGTCTGTTATTTGCCCGAATTTTACTATTTTTTGGTAGTTTATAACTGGGGCAGTTGCTCTTGTATTTCTCTCAGAGGATATTTTTGTAGATCCCTCTGATTGGCCTCCTAGTTCATAGTCACCACTGTTACTTACTAGGATGTCATTAGCATAGTAGTTATGAGCATCTACGTCTACACCGAAGTTGTAGGTTTTGATTTCACCAGGTTTATATTCAATGGATTTAACTTCTACCCATCTACCACTGGATGTTAATAGGTAGTCTCCAAGTTCAAGTTTGGAAGCATGTTTATTGTATACTGCGTTGGATTGAAGTGAGTTTACTGCTGTCCAACCTATTTTTCCATCTGATTTTTGAGCTAGTATTGGATGTGAGCCAGTGACTTGTAGTAGTCCATCATTTATATCATGGATTCCTTTTTTGATTATTTCAAATACTTCTACGATAGTGGACTCGATGTTCATTTGTTTGCTGTAGTCAAATGATAGGACTTTGTCTCCATGTTCTAGTGTTTCAATGGTTTTTGTTTTTCCATCTGCCATTAGTATCATTGTACCCTCAGCTAAACAATCACCGGCAGCATTGCCGCCTTCTCCGAGGAAATCACCTTCTCCTTCGTCGAGATTCATACCTGTATTTGCACCGGAGGTGTCTGGATTTGTTGGGTCACTAGTACTTCCTGTGCCTGTATCCCCTCCTGTTCCAGGGTCCTCCGGAGGATCTGGATTCCAATGAAAGCCGTCACCTCCAAATTCATCAAGACCGGCTTCTACTTCACCTATGTTTTCCTGATATATAATTTGATGTTTTGGTTCCACTAATGCAACATGAAACAGGATCTGAGCGCCAAAGTCCAGGTAATCATCCTCCATTCCAGTTGGGGGATCTGGTGGTTCCTCATCATCACTATCCTCAAGATTTAGTTTACTTAAACTAGTGGAAATAATTGACTCCTCAGTAAGATATTTTTTTGCAAAATCTTCTGGTGTCATCACTTTTACCTTATGTATATCTTCAGACCATTCGCTCTCCTGCCCGCCTTCTAGTTCAGGGAAATATGGGAAATCTCTAGCCTGAGCCTTTAAGTAATAAGTACCGGGTTCTGTCCAAAGTTTAGGTACTTTAGCGGTAAAACCTGGATACATCTTGCTAATGTAAGTAGGAGCCCATGGCTCAGTCAATGGTGGAACTGGTGCAGGCTCACCGTTGTTTTTATCAATTGGATACCATTTACTCTGGTCATAAGGAGGCTGCCCCTCAGTGTACACAGCATCCACAGCAGGTACCGCATTCCAGTCAAATCTAAGTTGAACAAGATCTCCCTCAAGATCATATACTAATGCACTATAGGAACAATTTACTCCATAGACACTGCTAGAATATGCATCAGCTAAATGTGTACATCTTTCTCCATCGTCTTTTTGTAGAACATAGTCGGGATAATAACTCTCTGCATCAAAATAAGGTAAGAGGATTACCTCCATAGCCCCATTTAACGCCCAAGGTGGAGCTGGTGCTTTATTCATAGCATCAGGGGTATCTGTTCCAACTTTAAGTGTCATTGCGTTGTTAGTCCAATTGAAATCTCCAATGGATTCCCTAGGTAATGGGGAAACCGTAACAGTTACAGTATAAAACTCAAATGGGCATCTCTCAAAAGCGCCTGAATGGAAAGTTTCTGGTTTTTCTGTAATAGTGTAATCGGTGATGTTGTCCCTATCGACTAACCAATCTTTACCAGTAGTCTCGTTATATGGAGATACTCTAACTCTGTATTCAAATCCTTCGTTATCAGCTATATTATTTGGATCGTCATTCATAACCATAAATTGTACATAGCTATGTGTTGGTTCCTCAGGTGGTGGTGTATCACCGCCTCCACCCATATCATCGCCTCCGCCAGAGCCGCCTCGAAAATCGTCATCTACGGATGCTGTTACTGTTATATTTATTAAGCTAACCTTTGTTACTATTAGATCATCTATTGCATAATAATCAGTTCTAGTACCACTGTCTTCGTCTTCTAAATATTCAAAATCATCATCTATACCAAATCCAGGATAAGCTAAATTATTCTCTATATCATCTAAGTCTTCCCATGATGTAGACCCATCTCTACCTATACCGGTTCCTAAAAATGAATCTGAAAGTTGTTCCACTAGTCTTTCCATAATAACTTCATCTATTTCTGAAGTTTTATCATCGCGGAGTAATTCAGGGGCTGCAGTAGCAAGTACTACGGCGACAGCCATAACAATTGCAGTTGGAGCTGCTATTACACTACCTCCGGCATTAATGTCATTTAATATTCTTCGTGTTTTCATTTTGACTCCTCACTCACCATTTAATCACAACTACGTGACATGATATACTTTATTGGATATAGTATTTAAGGCTATCGTGACAAAATTACAAAATGACAAAAAGACTACAGGAGTAAATAATTTAACCAGTATAATATGTAACCTTCTCATATATAAAATCTTTCTTAGTATACATACTCAAATCAATAACAACACTATCATTCACACCTCTTGTTTCAGGGATCTCAATAAATTCTGCATGAAAATAATAATTATGACGCGCTAAAGCAAACGAGAAAAGATCACTAGAAAAATTAACATAAGATTTAACTAACCTTAAATCATCTAATCTACCAGCAAGTTTATCTTTTAAATAATCACCAAATTTATCTCTAACCTTATCAAATTCTGATTGTAAAAACGATGTTTTTTCAATAGATGTAGTTCTATTAATTAAACCAACAGTTGCTGCAGAAGAAGTAATAATTAACACAGAAATAATTACCCCTGATAAAATTATAAGTTGAGATTTATTTTCATTAATACTTCTCCTCATATATACCACATCTCCACTACTATTTCATACAGATAATTATTGTTTACATAAAACCAATGAGCTTGCTCTTTCTCACCCACTGTGGGTCTACCCGCGTCGTACCATAATTGCCTAATCCTAATATCAGAATCCTTAAATGTAGAATTAATGAACATCTGTGATATATTATATCTATAGACTTTGTAATTCAAAGCCGGGAATATTCTATCATAAAAAAAATTATGAAAACTAATATTATCTCCTTGTTCAATATATCTCACCAGTTTACTATGATATTCAAGATCAGGTTCATTATCTAAAGATTTCAGAGCACTTTCTGCATCTTGAGTAAGTATAGCCTTTTCATTTATAGTTTCATAAAACGCGGCATCTAAGTTCTGTGCAAAAAAAAGTGTGACAAATATCATACCCATCATAAGTATCGATTCCAATACTTCCATCTGAGCAGATGTATCTCTCATCTAGGTATCACCTTCGCTAGCATATATAGCACGTATGCCTTTTTCAACTGTCATCCAGCAGATATTCCACCAGAAAACATCTCCGCCCATGTCATTAATTTGTATTTCTATTTTCCCATTGGCATTAGGCTTAGTTACGAAGAAGAAGCTTTCGTAATCACCCTCATCAATATCAATATCATCCTCCATGGTTTCAACGACGCCACCATTGGTAACCCGAAGTTGTACATTGTCTATCTTGTTTGATTCATTATGATCACCCATCGCTAAAGCAATTGTATAAAATTTGTCTGGAACTAGATTTTTAATAATAAATTTTCCATTTTTTATACTACTATTAACATAATCTCTACTTAGAGTACCGCCTAAACTATTATTCGTAACTGATTGTAACTCATCTTTACCAGGGTCAATATTAGTATAGTCCCAATGATAATATTGAGATGTAGTACCACCCACATATGCAGTGGGGAATTGCTCCCCATATGTATCCCCTGCATTTACATCAGCAAGGTATTTACGAACATATATCCAATCATAGTAGGCTTCAGCTAGATGATTTTTGGTAACTAAACCAAAATACCCTGTTCTCAGAGGAGGTAGTTCTTCATCACTCCAAACTGTGGATTCTTCTTTTATAAAAGTATTATAATCGTACCTCGCAATTACGTAATCACTCTCATTTAAAATAAAAGTGAGTCTTTTCCAATCTTCATCAGTTAAAGATTTATCTACAGAGGCTCCTTGAAGAACATCAAGATCACCTGACGGCTGGAATAACACATTACTTCCACCATCTTTATAAAGCATAGCGAAATCAGAATACAAGTATATATTCCCATGAGGGATATCTTCAAGATTTTTACCTGAAGAGAAATAAGCAACACGATCCGCGGTTGTATCATATCTAGCAAACATACTAGCTTCTTGTCTTTTTTGGTCATGCTTAGTATATTCTATTGCACGTGCTTTAGTTTCAATAATACAAGGGTTTGGAGTTTGATAAGTACTAGTTTTTATCGAAATATTACCCGACAAATATAACATATCGTTTACTATCTCCAAACTCCCAGGACCAGCAGCCGGTGGTTTTTTCTCCCATTTACTATCAAGACTACCTCCAGTGAAATTATCAAAGAAATCAAAAGTTCTTGTACCACTACTAATTGATTGAACGGCTGGTGTACCTTCATATCCATGGTACATATAAATCGTAGTTCCTTCAGCTGGGAGATGCGCAAGTTCTACCCATACCCTGGAGGTTAAAGTGCTATGAGGTTTCCATACTTCAATCCAATAATCAAGTGGAACTGGAGTGCTTTCATCCGTATCATTACCTATAAATCTCAGATCAAAACCATTGTAATTTGCAGTACTGTAATCAAAATTAGATGGATCCAGTCTCACTAGAATTTGATAATCATCCATAGGTTGATCTGTAGGGTTAGTCACATTTATTGCTGTTCTATACTTCCAATCCATAATAGGCGCATCGAATATATCATCAATAGGTTGATTATTTGGCGGATACCATACATTCCAAGGAATCGGATAGCTAATATTACATAAATGTGAGATTTTAGCATAACCCTTTTGTTGTAACAGGGGCATAGTAGAGTTTTCAGGTCCAAAATCAAACTTATAAACATACTCAGTTTTATTCGTATAAACCTCTAATCCACCAGCATAACTATGAACTCTACCACTAATAGTTATGAATTGAGTCTGTGATGTGTTAAGAAGCCCTGCCATTCTAGAAATCTTACCATTTGTTGAATTTACATAAACACCCTTATCACAAATATCTATAACATATCTATAAGACGGATTAACCAGATTGATTGGGATATCTAAAACCTTCGAATAATTAGCATTTGGATAAGCTTCTCGTATAGTACGAAGATCAAGTATAGCATCTGCAACATAACTAGCAATTTGCTCAGCTACAGTATAAGCTATTTTATCCTTCTTCTGATCAACAGTATTAGTCATAACTAGGATAGAAGCAGTTACAGCAACAGTTGTTATAGCAAGAGCTAACATATACGAGAAAACCTGCGAAACAGCTCTATTATTCTTCAGAGATCGCATCTACCACCTTCCAAATATCTCAGCTTAGTAGTCTTTCTACATTAGCCTTAAGTATACTACTAACAAGAATCAATTTTTTCCCATCTACAGAATCATACTCTATAGTATTTTCATCAATTCTTACAAATTTAAATCTTCGCTCAAAATACTCCAACCAAACATCAGCATTACTACCAAACATTTTAATCGTAAAATTATAAACAAGTTTATCCCCAAATTCCCGCCCATAACTATGAGCATTTTTAAACCTAAAAACACATTCACCAGCTCCACGAGCTAGATATGATTCATCTTCAAAACGTTTTATTGATATCACTCTCATAGAAATAGAATTAGAGGATTCATAAAAACTCAAATGATCTAAAAAACGTGCTTCTCCATCAGGGGATAACAAAACTGTTCCACCATTTTCCATAACAATCTTATAAGTCCCATCATAATATGGTAAAATATAGTTGATAACACCCATATCAAATAACCATATCCTACCAACTGGGAAAGTACCATTCCTCGTAAAATTACCTGGACCATCACCAGTCGAATGAGTACTATTATATAGATCTATACGCACAGCACCCGTCAACTCAGGTTTTGAAGAAGGAATTTTAACATCAAAGATACAGATCTCTGTTTCACCACCAGTAACGTTATCAATTACATCAGATGGCTTATCAAATATAGTTGTAAACACATCTATAGCATCCATAGGAATGATAACACCAGGATCAACATCAAAATAAATTGGTTTACTCCAATTACTTACATTAGAACCACTGTTATTAACAACTTTAACTTGAACAGTAAGTCTATAAAGACCGGGGTCTAAGAACCAAACAGGCTCCGGCATGGAAATATTAATGACATCATTAATGAATTTACCCCTTGTCTCTGTATCTGCAATAGTATATGAGTCTGAAAAATTACGCCAATCCGATAAAAAAATCCTATTAGCATAAAAAGACCAGTTAAACCTTAAAAACGTGTAATTCGTATCCCCACTGGTGGGATTAATAGCATTATTAAGATGTATATAACTTATTGAAATGTTATATGGATAACCAGTATAATTTTCACCAGGAGTAGGAGTATGAATAGTTATATTCTTTGGACTAGGAGCAATAGGTTGTTTCGGATCTGTGTTATGTACTAAGACATCTACATCATCCTCAACACCTACAAAGAAATTATGACAACCCTCAACAGACAAATCAAAAACCGGGACACTCCTAAAAACACATCTCTTAGAAAAAACACTATAACCACTATCCAAATCACTAGTAAACAAAGAATCACCCACACCTAAACTACCAATAGGGACCCAGCTACCATTAGAAAAAAACCGATGATTAGGAGTAACACCAAGACCATCATTCAAAACCAAATAAAAACCACCCATACCCTCAGGACTATGATGAAAAACATTTGTAACACGACAACTCACAACACAGCCAACATTTTCATCATAAGACCTAACAAAGTCACCAACCATAACATCCTCAATACACTTATAACTACCATTACCCATCAAAACACGAGTACCACTAATAAAACAAGTATCATTAAGCCAATAAATAGTTATATTATCTAGAGTTTGTCGTTCAGTAGTAACAGTGAAACTTCTTTCATCAGAGTCATATAAATCAGATACGGAGAAATTCAGAATACTATAATTGTAGGAGTAATAGATTATTAGCCTATCCGTTTCAGATTTTACTAGGAAAGAACCCTGCTCATTTGGGTTATTGAAATGAATGCTACCTGTTGTACCAATACCATTTAATACTACGTTATCAATCGCACTTGCTAACTTGTTACACTCACTAAAACTATTTTTAAGCTCATAATTACGTTTTCGCTCTTCAACATATGGTACACCCCATATGATAATCATACCTATAGAGGAAAAAACAATCATAATAGCCATAAGATATCCAATTACCGTGCTAACCGCGGATTTGTTTCTTCTTAAAGATCTTGAAATCAGAGATTGTCTCATTTTAGACACCATTTACTAATCAAAACAGTTATCTTATCCCCTCCAGGCTAACTCGTATCATAGAACTAGTAAGAATAATCATTTTATCACCACCTTTTAACCTAACAGTGTTAGGACTATGAGAACCAGAGAGTTTATAGAAAACCCCCGTTGAAAGATAATAACTTATCCAAGCATCTGCATAATCACCAAATAACTGTAATTTAAGATCATGAATTTCGGAATTCAGAATAAGCGGCTCTCTAACATAACTATTTTCCACGTGAAGTGAGAATTCATATATACCTTCTCCGCTGCCATAAAGCATATCAGTTTTTCCCCTAATAGTTATAATATTTAACTCAAAAACTTCTTTTCCCCCTTGGAAGATTGGGCCTAATTCTAATGTGGAGCTTGATCCAGAAGAAATTATTACTGCATCGTTTTCTAAAATGTTTATGTGAAAATTTACTCCAGATGAATGCAAATAATGAATGATTGAACCTAAATCAAATAACCATATCCTACCAAATGGAACCCTGCCTCTAGCCGGGTTAATCTGGGGCGGGTAACAATATTGATCGCCTTCAAAGTCATTATAAAGATCTATACACACAGCACCCTCAATATTATCTGAAGCTTGAAATTCATAACCATGTGGATCAACTCCTAATTCATTATAACTGTCGATTTTTTGTATCCTAGTATAGTTTTCCGGTTTTCTGAAATTTTCTTTTATAAACATATAATATGGATCTGCCCATTCACTCCACGATCCTGTACCATCAAGGACATCATTAGCTCTAACTTTTATTTGATAAATACCAACATCATCCCAATCATGATAAGCATATACTCCGCTTAAGGCCGAATCTGGTATAAAAGTGGTTTCCCCATCGCCCCATGAAAACTCATAATATGCTCCATCCCCAGATGCTGAATAAGCATCAAATGAATAACCATCACCACCATAGTCACCTTCCGTATTGTTATAATATGCCAAATACGGCGCAGACGGATTCACTGTGGGAGGATCCGGTTGATTATGTACTAAGACATCTACATCATCCTCAACACCTACAAAGAAATTATGACAACCCTCAACAGACAAATCAAAAACCGGGACACTCCTAAAAACACATCTCTTAGAAAAAACACTATAACCACTATCCAAATCACTAGTAAACAAAGAATCACCCACACCTAAACTACCAATAGGGACCCAGCTACCATTAGAAAAAAACCGATGATTAGGAGTAACACCAAGACCATCATTCAAAACCAAATAAAAACCACCCATACCCTCAGGACTATGATGAAAAACATTTGTAACACGACAACTCACAACACAGCCAACATTTTCATCATAAGACCTAACAAAGTCACCAACCATAACATCCTCAATACACTTATAACTACCATTACCCATCAAAACACGAGTACCACTAATAAAACAAGTATCATTAAGCCAATAAACTCTAACAGAATTTAATTCTTGATTACTATCCTCCTCAAGGTATATGCTAAACCATTGGTCATTATCATCTAAACCTGTGACATTAAAAATATAGTCTTCAGAAAATGAATACGTTATTATTAATCTATCACCAACGGAGTCTATCTCCATCGATCCTTCAGCTATATTATTATTGAAATTGGCGGTTATATTAGAGCCAGGGCCACCACTTCTAATTAGATCATTTACTAAACCGTTAAAAACTTTGAAATTATCTATAGATGCTTGTTTCTCAGCTCTTACTCTATTCTCATTTATATATGGAATACCCCAAAAAAGAATACTACTAATAGAAAAAGAGACAATTGTAATCACAAGTATCAGACTAACAATAGCCGTTATAGCACTATCATCAAACCTAATAGATGGTATAAGACTCCTTTTATCATTAGTAGACTTTCTCATTCTTACGAACCTCATCCTCCTTATAATCTTAGTTTTAGAAGTACACAATAAATTTGAAGATAAGCCAAGTAATAAGCATCATAATAAACGAGTGTTTCACACCAGATATAACACTTCCTTCTTCAAACACACCTGTTACTAAACCCATGAAACCAGTCTGAATAAGCGCGGCATAGAAAAACACTTGAGTAATAGCATACTGTGTAATGCCACCTCCACCAACCATCACCCCGCTACTTACAACAGCTTGTTGAGCTGCTTTAGCAGTTCCACCAACCATAGATGGAATAAGACTTTTGCTAAGTACAACAATAATCAACAGGAAAACAAACATTCCAACATATATAACAGCTACATAGGATAACATACTCGCTCTTCTCTCAGCATCTATAAGTTTAATCTCCCTTGCATCCTTAGAAGCTGCGTCAAGAACATCCGCTACGTTACCACCACTACGACTAGCCTCAATGATAAGAGAAATAGTACGTCTAATAAGCTTAGTATTAACCCTTTTAGCAAAAGCACTTAACGCGTTATCCACACTACTACCCCAAGAGATCTGCCTAGCAATTTTCTGTATCTCAGGTGTGAGAACTCCATAGTTCCCTCGAGCAGAGTACATAATAGCCTTTGTAAAAGTCATACCAGCACGTCTTGACTCAGCGAGATCACGAACGAAATCAGGGAACCTCTCATCTATTTTACGAACTCTCCTAAGACGAATCATCTCATATATCCCAAAGGTACCAGTACCAATAAAAACTGCGAAAAGAACAAAATCAATAGGTGTGCCGATGCTGATATCACCAATTTTTACAACACCAATTAAACCTATTTGCGCCATCAATGCCATTATTAAAAATATTATAGCAGGAATAGCTGCAGATAAGTACACAACAAAACGAGTAAGCTGCCCTGTGAAAATCAGGCGTTTTATTATCCCTTGTTTCTTCACTACGTCGTCTGTTTCCATAATTTTTTTACACCTTCTGAGACATAGATGTGAGAATAAATGCAAAACCAATATGGATCATTGGTACTATCATGAAGACAAATACATACATGAAGTTAAGTTCACTAGCATCAGCTTGAGAAATTATCATCATTAATGGTATGATAATTATAATCAACAATACGCCTGCTACAGCTGATGTAACATAAGCCTCTGCCATTATCCCCAGGCTTTCAATAAGCTGTTTTTGGACTATTCTGTTCTCCCGGGTATATTGCTCAGCTTTACTCATAAAATATGGTTTAAGAGCGCCACCAGACTGGACTGTTACAATAGCACCTTGTAAAAATTCTTTGAATTTTTCAGAAGGAGTCCTATGGATGTTAGCTCTAATAGCTGAAATAACATCTCTACCAAGTAGGCCAATATCACGATATATCCAAAGAGCCTCCTCTCGGATTTCTCCATATATGCGTTGCTTAGATAGACTTTTGAAAATCTCAGTAGGTGTTATACCCGCTGAGGCCATAGCAGAAATAAAATTTAAAGCATAAGGTAAATGAAGGTCGATTTTTCTAGCACGAGATTTAGCTTTCTGAGATGGCAGAGCCATGAGATAAAAATAGGCGAGAAGAGTACACAAAACAGGGACCATCATTAAAGCTAAGATCATCCATAGCTCAAGGTTTAAGAAGACAACCAGAGTTATAACTAGTACAAGTGAGACAACAGTTGTTAACAACGTATTAACCCAGACAGTGGAGAGATAAGCACCTGCACGTACTTCCATATGTGCTCTTTCTAAAGCATCCACCATTTTTTCAGAGGCTAAATTCTCAGCGATTCTACCAAACCATCTGTAACACATTTTTTGATAGGTGTTTAGTGCCATTATGTTCTCCTCACCAACTTTAACACTTTAGGGATTTTTTGTAAATCACCCTCTAAATCTCGCCTCAACTTCTTTAACAATTTTTTTTGCTAGTTTTTTCTTGATGCCTTTAATACTTGCTAACTCTTTAACATTTGTGTTTTTTAAATCTTTAACTGATTTAAAACCGTTATTATATAATAAGGCTGCTGTTTCATCGTTTATACTTTCGATTTCTTTAAAAAATTCTTTGAGATTACTGGTCGTGTCTTTCTCTTTTTCAAGTTTTTCTTTTTT
>CAZGOD010000001.1:0-116988 GCA_964527715.1 uncultured Thermoplasmatales archaeon | reverse complement strand
AATTCTTCAGGGTTTTCAGTATAACGAGATATTGCTTTAGCGACTTCTTTGAAAGTTCGGACATCGTTCTCATGCATCCAATCAAGTAATTCTGCTCTGTTTCGGATTTCCTGCGTTATTTCTTCTTTAGTCATATCCAAACGAGCACGTATACCCTCAAGTATGTAGCTTTTACCTGTATAGATATGTTTGTCTTCTACAGGGTCCCATCGGAATACCTCATTTGTGAGAATCTCCTTGGTAGTAGGGTCAATATCGATGATCTCAACGATTTGTTTACAGCGACGTACACGTTTACCTTTTACACGGGTAGTTATCTGTATTGAGACTATGTCAAGTGCTTGTAACATTATACGAGGTATCTCAATTGGTTTTCCTTCAAGGCGGTGGATGAGGGCTTTAGCGGAGTCAGCGTGAACAGTACTATAAGTAGCATGACCCGTGGCCATAGCTTGAAACAATACATAGGCTTCTTTTCCACGGATCTCACCAACTATGATGTACTCAGGTCGTTGACGTAAAGCAGCTTTCATCAGATCATACATGTCAATCTCACCGACCATTTTATCAGCGACGACCTCTCCGAAACCAGAACGAGCAACCCCAGGAATCCAATTCGGATGCGGAAGATTAATCTCACGGGTCTCCTCAATAGAAACAATCTTGGATTCCCGGGGTATAAACAAAGAAAGCGCATTTAATGCAGTGGTTTTACCACTAGCTGTGCCACCTGCGAATAATGTGTTAATTCCGTTTTCTACAGCGATCCACATATATGCTATCATTTCTGATGACATTGTGTTGAATTCAACTAGGTCAGGTGGTGAGAAAGGATCCTCACGAAATTTACGTATGGTAAAAGTAGAGCCCTTAGCAGTTATTTCATCACTGAGAGTCATTTGAACACGGGAGCCATCTGGCATGGTTGCATCAAGCATAGGCTCAGCGATACTGATATGTTTACCACATTTCTGAGCGAGACGGACGACAAAAAAGGATAATTCTTCCTCGTCTTTAAACTCGACGTTACTTTTAACAGAGCCATATTTCCTATGATACAAGAAGATTGGTACACCAGATCCATCGCAGGAGATATCCTCAATATGTTGATCTCTCACAAGAGGATCGATCTTACCAAAGCCAAGTGATTCTCTTTTAATATAGTACAGTATTTTTTTCCTTGTGATATCATCAACGTCAAGTTCATAGTTTTTAATAACCTGGTCAACCTGATCTGTTAGGTATATCTCGATTTTTTTATCATCGAGTTCATCTAGTCGCATGTTAAATGTTTTCATTAGGGTATCCCAGACAAAATTTAATGTTTCTTGTTCTTCTGGGGAAAGAAAGGGTTCTATTACTTTGTAAAATTTTTCTAGTGTATCCATGTTTTTAAGGATTTTAGCATAAGCAAATGGTTCATTTAATGGGTAAAAATCAAGTTCTTTGAATTCTGTTTTAAATACAATTGACCCTGCTCTGCCGCAGCTAGGGCATTCTACATCAACTTTTTGACCGGGTTCACCCTTAACTGATATTTTTGTATGACAACTTGGGCATATAGCGATTTTTTTAGTCATTATTTTTAGACAACTCTCTATTTGCTTTTATTTTTGATAGTAATTTTTTTCTCTACTTGGTTTATTACTTCTCCAGGGTTTTCAATATATTGAGATAGTACTTTGGTGACATCTCTAAATTCACGTATGTTTGAGTCATTCATCCATTCGATTACGAGTTTCCTGTTTTTGATTTCTTCAGTCATTTCTTCCCTTGTTAGATCTTTTTCAGCTCGTATTCGTTCTAATATGTAGCTTTTACCTGAGAATATGAATTTGTCTTCTACAGGGTCCCATCGGAATACCTCATTTGTGAGAATCTCCTTGGTAGTAGGGTCAATATCGATGATCTCAACGATTTGTTTACAGCGACGTACACGTTTACCTTTTACACGGGTAGTTATCTGTATTGAGACTATGTCAAGTGCTTGTAACATTATACGAGGTATCTCAATTGGTTTTCCTTCAAGGCGGTGGATGAGGGCTTTAGCGGAGTCAGCGTGAACAGTACTATAAGTAGCATGACCCGTGGCCATAGCTTGAAACAATACATAGGCTTCTTTTCCACGGATCTCACCAACTATGATGTACTCAGGTCGTTGACGTAAAGCAGCTTTCATCAGATCATACATGTCAATCTCACCGACCATTTTATCAGCGACGACCTCTCCGAAACCAGAACGAGCAACCCCAGGAATCCAATTCGGATGCGGAAGATTAATCTCACGGGTCTCCTCAATAGAAACAATCTTGGATTCCCGGGGTATAAACAAAGAAAGCGCATTTAATGCAGTGGTTTTACCACTAGCTGTGCCACCTGCGAATAATGTGTTAATTCCGTTTTCTACAGCGATCCACATATATGCTATCATTTCTGATGACATTGTGTTGAATTCAACTAGGTCAGGTGGTGAGAAAGGATCCTCACGAAATTTACGTATGGTAAAAGTAGAGCCCTTAGCAGTTATTTCATCACTGAGAGTCATTTGAACACGGGAGCCATCTGGCATGGTTGCATCAAGCATAGGCTCAGCGATACTGATATGTTTACCACATTTCTGAGCAAGTTTAAAAATGAAAGATGAAAGTTGTTCTTCATCATCAAATTCGATGTTACTCCTCACAGAGCCATATTTTCTATGATACAAAAAGATTGGTACACCAGATCCATCACATGATATATCCTCTATGTTAGGATCTCTTAGCAATGGGTCGATTTTACCCAGACCTAAAGAATTTTTACCTATGTAGTAGAATAGTTTATGTTTAGATTCTTCGCTGACTTTGACGTCATAGGCTTGTAATATTTCATCTATTCTATCAGCTAGGTAGTTGTCATCCCCGGTTTCCTCTAATTCAGCTGTGTCTATTGTCAACTTTGTCATTGTTTCAAGTATGAAATCCATGGTTTCTTTTTCACTATCTGTTAACTCAATTTCAACTAAGAAATAGCATTTATCAAGGCTTTCTCTTTCTCTGAGTACTTCAACATATGCAAAAGGCTCATGAAGTGGATAGAACTCTAGCTCGTCCCAATCGTTCTCTGAGAAACCTAGGTCAGATAATTTAACGGATTTACTTTGTAAAAGTTCTTTTGGTAGTTCAATATCTTGTATGCCTTTAAGGTCAGGATCAATCTCAGGTTGGCCTGCTAATGGGGTTGCTGTTTTCTTTTTATCAGTTGTCTGAGGGCTCCATCCCACATATGTTTTCCTATGATCTGCTTCATCAAAAAAAACATGTTCTTCTTCTTTTACTTCGCTTTCTTCTAAGAACGAGTCAAAAGACTCACTAGAACTCTTTTCATCTTTTTTACCAACTATTGTTTCTTTTTCAATAGTTAATATTGGGTTGTCTTTGATATGTTCTTGAGCTAGTTCAACTGCTTTGTTTTCAACTTCGTTTCCATTTTCATCTGTATCAGTTTCGTCAGGTGTTTCCCTTATTTTTTCATCTAGTAATTTTGCTTCATCTTCATCAGGCTCTGTGGGTAGATTTTCAACGCGGAATTTAAGTTCATTAAATGGTTTTTTTTCTTCTTGATCTTGTTCTTGTTTTTCTCCTAGGGGTATTTTAGTTTTGGGGGATCTTTTTTTCTTTTTTCCAAAGAATCTATGTTTTTTTGATAGCTCAATAGCTTTGGCTTCTCCAACATCCACAGGTATATCAATGTCAACTTGATTTGATGTTGATGCGATTTTTTCATCTAATATTTTAGCATCATCATCTTCTTGGGGAAAATCAGTTTCAGATGAGGTCGTATCTGAGAAGATGAGTTTTCCATCATATTTCTCTACTAAATCACCGATTTCTTTGTCATCAGAGAGCTTTTTCTTCTTTAGAAATCGGAGTCTCTTAGGTTTCTTGGTGATTTTAGGTTTTTCTTCATGTTCTATAATTTCTGGAGTTTTTTTAGGTTCGAAGGTTTCTTCTGTTTTTTCTTCTATTTGTGGTTCTTTTTTTTCTGGTTGTGAAATAGTTTCTTCCAATGGTTTTTCTTCTAGGGGTTCTATTTTGAGTGGTGGTATTTCTTGCTTAGTTTCTGGTTCCGGAGGTAGTATGGTTTCTTCAGGTTTTTCTAGCTCAGGTGATGGTGTTTCTTCTTGTTTGATTTCTACTTTTGGCTCTAGGGTAGGTAGTTCTTCTATTTTAGTTTCGGGTACATTTTCAACTTTATCAGGGACTTCCTCAAATATTTCAGATTTAGTAGCAGGTTTTTCAACTGTTTCTGTTTCCAGAGGTTCATCTTCTCTTTTTTTACCAAGTTTTATTTTTAATTTACCAGTTTTTTTCTTAGGTTTGTTAATAACTTCATCAACTTGTTTTTCTATTTCTTCTATGGGGAGGGGTTCTTCTCCTAGGTTATCTCTGGCTTCAGATATTATTTTATCACTTAGTTCTTCATGGTCTTGATTTGTTTTTTTCTTTGAGCTTGCTTTTACATAAAAAACAGAGTCTCCTTGCTTGTTTTTTATGGAGAAGTCTTCAACGTTGATTTTTTCTGAGTCTGTTTTTTCTAGTTTTTTCCTGTTTTTTAGTATGTTATCAGCTTTTTTTTCAATTTCAGAGATATCAACTTTTTTGTTAGAAAAAGGTTTTTCAATATTTTTATCTTTTTTCAAGATAGTCCCCTCCTAGATAAAAGTAATTCTATTGAGTTTTTATACTTCCTTTTATTCCGCATCCGCATCCCTTAATTGGTTTTTTTATAGGGTTTATAGAGATAGAGTATAATCTATATCTTGTTTGACCCTATGCGCATCTCATCCGATTGTTTTTGTTATGATTAAATTGCTATTTATACCTTTCTTTTATTATTAATAGATAGTAATAGTGTTTTAGTATTTGGTAGGGTTTTTAGGTAAGTTTATTAAAGTTTTAATAAATGCGATTCCGCATTGGGCCCATGAGGTAGTCTGGATATCCTACTGGCCTTCGGAGCCGGTAACGAGGGTTCGAATCCCTCTGGGTCCGTTTTGTTTTTTCTTCTGTTGTTATTTTTTCATTATGACAAAATACCTAGAAATATTTATATATAAAAAGACACAGAGTATATCTCAGAGGAATCTGGAAAACAATTATTTTCTTCCTTTCATCTTTACCATCCACCCTTCCAGATTCCCTTCCCTTCCCTTCTCTTCCCAACATTATTGCTTTATGAAAAAAATTAAAAGAAAAAAATTAGGGGTAGTTTTAAGCGTATTTACCACGGAGTTTACGTCTCTCAACTTTTACATTTGTAGGAGCAAGGATCATTAAATTATTACCAATACCCGCGATATCCCCATTGATCTCTTTCATCATTTTCTTAAGATCATTCGTTATCCTTTTAAGTATCACTTCTTCGTCTGCAATTGGTGAAAAATCAAGGATTAAAACATTCCCACCATATACATAATCTGCGAATTCTTTTATATCCTCGTATCTCTGAATCTCGCCAACTCGGACGTACATTTGAGCTCCAGGTGTTGCAGTGCCACTTGTTTCAACATATTTTTCAAGGTCTACATATCCCTCAGCATCACCAGATTTCTTAGCACCTAAAATCTTGTTAACAATTCCCATAATAATTCTCATCTCCTGAGTGTTTTTACCTGTATTCTAAAATAAATCTGTCTTTATAAACATTTGGTAGAAAATATCATAATATGAAGAATTAAATCTTCATGTCTTTTTCTATTAGATATAGACAGTATGGATCACTGTTAGCCTGGTTAGTCAGTGATGTTGATACTGATAGGCATCCGCCTTTACAGTTTTTTCCGTATTTACAATCTTTACAACCGTTTTTTAGATTCTTTGTAGTGAATTTTCGGTTATAAGAAAACGCGTTTGCATTATTCCATATTTCCTCGATTTTATCTTTTTTGATGTTTCCTTCTATAAATTCATCTGTTAAAGAGAGACATCCTTTAATCATGCCATCGCTCTGTATGCCTAGGCCCGAGATACCTGCTTGGCATCCTCGCCATGGTGAAAGCATAATATTTGGTAGCAGAGAGGAGTTGTAACCGAAACAGTGTGCTCCTGTTATTGGTAGTTCTTTGAAGGTATATTGTTTCCTTGTTGATGATATGAAAAGTGCAGCTGCGTAGAATTCTTCTTCGGAGAGCATTTGATCTTTGGTGAAGCGGCCGATTGGAACTCCGATTTGTATTTGCCATGCGATTCCTTTGTTGAGAAGAAGTTCTCTTAGAGATGGTAGGTCTTTGAGATTTGTTTTATTTAGTGTTGTTACAACGCTTGTGGGGATATCTGCTTCTTTTAATGATTTCAGAACTCCTTTACATTTCACAAAAGATCCTTTTACTTGCCTTATATAGTCATGTGTCGCTGGTGATGCACCATCAAGACTTATTGCAATAGTATAAAGGCCTAGATATCTTAGTTTTTTAATAATTGAATCATCGATACATAAACCGTTTGAGATTATTGTTAAATCCATCCCTTGGTCTCTTATTTCACGTGAGATTATATCCCAGTCTTTCCTCATGAATGGTTCTCCACCTAGTAATGTAACTAGTTTACATTTCAGATTAGATAGTTGTCTTATGACATTCATCCATTCATTTGTAGATAGTTCATCTTTTCTCGTGTACCCTGCTGAAGAACCACAGTGTACGCATCTCATATTGCATTTCAAAGTAAGTTCAATCAATGTTGAATAAGGAACATATTTTCTGTTGAACATTTTATTAAACCTCCAAAATAATCTGGATAAAAGAGGTGGTACCGACGGGGGTAACACCTCTTCTTTTTGTTTTTAATAAAATCTCCAGATTTCTAAGAAATCCTTCATGCTAACTCCTCCATAGTGGTATCCTGGCGGGCCACTGTTGGAGAGAAAGCCGGCCAAAAAAGAGAGAGACATTATCAATAATCCTGCTAGCAACATTGTTTTTTTCTTTCTAATTGTTGCGTTTATTTCTCTTCTGTTTATATCTAATATTCGACCTGCTTTGTATATGTTGGATTTCTCTGTTTTTTTGTTGTCGACGGTCTTTCTTTTATATTGTTTTTTTTCTATCACATATTACACCTCCTTTATTTTTTCCACTAGTGAGTTTAGTGGACTCGTAAAAAAATGGGGTAAAATTGAATTGTTCAACGATGAAGTCGATCACGAGTTATCTTCGTGATACTCATTGATTCGATAAAACCAGATTGTGATAGTGTTTGTTTGATTTGATTTATTGATTTATTTGTTTTTGATATATCTGCGATGACATCCCATCGGGCTTTTTTGCCTCGTTGTGAGCTTTTTGATTCGGTCATTATGAGGTCTATTTTTTGGTCTGCGATTTTTTTTGCGATTTTTGCTAGGCATCCTGGTGTGTCTCCGAATTCTATTTCCATTTTGACTAGGTCGGTTGGTTTTCCGTATATTGGGTTGATTGTTAGTGTGTCTGTTTTTCTGTCTAGACTTATGATTACTTCGTCTCCTTCTTTTAGGTTGAGGGATTCTCGGAATTCGTTTGGTAGGACTAGTCGTCCTCGTATGTCTAATCTTACTATTGAGTTCATTTTACACCTTTTGTGGGAATTATGTGGGAATGTAATACGAGACCCAGTATATAAATATTTCCCACACCCGATATTAAAAAAAGTTAATAATTAAAAACTAAATAGAAAAATCCCACACAACATCCCCAACATAATGAACAAGCTCAACAGCTTTACCCTTATCCTCTTCAACCATCCGTTCACCAGTCATAACAGCAATACCAACAGCCAAAGGCTTACGATTCCTCTCATCACAAACCCAAACCTGATCACCCTCAGCAATACCCTCATCAGCATCCACAATACCCGGTGCCATAACATCTGCACCATTAGTGACAAACTTGACTGCACCCATATCCACAACAACAAAGTTCTCCTTTGGTTTAAACCTGTTAACACCATATAGGGTGAAAACGATTTTACCATCATGTATCATGAAACAGGGTTCATCATCTACCAGGACTATCTTTATCCCCTCGAATTCCCCGGTTTCAACAGAGGTTTTGTTACCAAAAAATTCTTGGTTAAAAGATTTCTGTAACTCATTTTGAAATTCTCTGATTTCTTTTGATTTTATTCTATGCCGGTTTTTTATTTTCATAACTATCTGTCATTTGTGTATTTGTTTTTAACGTTTTTGAGGCCCAAATGCTTATAAATAGGATATCTATTCCGACCCCCTAGGGTAAACAATATGGAAAAACCATTGAAAATATTACATTCAAGTCTTAATAACCGTGTAATAGTTGAACTACGAAGTGGACGAAGCTATCATGGTATATTAGATGGTTATGATGTTCCTCATATGAACCTTGTTTTAAAAAACACTGAGGAAATAATAAAAGGTGAATCATCTGCTAAGCATAACATGGTGATCGTTAGAGGCGATAACATTATTTATGTTTCACCATAAAAAGTTGAGGTAGATATTTTATGACTAAGGGAACAGCATCGAAGATGGGTGGCAAGAGGACTCATACGATTTGTAGAAGATGCGGTAAACATGCTTATCATATTCAGAAAAGAGTATGCGCAGCATGTGGTTTTGGTAAAACTAGTAAGATTAGGAGTTTCAACTGGTTGAAAAATAAGAACTAAAAAAGAGAATATGGGTTGGTTCAAGTTTTTTTTATGTGTCTTAAAATTATTATACCAGAGGTCTCATGACACCTTCAGTGATGCAACAAAAAAATTGTAGATTCTATTGTTATAAAAAAACTAGAACGATGAATCCTTTTAAAGCAAATAGTAATGGTAAGATTGAGCTTGTTCTTTTCGATATGGATGGTGTACTTACTGATATTATAAGCTCCTGGAAATACATCCATGATTATTTCGGCACTTGTAACGATCACTCAGTTGATGAATACCTAAAGGGTAAAATTGATGACTTGGAGTTTATAAAAAGGGATGTCCTGCTTTGGAGAGAGAATGGTAAACCTGTTACCCGGGATAGACTGGTTGAGATTTTATCAGATGTCCCATTGATGAAAGGAGCAAAGGAATGTATCAAAATAATTAGAGAAAAAAATGTGAAGACAAGTATTGTTAGCGCGGGTCTTGATATCCTCGCTGAACGAGTAGCAAGGGATCTTGGTATTGATTTTGTTTTTGCTAATGGTACTAAAGTTGATGAGAATGGTTATGTTAATGGTGAGGGTGCGTTAAAGGTTCAGCTTATGTATAAGGAGAAAACTGTGGTGGAGATTTCTAACCAGCTTGGTGTTCCTCTTAATCGTATTGCTGCTGTTGGTAATTCTTGTTTTGATATTCCTATGTTTGAGACTTGTGGCCTGGGTATAGCTTTTAACCCTGGTGATGATTGTGTACGGGATGCTGCTGATTATGTTGTAGAGGGGAATAATCTCTGTAAGATTTTACCAGTCATTGAAAAAAATATATAAAAAAAAGAGAGGAGTAAAACTGTTTTTTTATTCTAAGGGGTTGTAGACTTTTCCCATAAATAGGATGTTACTTGTTTCTTTGTGTTGTATTAGGAATATGAATGGGTGATTAGCGTTGAATTCTAGTTCTGGTGGAAGGGCGATGCCCATTGTCATCATCACTGCGGTTGCTGCTGCGGCTTCTGTGCCTTCTTCGTTTACTTCAATGAATGCTTTGTGTATTACTCTATCTATGAATAGGTCTTGTTTCCCTGTCATACCTGAGAAATCTGCGAGGGGGGTAAATGGTATGTTCATTCCCATGTTCTTTAAATAATCGTTTAGGGTGTAGTCTGTTTCCATGGTGAATTTTGGTATGTAAATATTGATATTTGTTTCTGATAGTGATTTTTTCCAAAGGGAGAGATTAATGCTATTTATGGATTGTTCAAGGTTTGTTAGATTGTTTTCTTTAGGGAGTAGTATTAGCATCGATAAGTCATCGCCTTCATAGGGTAATTCTAGGATTTGTAAATCCGTTGTTTCTGTGTAGTTAAATTCTGCGTCTTCACCGGTGATACTCATCATGGGCACCTCTACTGTGTTACCTGGTGAGACTTCGAAATCTTTTTCTGTTGTGTCATCTGGGTCAAATTGTTGTAGCCAGGATCCTTTGAAATATATCGCGTTTGTGAGAATTAAAGCTGTATAAAAAGGATCAATAGCGCTACTTGGGACTAAATCCTCGATTTTTCCATTTGTATGATCTTCAACCCATTGATTTATGATCTCAGCTGCTTGTTCAGGGTTTGTGAAATCTATCTCTGTTGCTTTACCCATATAATAGTTTTCAATGAATTTTAGATAAGAACTTAGAAATGGGTAGTTTTCCCTGACCCATAGTGCGTTAGCTGTGTGTAGTGTGTATTCTTTTTCTATGTTTAGAAGGTTGTATATTTTTCCAAAGGAGCATAGTACGGTGTCATTGTTCTGTGGGAAATTGAGTACGTTGTACATTTCATCTGCTGTTTCGTTTCGTGCTCCTTTATATGTCATTGCCAATGCGACGAAGATGCTATATGGTGAGAAAAATATGTTCTCAGTGTTGTCGCTTATTAGTTGTTTGTAGAATTCAAACGAGAATTTATTCATAGCGTTTACGAGTAGGTCTACGGTCTCATTTGTTGCATTTGTATCTACTGCGACTGGTTTTTGTTCTTTTTGGGTTACATCAGTTTTTTTATAATTTGTATCTTTATTTTGGTAGTAAATCCCTACAAATATTGCTGCGATTAATACTATAAATATTACTGTTATTCCAACAATTTTTGATTTATTCATTTTTTTCACCTTTATTTTGGTAATTGTTAAAAGTAGTATATTAATGATAGTAATTTGTTTGGGAAAAGCCGAATGATGTTAATGATTTTTTTGGAGAATTAGATTAGTTGTAATATTGTATATGGTACATTTGTTGATATTAATTTTTTCTTGGTATTTTTATAAAAATGACTATAGCAAGGGTTATTAATCTCCTAATGTTGCTATACTGGATTAATTAGTAATCTAGATATTAATGATGATAGTATTTGTCATTATTATTTAGAGGGAGTATTAACTGGTGTTAAGTTAGAGAATATCTCAATGGGTCGTGAGTTTAGAAGGGGATTTTGTTATCCCTTATGGAGAGGATAAAAAGATAAGAGAATTCATATAAAAATACTTTTATCGAAATATTTATATATTGGTCCGTCATTGGGATATAAAAACGTGCCTATGCGTTGTATAGGTACGGGGGAACACCTAATAGATTAAAAATTGTTCAAAGAGGTAAAGAATATGAAAAATGGAAAAATTATAGATCATAGACGTAAGTATAGTAAAATATTTGGTGTAAGCATAGTAGCACTATTTTTTGTAATATCTGGTTTAGTGCTATTAGCAGCACCAGTTCAGGCAGGAGGATACGATTGTGGTGACGACAACACGCCACCTGATGTATATGTAGAATTTGGAGAGCCGAAAATATGGGCTTCTGGTACAGAAGGACAAAGATGGCTGATTGGGCCTAACACGCCGGTATGGATAAATGCAACAGATGACGAAAGCGGCGTAGACTATATCCGATATACCCATGATGTAGGTGTATGGGAAAGAGTAGATGATGGAGATCCGGAAGATCTTGACCCGACTACAAATATATCTGTTGTGATTTATTTTAATGATTATAGTTGCTGGCATGAAATAGATTATGAAGCTTATGATAACTGCGGGAACTATAACGGTATTAACGCTGTAGATTTCTATGTTGATATAGATCCACCAACAACCACTTATGTTTTACTTGAACCAAATATCCCAATTACTGGCCCACCAGAAAACTGGTGCTGGATTGGTAACTGTACATGGAAATGGATAAACTCAACAGATACTGGTTGTATACCTGGTGGAGTAGGAGTAGAAATACTTTATATTGAAATAGCAACTAACCAAACCATAAATGGCAAATGGAAAATTCAACGTACTTTTGAAATTAAAGATAATGATCCAGTTGGTGATGGACCTTATAAAGATTTAGATGACACTCTTGGCGTTGTAAAAACAAAAATACATATCAACGAAAGCTGTTGGCATTGGATTAAACACTGGGCAATTGATAAACTTGGAAACTTGGAACTAGCTTATCCTGGGACTCATAAACAAGTACATAAAGTAGATGCAGTAGCACCAATGACACATCTTGAATACATGGGAGATAGCTGTGAAAACGATGAAGGTGTTTGTGTAACTACGGATACAACTATAAGTATAATAACTGTGAACGTTGGAGAAGAACCTTGTATTTATCCAGATACTATGACGTTTTTCAGAGTTTTTGTTCCTGGGGAAGGTTGGTATCCAGATGAAAACGGTCAGGGTAGCTATTACTCTTATGGCCCAAGTAGTGTTGAATACTGGAAAGATATATACTGGTATAGATATCACGAATGCCCCAAGTTAAAACTTACAGAGGAATGTAAACATTATGTAGAGTACTTTGCAAAAGATCCATTATGTAACACTGAGGAAACAAATAATGAAACAATTTTTGTTGATGAACAAGCACCATATATAGAGAAGATAGTTAATGAAGAAAACTGTTACCAAGGGCTTATTTATGAATCTATTTTTGGTGAAGACGTAGATACGTGGTGTGTAAGAGGGGATACTGAGATAGAGATTGATGCATGGGATCTTGGATGTTGTGATAAACTTGAATATGTTGGCTACCGTGTATGGTATGATGGTGGCTGGAATGGATGGAATGATATAACCACTGCGGTTCTTGACGATATTTATACGTTTAATTTCGGTGATGTAGAATGTAAACATCTATTACAGATAAAAGCAAAGGATTGTCTTGGAAACATTGCTTATGATAATGAAACATTTTATGTAGATAATCAGAAGCCTACGCTGATTAAGACTGTTGGCGATCCAAAATGTGATCATACAGATGATGAATGTGAATGTCTCGATGAGGGTGATTACTGTGTAACCACTGATACAACTGTTACTCTTGAGGCTACTGAAAATGGATGTTGTCTAGATACTGGTGTGACTATTGAGTATATGATTAATCCTAAGTTACCAACAGGTGGATATGGTTGGACTGGTTGGCAGACGTATACTATGTCTTTCAAATTCCCAGAGGAATGTGAACATCAGCTTATAGTGAGAGCATATGATTGTCTGAAAAATGGCTGGGATGATGGTGATTGGGATTATGAGATATTCTATGTAAATGATTCATCTCCTGAGATTGAGAAAATAGTTGGAACACCTAACTGTACTGGTGTAAGTGGTGCTGATTACTGTGTAAGAACAACTACACCTATCTGGTTATGGGTACACTATGACAGCTGCTGTCCATGTGAGGTAACATTCGAATACCGTGTATGGAATGAAACAGGATTTGACACAGGATGGTCAGAAGTACCATACAACGGTTGGGATTTCCATTTCGAAACTGAATGTTTCCATCACCTAGACCTAAGAGCAACTGATTGCTTTGGAAATATGGTTTACCACAATGAGACATTCTTCGTTGATGACCAGGCACCAGAGTTCATTAAAACCGTTGGTGATCCAAAATGTGATCATACAGATGATGAATGTGAATGTCTCGATGAGGGTGATTACTGTGTAACAACAGAGACTTATATCACATTGCAGTTAATTCCTAAGGGATGCTGCCCATCTGACTTTTTAGAGTACAGGATTGACTCATGGAATGGTGAAGCATGGGATATTGGAACCTGGACACCATACACAGTACAATTTAACTTCCCAGATGAATGTAAACACAGACTTGTAATTAGAGCGTATGACTGTCTTAAAAATGGATACGATGACGCGTTCTGGGATTACGAAATATTCTATGTAAATGATCAGGAACCATGGATAGAAAAAATCGTAGGAATTCCAAATTGTCCAGATCCTGACGGTGCAGATTACTGTGTAACCACTGGTACACAAATAAAACTTAAGGTTCACTATGACAGCTGCTGTCCATGTGATGCAACATATGAATACCGTGTATGGAATGAATCCGGTGCAGACACAGGATGGCTAGATTTCAGCAGCCTTAACGATCTTGGCTGTGGATGGTACGAATTCTACTTTGATGATGAATGCTTCCATCACCTAGACCTAAAAGCATACGACTGCCTAGGACACATAACCTACCACAATGAAACATTCTATGTAGATGATACTTATCCACGTATTGTTAAAGAAGTAGGAGATCCAAATTGCGATGGTGGTGTTTCAAACAGTGGTCTTAAAAACCCTGGTTTTGAAACTGGTGATCTAACCTATTGGCAGATTGAGTCACAAGTCGACAGTGTTTCAGTAGTGACAAATGATGGTTTTACTTCTCCATTGTATGGTAAATACATGGCAAGGCTTGGAGATGACAACGGAGGCGTAGGTGGATCTCAACCAATTGGTGATAACAAGATATCACAGGTATTCACCGCTGATGGCAACACGTTTAGTTTTGCTTATAATATTTTCACATATGATTATACAGGGCTTAACCACTTTAGCTATGTTCTTGAAACAGCTGATGGGGTGACAACAATAGCTTCTTACTCTCAAGGTGCCTGGGGGAGTGGTACTGCTTTAAAAAGCACAGGATGGCAGACTGTAAGCATTGATATATCTGGGTACAGTGGACAACAGCTGAAATTCACGATTAACTGCGGTGGAACCAGTGATCAAGCATATCCAACCTGGGCATATGTCGATGCTCATGTTGATAAATGGTGTGTTACCACCGAGACAGATATAACTATAAATGCATACGATCTGGGATGCTGCCCGAGTTTAACTGTAAAATACCGTGTATGGAATGGTCCTAATGAACCAGGTGACGACCATGACACTGGATGGGTTGACATAACAACTTTACCATTTGTTTATAATTTCCAGAGCGAATGCTTCCATCATCTTGACATAAAAGCATACGATTGTCTCGGACATGTAGTATATGATAACGAGACATTCTATGTAGATGATACATACCCAGTTATAGATAAAAAAGTTGGAGAACCAAACTGTACTGGGGTAGAAGGCGCTGATTACTGTGTAACCACTGATACATCAATATATTTGAAAGCTTGGGATGAAGGATGCTGCCCGTATCCAATCGTTTTTGAGTATCGTGTATGGAATGATACCTACAGTAGCGGTTGGTTAAATGTTGCAGATAATCTTTACGAGGAACCTTGTGGTGCATATGTTGGATATTACATATTTAAATTTGAGGAGGAATGTTTCCATAACCTAGACCTAAGAGCATACGACTGCCTAGGACACATAACCTATCATAATGAAACATTCTATGTTGATGACCAGGCACCATACATTGATAAAACAGTTGGTGATCCAAACATTCCAGTAGTAGGGGATAATCCTGGAGACTACTGGGTATCATGTGATACTCCTATAACTATTGATGCATGGGATCAAGGATGCTGCAATAATCTAACATATGTTGGATATAGGATAAAAATAAACGATGATGAATGGGGACCCTGGCAGGATATAACCACTTATATCCTAAACGTAGGACCAAAAACAATCTACTTCACTGAATCATGTGTTCACACCTTAGAGATTAAAGCCATGGATTGCCTTGAAAACACAAGGGAAGACGTTGAAATCTTTTATGTTGACTGTTCAGCACCTGAAAGCAACAAAGAACTAATTGGTCCAACCTATCACGAGGATTTAAATGGAAACGGGACTATAGATAATGATGAAGAATTATACTACTGGCTACGTGACAATGATACAATAGTGAAAATTAGTTCATATGACCAAGAAGAGTATCCATGTATGGTAGGAGTAAAATACTTGCATGTAGAGCTATGGTGGGATTCAAACAATAACAGTGTAATAGAACCAGGTGAACTATTATGGTCTGAAGACATCGAAGATGAAAGTGAAAACGATTCTGATGGAGATATAGGTCAAGTTAGATATCAGTTCAAAATAATGGAAGACTGTTTGCATAAAATAGTATGGTACGCAGTTGATCTATTTGACAACAAAGAAGATGACCATGTCCAGTATCATCGTGTAGATAGTCAACCACCAAAAACAACCAAGTATATTGGTGAACCAAAATGGTGGGATGAAGACAAAGGTTTATGGTGGGTGACGTCAGATACCGAGTTTAGCTTAGTATCAGTTGATGAAAAAGCACCATGTGATGTTGGAGTAGATTATTTAGAAGTTACTTTGGAGCACAGCTGTTACAATGGCTCATATAACTATTATAACGATTATACGATAGAGGACAACGATGGTGTCTACGATTTAGACGATGAACCAGGGGTTATAAGGTTCAACTTTACCTTACCACGGGAATGCTGGTGGAAGATCACATGGCATGCAGTTGACTTTTTAACAAATGGTCTTGCACTTGAGGACTGGCATGTCCAATACCATGTTGTTGATAACACACCACCACATGTTATAATCATCAAACCAACAGATGGATGGTACAGTGATGGCGAAAGCATTCCAACAGTTGCATTCGCAGAGGATATACAAGGTCCACATGGTTACTGTGGAATGGGCTATGATTGCGCTGTGGGAATAGGAGAGGGGTCAGAAGGTAAAGCATGTATCATTGATATATTCCCTGAGCCGAAGATAATTTCACTTGATGCTACCAATTTTGTTTATGACGAGGAATCACATGAATACATAGGTAACGTTGTAATACCTGAGAACACTGGTATAAATGGTACTGTATTATTTGTAGTAGGCGTAGAAGACAGACTTGGAAATGATTGGAATAGTTTACTTGAGCTGGTACATACCTATATATTACAGGCGATAGCGGAATGTTACTTTGATGAATGCTGTGTAGTTGAACTACTTGCAGATTGGCTCGCTGACTTTGTCGCAGATCAAAACATAGTTTTCATAGGAATTGATAATATTCCACCAGAAATAAACATAACTTTACCAACAAATGGACAGGATGTCGGACTTGGACCAATACATCTCGAAGCAGATATAGTTGATACTTTGTCTGGTGTTGTAACTGGTACTCCATGTTATGTGACACTTGATGGAATATCACTGCCACCACTTTACTATGATAGTGGTATTGGTGGTTGTGTCGGTGATTTATCAATTCCAGTGGAAGTATTAGATGGACCTCAGAACCTTGTTCTCACTGTTGCTGACAGAGCAGGATGCATGGGCAGTGATAATGTTACTGTTCTTGTTGGAGCGAGACCAGGACCAACAACATCTGGTACTGATGTAATGCCTGAATGCTCAATTATTGGAACCGAGTTAGAAGTTACTGCTACAACGTTTAGTACAATAGCCTTTATCGCAGATGCAGATTTCTATGTAGTTGATTTCTGGGGCAATACAGTTCTAACTGGTAACATGGATCCATCTGATGGAGCCTTTGATGAGACAAGTGAAAACATTAATACAACTCTTGATACAACTGGTTGGGAAGCCGGTGAATATACTATATACGTACGTGGACAGGATGACTTTGGACGCTGGGGCGCATATGACGAGGAAGAATTCTCACTAGTTGAAGAAGCCATGTGGAGACCTGTTGTATGTAACATTCTATTCCCAGAGTGGGATGAATTCGAGGTAGAATGCGACCAGAAATACATTGAGGTCGTTGTTCAAGCATATCGACCAGCATACAACGGAATGCCAAAAGACTACAACTTAGATGTAACAATCTGGCTAGATCAACCATATGGTGCACCAGACTTGTTCTACCCAGTAACCGATGAGGGTGATGGATACTTCACAGCTGAGATACCAATATATTGTTACCACAGTGGATCAGAGCTTAACCTTGAGGCAAAAGCAGAAGATGAATATGGTAACCGTGCATATGATGATACCACGTTCGTAGTAATATCCAATATAGAATATGATATCTGGCTTGAGGAAGGATGGAACGGACCAATTAACCTAGCAGTACTAGGCTGCGATAACAGTACTTTAAGCGTCTTTGCATCTATCGATCCATACTGGGACTTTGTCTTTGAAGTTGGAACATGGGACAGCTACTGGTATAACATGGAAGAAGAATTCATGAATGGTGGACCACTTCAACACATCCTTATAGATGGTTGGTACTGGATACATATGACTGAGGCAGCAAGGTTCTACATAGATAACACTTGTCCTGAGGTATCAGTTGAATACCCAGAGGATGAGGAAGTATTCTACAATGAATGCCTCGAGGGTGACATTTGGGGATTTGCCTGTGACCTAGAAACAAGTGTAGTCGAGGTAACCCTAGTTGTTTATGATGATGATACTGGTGAATACTGGAATGGAACCGCATGGGTTGAAACTGAAACTATACTACCATGTGTCTATGATGATGTAAACAATGATTGGTACTGTGAAAACACTGAGGAAATTGATCTAACATACAAGTGTGGACATACAATAATACTTACAGCAACTGCTACAGACATGGGCGGCTGCACTTGCAGTGATACAATATGGTTCATGTTCATCGATGATAACGACCCATATGTAGAGGTAACCTACCCCGAAGATGAAGCAGTATATGATAACTGCATGGAGCCCTATGAGATAACAGGATTTGCATATGATGGTGAGTGTGAAACCATTGTAACAGATGTCTACATAACCATAAAAGATTGGACTGCAGATGCATGGTGGACTGGTACCGGTTGGGGAGATGAGACAAATCTCTCATGTGACTATAATCCAGATCCAATGAGTCATGCGTGGGAATTCACTGATATTCCAGAATGGGAAGATGGACATGATTACTCTGTTTATGCATACGCTGATGATGCCTGTGGAAACACGGGTGAATCAGATGAAGTGTTTTTCACATATATATGTGAACCAGAATGTGAACCATGCGTGGAAGTTGAAAAATCTGTTTGGGATGGTTGCTGCTGGGCTGATAGCACAGAAGTAGAAGAAGGAGCCACGGTAACATTTAACATCACCATATACGTCCCAGAAGATGGATGTAATCTATGCGGTGGAAATGCCTCTGACTTCCTACCCACAGGACTAATATATATACCAGAAACCACGAATATAACTGTTCATTACATGGGTACGACCTTTTATGTTGAAATCGAACCTTCACAAATACCCTACAGTGGTGGAACAATACTGTTATGGAGCGAAGATGAATTCGGAACACCAATGGAGTTACCTGCAGGTATGCTACTATATATTGAATTCAATGCAACTGTGGATGAGTGTGGTGAATACAATAACACAGTAATATTAACGACCTATGAATGTGATAATGGATGCTGCCCAATAACAGATGAAGACTGGGCATGGGTGATAGTACCCTGCGAGGAATGCACACCAAGTTATGCAATGTGGAAATACACCTGGTGCCATGTATATGAAGACTGGTATAACTCATATGGATACGCAAGACAAGATGATAACTATGCGAGATTCAAAATCGAGTTTTTCGTCACAGGAGAATGCCCAATAGTAGGTGACATCTACATCAGAGATGAACTACCAGAAAACGTTACCTATGATGGAAACCATCACATAGAGTACCCAGAAGGATTAACTCTTACTGCTTCATACTATGACCCAGCAACACATGCAATGTATTTCAACTTCATAGGAACACTAGAACCAGATGAACAGATTGTAATAGAGTTCAACGCATCCTATACGGGAGATTTCTGTGGGCAATATTCAGAAGTAAACACCGCATATGGATCTACATCTATGCCAAGTACAACTGAAGTATCAGATGAGTCAATAATTTACTACAATTGGTGGGAAACCTAAAATTCCACCAATAGTTGGCTTTATCGATACCATTAAATACCATGAAAACGAATAACCAAAATAAACCAACGGGGAAGGTCAAAATGAAAAAGAAAACATCAATATTCATAGCAATACTCATGCTAATATCAATAGGCGTAGCAATACTACCAACAGCAGAAGCAACTGATGCTTATACAATCAAAGGAATATTATATTTAGATGATGGAACAGATACAATTCCTGCAGGGGAAGGCGTACAAATAGATCTAGAATTTGGAGATGGAACTGAAAGCACAACAACCGGTGAGCCCGGTTACCAAGGCGGAACTAATAATTATTACTTTGGATTCAATGGAAAACATGATGATCTTGAGGATCAACCAGGTTATTTCCATATCGTCTATGATGGACACTCACTAGAGCCGGAAGATGAATACCCATACAATATCTCTGTTACTATACAAAAGGGAGTGATTTACTATTGGGCAGAAATACTAGTCAACATCTCCAGCATTCCAGAAAACAACCCACCAAACACACCAAGCAACCCATCACCAACTGATGGAGCAAACAACAGAGGCATCAACACAGACCTAGATTGGACAGGTGGAGACCCAGATGGCGACACAGTAACATATGATATTTATTTTGGAACAACAACACTACCAATAGTAAAAAGCGATCACACTAGCACATCTTATAATCTACCTACACTCAGCTACGATACCACATATCAATGGCAAATCATAGCTGAAGATGATAACGGTGGAATAACATCTGGCCCAGTTTGGACTTTCACAACAAAAGAAGAACCAACATCACCACCAGAAGAACCACCCTATAACCCACCTTACAACCCGCCATCAGGTAATGATGAACCAGTTGCAGATGCTGGTGGACCATACCAAGGAGTACCAGGTGAATCAATAGAATTAGATGGATCAGGTAGCACAGATACAGATGGAACTATAGAGAGCTACAGCTGGGACTTTGGAGATGGAAACACAGGTACTGGTCAAACTGTTAGTCACACTTATGCCACGGATGGAACCTACACAGCAGTCTTAACAGTTGAAGATGACGATGGAGACACAGATACAGATCCAGCAACAGTTACAATACTCAAATTAAACAAACCACCAGAGATACCAATAATCAGTGGCCCAACAACTGGGGATAACGATACAGTTTACAACTTCACAGCAGTATCAACAGATGGTGACAATGATACAATACAATATATTTTCTACTGGGGAGATGGAACAAAAACAATAACAACATTCCTAGCAAACGCAACACCAACACCATTGCAACTACATACATGGGCAACCCCTGGGACATACACTGTAAACGTAAGAGCATATGATAACGAATCATACTCAGGGAACGCAACATTAACCTTTGTAATAGCAGGACCAAGTGAACCAACAACAGGTGACGGTGACGAGGATGAAGACGATTACACAATGTATTACTATCTATTTGGAATCATATTGATAATAATACTACTCGCAGCAGCATATCTCGCTACTAGAAAGAAAGAGAAAAAGAAAAAATAAAAAACTCAACATTTTTCTCCTTTTTATATTCTAACTTTTTTATTTGCCCATACAAATAGTTTATATACAATGTTAAATATATAAGAAGAGAAGAAAAATTAAAAAGGGGATTCTTTATGTATAAAAACAAAGCCTACAAATCAATATTTATAATCACAATATTACTATTATTATCAGTTATTTCTTTTACACAAAACACAATAGCATGTAGTCATCCTCACAGCGTAAAAGGAATACTCTACATAAACAACGAAATAGCACCAGAAAACATCCAAATAAAACTAGTATTCAACGACATAACAGAAACCACACTGACCTACGAATACAACCTCTATGGTGACAATACCAACTACAACCTAGGCTTCTGGGACCATGAAGAACAAACCGGGAGCTTCATCGTAGTCTACCAGGGACAAGAAATCATACCAGATGATAACCAAACCATATACATCGAAGACGGAGTCACCGGGTACATCATGGACCTACACATAACATACACAATACCACCAAATAACCCACCAAACAAACCCACAAACCCCACACCAAGTAACAACTCAGAAAACATCTCTTTAAACCCTATGTTAAGCGTACAAGTAACAGACCTTGACGATGACACAATGAATGTAAGCTTTTACAACGCATCCAATGACAACCTCATAGGAACCACATATAACGTCCCAAACGCCTCAACAGCCACCATCGAATGGCCAGATCTAACATACAACAAAACATACCATTGGTACGCCATAGCAAACGACTCAAAAGATAAAACACAATCAGACACCTGGAATTTCAAAACAGAAACAGAGGAAATAGAAAACATTCCACCAACAATCAAAATAACAAAACCACAAAAAGGAGTCTACATAAACAACAGAAAAACCCTACTAGGAATAAGAATACTACGACCAACACTAATCATCGGAGACATAACACTAATAGCAAACGCTACAGATGAAGACCAAGGCATAGAAAAAGTAGAATTCTACATAAACTGCAAACTCATAGGAAACGACACCACTGAGCCATATACCTGCAACTGGACACGAAACCATCGGATAAGACTATTCCGCCATCACTATGTTATCACAGTCAAAGCATACGACAAACTAGGAGAAACCGCATTTGATTTTATGGTTGTAAAAAAATATCTATAAAAAACAACACAATTTTTTCAATAGAGATTTTTAAATAACATTACTAGATTACATGTGTTAACAATTAACTCAGGGGAAATAAATTTATGAATAAAGATAGGAAAGAAAGATGTGTTCTTACAAGCGTAATAGAAACAGAGCTAGATATACTAAAAAGACACATTCACGTACTAGAAACACTAAAAGAAAAACAACCAATGGGAATAATAAAACTATCAGAACTAACTAATTACCCTCAGCACATGGTACGATACTCACTAAGAATACTAGAACAAGATGGACTCATAGAACCATCACCCCAGGGAGCAATCACCACAGAAGAAGCCAGTAAAACCATGAACCTGCTTAGGAAAACACTTACAAATATTAGTAAAACAGCTGAGGATCTTCTAAAAGAACTAAAATAAACACAAAGTTAATTGCACTTTTATTTTTTGCCGAGGTAACTCAGCTGGGAGAGTGCACGGCTGAAGACCGTGATGTCGTGGGTTCAAGTCCCACTCTCGGCATCTGAACCATATTTTTCTCCTATTGAAACACACTTTTTAGCAAAAAACTGATGAGGGCATTAAACCTTTAGTTTAATAAAACCTACACAAACAAAAAATAAAAAAAAGAGAAAGAGTTTGATTTTAATTATTTATTTGCCCACATGGACAATTACAGCCTGACGAAGAAGATGTTGTAGACGTCACTTTAGTCACCCCATTAGCCTGAGCTGCATTAACAACTGTTGCTCCTAACTCAAATGAGAATGGAATAGTTACAGGTGGATCACCTTCACAATTATGTCCCCACAGCCACAGTAATCTTCTGAACTCATTTTTAAGACCAGGTAACCTAAGACAGTCTAACGGTCTTTGATAAATTTCACAGCCTACCTTAGCCGCATCTATCTCTTCTTTTATGTTAATCAATTGTTGTGCCAGCTTCTCACAGTAATCACATTGAAGAGTAATCTCGGATTCTACTTCTTCATCTATAGCCACCGAGGTATACGGGACTAACAAAAAAATGATCGCTGCTAAAGCCGCCATCAAGACTTTCTTATTCATCTGCTTCATTTATATCATCCGTCCCGAGTATTATCGTTTTTAGTATATAATGTTTATAGCCCAAGCATCCAATATTCAAAAAAAAAATGTTTTTTTTATTTTAATAAAATAACCACACAAAAACAAAATAGAAAAAAGCACAAATCAACAATTTTTCAACTAAGGATAACGATACATAGGATTTTTAAACATACCAAAAGCATTCCACAAGTAAAGAAACGCAAGTATAGGTCTCCCATCTCTTTTTGCTCTCAAAGCTGATTTTAAATAACATAAAAAAATAAACCAGCCAAAGGGCGTTAAACGACCTGAACGATTTATGTTTTGTGTGTTTAAAAATAAATCATCTTTAAGTTTTTCTCTTAATTCTTTTATATCAATAGATTCGATTTCATCAGATAGCTTTGATTGAACGCTTTCCTCAACTATTTCAAAGTTCAATGCAGATACAGATGACGACATCGGCAGCATAAAAGTAGCTAAGAGACATCCAAATATCATAATTTTTTTCATGTTTTTTACCCCTGATATTTTTAATGATATCGTTTTTGATTTGATATAAATATTATGTTATAGGATATATCACAAATTATGATAATTGTTGTTTAGTCTATCATTTTGTTTTTATAAAACAAACATAAAAAAGAGTAACTTATCTTTAAATTAAATCTTCTTTCATAAGAAAGAGTGCTATACCAGATGCACCAACATGATGACCAGTATAACACTGCCCATAAGTCTCCCACTTACAGACACCATTTCCATTTTTTACTGCTACTTGCTTCAACCATTCTGCAGCTCCACTAACATATTCAAGATAAACAGGTTTTTTAGTTAACTCGTACATCTCTAAAAATAATTCACCTATTCCCGCGGCACCATGACAAATTGTTACATCAGCAGTATTACTCCGGCCTCTGCCCCATCTAGTTACTAAATAACGTGGCCATTTGTAACCATTATTTTCTGAGATTGCTATATTCATTAGCCAATTAACTCCCATCTCACTGTATCTTAGATATCTATTATTTCCGGTTATCTCATATAGGTCAATAAATAATTTGCATATACCAGCAGGGCCATAACACCATCCTGTATCAAAAGAAAAAGCAGCACTTAGTCTATCGTCCCCATAAACCGCTCTCCATTTAACACCTCTGCTAGGAAGATCATAAACTGAATCACGAATTATCCATCTAGCCGCTCCTTCAGCATAATCAAGATATTTTGTCTCCCCAGAGGCTTTGTATAATTCAGCAAAGAAAAATCCTATACCTGAAGTACCATGAGCAAAACCTGAGGAAATAAAAAATCTAAAAATAGAAGGCCTGATATCCCAGTAACAGTATCGCCCTAGACCCAAGGATTTTTTGATTAACCAATTTCCAGCATATTTAGCATATTCAAGATAAGTCTCATTATGTGTTATATTATAGATTTTTAAAAAGAAAAGACCTGTACCTGCTGCACCAACAATAATATCCAAAGAACCACTAGTTGTACCCTGAATAACAGGCCATTCACATGTGGTACCAACACGTGAATCATGATCTATTTCTCCAATGCTAATTAACCATTGCGCAGCGCCCTCAGCATATTGTAAATAGGATTCATTACCCAAAATGTTATAGAAATCAATAAATGAAAAACCAATACCAGCAGTTCCCATATATAAACCACTATAGAAATCTGTAGAATCCTCTGTATATGCCCATTTATAACCATCCTCTTCCATCGCAATGGATATCAACCAGTTAATTCCACCACTGGCATAATACAAGTAAGTTTCATTTCCAGTGATTTCATAGGCTTTTGAAAAAAGTAAACAAACACCTGGAACTCCGTTATAAAGATCTGTGTACGCCTCGCTATCAGCGTCTGAACCAGGCCATTTAATACCATCTTCAGTTATAATAGCTTCATTAATAAGCCAATCTAACGCACCTTTTACCTCCTCAGAAAGAGAAGGATTATCCTGTACGATCATCTTATTACTATCATTTTGCCATTCTGATTCAGTTGTTACAAACTCATCTAAACTATTTGCTGTGGGTATAAATATAGTTCCTAATAGGAGAATAACTGCAATACTAGTCAACCATTTTTTATTTATCTTTCTCATTTTCATACATCATTCTATGATAATATTCTGTATATGCCTAAATAAAGCTCTAAAAACTCATCCCAACTAGTATCTTCCGTAAAATCTAAACCACAATTTGAATACAAGCTATCATATCTTTTAAATTCAGGGATAGTATACTTCGGTGGGAAATAAATCGATAAACCATGAGCATTTCGATGTCCTATCTGATGATGCTCATCAATTAGTGTCTGTTCAAGATTTTCCTTTACATCCTCCACAACCTCATGTAACTCAGGTGTCAACAATCTAAATCTTGGTTTATCCATTAGCTCTACAAAATGATAAATATCTACAAATCTACCCAAAGGGGAAACAATACTCATCGGCATAGGAAAATCCTCCACTTTAAATCTAACACCTGTTATAGTTATTCTATAAAGATTGATATTCTCAATCAAAACATTTGATAAATTATCTACAGACGAAACTAATGTCTCTATTTTATCGGTTCTAACAGCAGATAATGTAATAGGCATGGTTCTTAACAAAAATATTAACAAACTCCTAATCAAACGTTTATTAGAATTGTATAGATCTATAAATTTGACACTCCTACTAAAATACGGAAAATAATCTTTGTACATCTCTATAATTTTTTTAGAAATATTATAAGTTGAATCCTCAGCATTTTCATCTAAAATCCGCGTTATTTTAAGCCAAGTTTCTCCAAAACCCCACATCTCCTCACTACCGACATAAACATCAACTACATCTCTAAGCTCATAAGCACCCTCTATACATCCCATTTCACATGCTGAAAAACTAATAATATCAACACCACCGCTCTCATTAAGAGCCGTCTGTATTTCATCCATCTCAAGATTATCACTATTATTTGTATAATCCCAACAGGCACCACGCCAAGCTCCTCCATGATTATATAATGTAATCATATACCTCTCAGCTGGATAATTAATTTTACAATAATCAACGAAATCTCTAAGAGTTGTATAATTCCCCATATTTACCTCACCCAGCTCCTCCAATAAAACTTTGTTATAGTCTTCATCTATATACCAGATACGTGCAGGACCATGTTCCTTATCCTGAAGAACTAAAACATTAACATTTTCTGTCGAACCAGTATTATTCACAATAATCCAAAGTGGGTCAAATGCATGATAAAAATCAACATCATCATACAACATAATAGTCCATTCTTTAGAAGAACCCTGTGTTTCTACATGATCCGCAGAAGAAACAGTTGAAAAAAAGGATATTAAAGGTGTTATAACCATCGCCAGCATCATAAAAATTACAATAGTTTTTCTTACCAACATATTATTCCCCCAACTAAATATAAACATTACCTATAATTTATGTATCTTATAATATATAAGTGATTTGTCCCATATTTTACAAAACAGATATAAAGATCATTAAAATGTTACTATATGTTATAAATTAAACAAACCTTGTTTTTTTGTTTTAAAAAACATCTCTAGATAATGTAAAAATATTCCATCATCTGAGTACCATTAATCTTTTCTGTTTTACCATCAATCGTTATATTTCCATTAATCTGCATGTGAAGACGCCAATACTTCAATAAGAGAAGAGAAGTAAAATGAAACGTTTTAGCTTTAAATGTTACATTAAGAGTTATTGGTCCCTGATTAATTTCCAAAACTGATTTAACCGGTATAAATCTTCCATGACCAAACATGTAATCAACATGTCGATAAGAGATATTTTCTCGATTGATACTAGTATAATTACGTTCATCAGTGTTAATCACTACCATAAACATATCCTCTTCTCTAGGGTTTTTCATATTTTTTGAAAAAATAGTATTGGTTGAAAGACTGCTGAATTTACCCCATTTCCAGTTTCGATGCAACGATCGAACCCCCCAGACATGTTCACAATATCCAACCCCCGTCACAGGAATAGTTTGATCATTAACGACAAGTATCCCATCAACCTGGGCTTTTGGCAGGGGACACGCCCACCATCCCTTTCCCATGAAACCCTTCCATCCCTTTGCCAGTTCCATGAAACTAAGATTAACCTGAGTCTCAGAGAGAGTTACATTTAAAGTTACATGTATTTTCCCATCAGAGTCACAAATTGCTTTAAGAAGATTAGAGTTTTTGTACATCAATTCTGGTTTATCTAAAGAATAAGTGATTTGTCTGAGTGGAATGAACTTGTAACTACTTTCTAAAAATTGACCGTTTTGATAAATATTAATACGAATAAAAAAGAAACCAATTTTTCCAGCTATGCCTAGATGAGACATACCTACCACTACACTGTAGTTATTGGAGAATACTGCATCGAAATACCACCATTGAGCAGAAATCTTATTTGTAACTTTGTAGCCTAAATCAGCTAGTTCAGTATCCGTTGGATCAAACTGACATTGATCTTCATCAGCAGACAGACTTGTACAAAATGTAACAGTGATCAGAACTAGGGAAATTAAGAGAGTAAGTATTCGCATATCGATTCACCGTGTAATTAACATACACTTATCAATTATATAATTATTCGGTTTATTATATATTTTTACTCTTTTTAGCTAACTAATAAGTATATAAGTTTTATAGGACACTTCACACCATTAAATGGTTTATAACAAAAAAATACGCAAAAAGATTAAAACAAACAAAAATATTCTAAAAGTTGTGATGGGATGGAAAGTAAAAAGCACTTTGATAATTTTAATATTATTAAGTATATTTCTTGGATTCTATACAGCTTTAGCTGTTTGGTATATAACACATAAACATATTTCAGACTCTCTTTATATTTCAATAATTATAGGCCTTATTGTATCCATTTTATATTTTCTATGGTGTAACAAAGAAGGAACCGAGAAAAACGATATTCAAAATGATGATACACAGAATTTAAAGTAATCATTTAAAATTCACTTGGTTTTTTACATGCATATTCAGGTGCATAAAAAATACTTATATAATATAAATAATAGGAACACTGGGATGTACAATGGATGCAAAAAGGTGGTTTAGCCTAGGGTTTATGAGCTCACTAAAAGACAAAAATATTCGTTTCAATCCTTGGCCATTCTCAAAACCAAAACACTTGACCATAAAAAAAATAGAAGAAACCGATAGCTTTGTAAATCTACATTTAGAAATAAGAGAAAAAGTAGATCAGCTCATAGCAGAAATGGAAAAATCCGAGCTAGAACCTGAAAACGCAATAGAAAAATTTAATGTAAATTAAAATTAATATTTAAATATCTAAAAAATTTTAAATACAGATATGTGTTCTAGAAAAATAGGGATGCAAAAAGAGAGTAAAATAATATGGTGATAGGAAGGGATGGAGTCTGTATCTTAAAGAAGTTCAGATGGAAAATTTTAAATCTTTCGGAAAAAAACTAACTGTACCCTTTTTCCCAGGTTTCACCGCTATAACCGGACCAAACGGCGCTGGAAAAAGCAACATCGCCGATGCAATCCTATTTGTACTAGGACCCAAAAGCTCAAAAGTCATGCGAGCAGGCAGGCTCACAGATCTAATATTTAATGGTGGTAAAAAACATAAAAACCCCTCAAAATACTGCAGAGTCTCACTAGTTTTCGACAACAAAGAACGACGAATGCCCATAGACTCAGACGAAGTAACTCTCACCCGAATGATCAAGAGCGCACCACTGAAAAACGACCCAGATAACTACTACAGTCGTTTCTACATCAACGGTAAATCCTCCACATTCAATGATTTTGAAAAATGCCTCATACACGCACGAATGTCAGGTGACGGCTACAACATCGTGAAACAAGGAGATGTCACAAGCCTCATTGAAATGGGAAACATCGACCGCAGACGCCTAGTCGACGACATAGCAGGTATAAGCAATTTCGACAGCGACATCAAAAAAGCAGAAAAAGAACAAGAAGACGTAGATACCAACCTAGAACGCATAAGAATCATACTAGGAGAAATATCCAGCCAAATAAGACAACTAAAAAACGATAGAGACGAAGCATTCAGATACAAAGAACTCAAAGACCAACTATATGAAAACAAAGCAAAAATCGCTGTTAAAAAGAAACAAGACATAGAAACACAAATAGCAGAAATAGGGAAACAAATCAGCTCATATGAATCCGAGAAAAACAAACTAGATGAAAAAAACAAGGACTTAAAAAAACAATACACCGAGCTACAAAAAGAACTAGAAGAAATAGAGAAAAAAATCGGAGACGTAGGCGGCGACGAATTAAAAGAAATCAAAGAAAAAATCAGCAACCTCCACAGCGAAGAAATCAAATCAGAAGAAAGAATAAACTACTCCAATGATGAAATACATGAAACTCAAAACGAACAAAAAGAACTAGAACATAACTTGGAAAACATTGAAAAAGAACTAACAGAAAATAACACACAAAAAGAAGAACTTGAAAAACAAATCAACGAAAAACAAGAACAACTCAAAGAAAAAGAAACAGAGCTCAACGGTTTAAAAGAAAACATAGCCAAATCTGATGATAAATCCATGGAGCTAACACATGAACTAGCAAAAATGCGGGAGGAATACAACGAGAAAAACACTGAGATACATGAACTTAAACTCAAACGTAATCGTTTCACAGATAAAATAGAAGCCCTGGAACTACAGATCGCTGAGATGCAGGAGACCAGATCAACCTATGAATTCGAGTTAAAAGATATTGAATGGCAATCTGATGAATTCAAAAAAGACCATAAAGAAAAAAATAAAAAAACCCGTGATCTTGAAAAGAAACTATTTGACAAAAAGAAACATGAAACTGAGTCAACTGAGCAACTAGCTGACCTGGAAAAAGCAATACTCCGATTGCAACGTGAACAAGCCAAGTTACAAGCACAACATGATGCCCTACAGACCATGGAGGGTAAATATAAACATGCTGTTAACGAGGTTTTAAACGCACGAAACGCAGGTATAGAGGGCATCCATGGCACTATCGCTGAGCTCGCACAGGTTGATAAAAAATTTGAAACAGCCGTTGAAATAGCTGCCGGGGCGAGGATGCAAGCTATCGTAGTCGAGGATGACAAAGTAGCAGCTAAGGCTATCAAGTTTTTACAGAAGGAAAAACTAGGCCGTGCTACTTTTTTACCATTAAATAAAATGATCGCAGGTAAACCCCGTGGTAAAGCACTCATGACAGTTAAAGACCCAAAAAGCCATGGTTTCGCCGTTGACATAGTAAAATTCAAAGAAGAATACCGCGGAGCATTCTGGTACGTATTCGGGGACACAGTCATAGTTGACACCCTCGATGATGCGCAAAGACTTATGGGCGGAGTACGACTCGTTGACCTAAAAGGAAGCCTAGTAGAAGCCAGCGGAGCAATGGTCGGCGGAAGCATACCAAAAACACAGCTATCATTCAGCAAAATAGACAGAGGAAAACTCGAAGAAGTAACACAGGAGTTACAGAACGCGATAAAAAGCCAAGACATGCTCTCCAACGAGTTAACCGAGTTGAAGAAAGAAATAACAGAACTAGAAAACACTCTTAGTGGTTTCAGAACAGAAGCTGATAAAGAAACACAGGCTAAAGACCTTGATGTAAGAAAAAAAGAATACACAGGTAAACTAGAAGTCCTCAACAAAGACCTAGAATCAAAAACAAAAGAAAAAGAAGACCTAGAAAATAAGAAAAAAGAGATAATCTCCAAAATCGAGGAACACAAAAAAAGAATCCAGGAATTAGATAAAACCAAAGAAGAAAAAGGAAAACACCTCTTAAAAGGCACTAAAAAAGAACTCGCGCAAAAAGCAAGAAACCTAGAAGAAGAAGTATCAACTCTTCATGAAAATGTTCTAACAATTTCATCAGAGAACGAAGCATTAGAGAAAAAAATAGAATTATTAGACGAACGGAAAACTGAGATCACAGATAAAATAAAAAACAAAACAGAACAAGTTGAAACATTCAAGAACACAATAAAAGAACTAAAAGAATCCCGAAATAAATACCGAGATGAACTCAAAGCTCTGATAAACGTTGAAGATCAGATGACTGGTAAAGTAAAAGAACTATCTGTTAAACGTGATCAGATCTATAAGAAAACAGTCTCAGTGGAAAACGAGCTAGATAAAACCAACACCCGCGTTGAATCATATTATGATCTTATCTCAAGGGCTAAATACCGCCTGCCAACACTTGAGGAATCTGTTAAAGAAATAGAACAAGAACTCAAACTTTATAATGTTGAAATCAAAGATAAAAAACTACCTAACGTTGAATCACTCAAAGACTCAGTTAAAATTATCGAGGAATCAATGAGAGAACTTGAGCCAGTGAACATGCGAGCATTAGAAGAATACGAGCATCAAACAGAGCGTAAAAAGAAACTAGATGATGATGTTAAACATTTAAAGGATCAGAAGAAAAAACTAATCAAACTAGTAAGTGGTATAACAGAGAAAAAGAAAGAAAAATTCTTCGAAGTATATGATGCAATAAACCGGAACTTCAAAGATATCTATGCCCAACTTTCTGAAGACGGAGAAGCAGAGCTACAACTAGAAGACCCAGAAAACCTCTTCGAAAGTGGTCTAACAATAAAAGCACGACCACGTGGTAAAAAAATCCTACTATTATCCGCTTTATCAGGTGGAGAAAAAAGCATAGCATCCATCGCATTTATTTTTGCTATACAAAAATACGATCCTAGCCCAGTCTACGTCCTCGATGAGGTTGACATGTTCCTTGATGGCGTAAACGCTGAAATAGTAAGTCGCATGGTGAAAAATAAAGCTCAGGATTCACAGTTCATAATGGTATCACTAAGAAAAGTAGCCCTAAAAGAGGCAAACCATGTGTATGGCGTCACAATAAGAGACACTGGTATATCTGAGATGATAGCGGACATTGACCCATCAACTGTTAGCCCCCAAGGAGAATTCACCGCTGAAGGAGGAAAAATGATTGCAACAACATAAAATCGATAACGAAGTCATAAACCATCTTTTATTCCATAAAGCACTCATCGACGAAAAAGACGATGCATCACGTATTAACCATTATGTAAGCATGCTTCAAAGAGCAGACGAAGGCGAGCATATCTCCATCGATGACCCCTTTGATAGGAGTATAGCTATCGCTTTTGAACTAGTTCTAAACAAACATCTAAACCCCTGGGAAATCGACCTGGTAAACTTTTCAACAATGTACATGAAACGAGCAAAAGAGGAAAAAATTGATCTCATGACAGCTGGTCGAATCATCTACATGGCATGGCAAGTATTGAAACTACAAAGCGATGACCTAGTAATCAGCATGGAAACACCAGAAGAAGAATATGAACCACTCGGCTGGGGAGAGATACCAAGTGAGATGTGGCTCAACGAAGACGACGCATACTCATATACCAACCTAGTCATGAAAATGCCAGAGCCACCAATAGAGGAACCAGTTCGCCGGAAAGCCAAAAGAAAAGTAACATTAATAGAGCTACTAGGAGCATTTGACCAAGCACGAAAAGAATCAGAGGAACACCAACTCATAGAGGAACAAAGACGTCAGGAACGGGAACGACTCGCTGCAAAAGCTCGTAAACGTATGAAAGGAACCATCCATGAAGACCACCTGGAAGAAGATGTAGAAGCTGTTTGGAAGAGGATCAAAAATTTCCCGAAGAAAATCATACCACTAACAGAACTATGTGAAAAAAACAATAGAGAGGAACTAATTAAGGTTTTAATGTCTACATTATTCCTCGCAACTGATAACAAAATCAGAGTATTTCAAAGAAAATTCCCATATGGAAAGATATATATTAAAAACACTTACAGCTAAAAATCTATTCTTCATCTGCATAAACATAACTACAATGAACGTTCTTACATCTCAAGATTTTCCTAATCGTAAAAACACACATTTTCTCCTATAACTCTGAATCACAGAGTGGACATTTACCATTATTAGGATCCAACTTTTTTATCCCTTCATTTAACTTACTTTCATTTTTTATCATATAATGTTTATGTGACAAAATTTTCGCAATAGATGCTCATACTCTCCATGTTTTGTTCGTCACCAGAAATATATGGTATGTGCATTGTCACTGTACTCGAACGGGTAACACCTTCATTGTCTTTTACCGTAAGTGTCACCCCATAATTACCCCTTTTTTTCCAACTTATAGTAAGCGGTTTTATCCCATTTCCTTGGAGAATATCTAACTCCAGATAATCTATTGTATCGATTCCTAGATTTTGACTTTGTACTTGCCCACTCTGATCACTTTCTAAGACAAAAAGAAGGTTACTACTAGTCATTTCATCATTATCAATGTTGTATCCGCCCTCATCTGTTATTGTCCATGTATACTCAACAATACCCCCATCTGGATCTGGATCATTTGTATCAGGCCAGCTAGGATGTAAAATTGGATGCGTGGCTTTGAACACATAAATTTTTCTAAGTCTAGCATCCATCTCAAGATTATTTTTATTTGGCGATGGAGGGTCAAATATAGTATGTGGCCCAATATAACTCCCGGATAGCTTGTGTACGTATATATATGTCTCAGGTGGAGCATTCATAGCTTTAATATCCTGATCTCCAACAAATTTAACATAATCTGCTACTGTTGGATATGATGCACAGGCTAAATCAAAGGCTTTCTTCATTTTATATCCACGACTCATTTTGTAGAACATGTGATCTTGCCAATAATACACATCCTCAGGCCAACCTGGGCAACTACCCATATTATAATATCCAATCGTTACAACATCAGCCATTTCCCCTTTTCTAAACTCATAAGAAAGAGTACCAGGACCTGTATCCACCATTGCAGAACAGCAACAAAGAACAGCAAGTTTCATCGGAGCTCTATCTTCCATAGCTTCATGAAGCATAGTTGCAGTATAATACACACCCTCTCCAGAAGACTGAAAACGAGTTGATAACCCACCAGAATGAGCAATCACATAAAAATAAAAACACTCAGGATCTCCTACATATTTAGATATCATCCAATTATCTGGACTCCCCATGCTATTTACATGTCCCCCTGTAAACTTCATATACCAACCATAAGCATTATGCATCCATTGAGCCCAATCAGGGTCACCAGCACCAACTAAAGTTAGACCTCTAGTAACTGTTGTTGGTGCTTGCACCCCTCGCCCAATTCGCTCCCCATTTAAATCATATAATATAGTGGTTCCATCAGTGTACCTAACTTCCCAACAAAAAACTGGAAAAACTACAGGGTCATAAAAACTATAAAAGAAACTATAGTCATCCTCATCAGGGAAAACCACTTTCCTCTTCCAAAGATAACTATCAAACTCAGAGGTATCATCTCTAAAATAAGGTAAATCGTATTCTAAATCAGTCCAACATATCTCATATTTAATTACATCCCCAGTTTCAACATGTGAATGTAATAGAATAGAATCATTTTTCACTAAAAAACCATCGACCACATGCTCCCAGTATTTCACATGAATATCCGCAATAATTCTATCAACAACTAGGGTTTTATCTTCTAATTCTTCTATTTCATCTGGTATCTCAATTGTTTCGCTTTGAAATAACTGTTTTTCACCGAAACTAAAGGATGTTGTACTTAAAAGCAAACCAGCTATCAGAATTGATAGAATTATTTTCCTCATTTTTAATGGACCCTCATATTACTCATTTTTTATTTTGCATTACTCATATTTAAATTTTGTAGTACAATACTTTACTTTAACTATTATTATGAGACTAAGAACAAAAAACCAGAGAGCTCTGGTTTTATGCTCATTTATATCACCTTTCGACATTATATATGATTATTATTTTATATCAATATAACGTTATAATAGTAACAGAAATTTAGATATTTTGTGATTTTTGTATCCATATATTTGTCAATAATTATCAGACCGCGTCTTTGTTATAAAGATAACATAAAAAGAAAAAGGAGATGTTCTAGCGCAATTTTCCACTTTAAAAATATAAGATACTAGTATAACGCTACAAAATGTTATAAGACCTATAAACATTACATTAACCTGATAAACACTAAAAGAGGGGCAAGTAATATGGATGGTAAAGAAAGCCGACTAGTTGAATCTGTATTATTCTCCGCGAGTAACCCTGTTAGCATCAATGAAATCATGGAATCCACAGGCATATCCCGCAAAAAAGTAAAAGAAACACTAGAAAACCTGATAGAAGACTACAACATCAAAAGAAAAGATGAGACATCCATGGAAGTCACCAAAGCCGGTGAAAAATACGCTATGCAAGTGAAAGAAAAATATGCTAACCAAACAATAATGGTAGCAAACCCTGAAATAGACAACTATCTATTGAAAACTCTTACAATCATAGCTTTTCATCAACCAGTTAAACAATCCAATCTACGACGGATGATTGGCACTAAAGCATATGAACATGTGGATCAACTCGCTGATATGAAACTGATACACACAAAAAAACATGGTACAACAGAGATGCTCACGACCACTAAGCTTTTCCCAGAGTACTTTGGAATAGATTCCACTAAACCTGAGGAAATCAGGGATTTTTTAATGAAAAAAGTTGCAGGTAAAATCAAGAAAAAAAACGAATAAAAAAATTTCCGATAATAACTGTAAAGAAACCAGGATAGATTTGTACAACAAATCCTTTTAAACACTAGTCACAGAGTAAAGAGTAGAGGTTGTTGAGAACCGGGGGAGAAAAAATAATTTTTTCTCATCCTTTCACCTCCTCTCCTTACCACCTCCAGTCTCCCCCGACCAACAATCTTTTAAACACAATCTTTTACTCCTTATTCAAAAAGCTTTCTCAATAAATTTAAACAACACATCCACATACTATCTATCGGATGCAAATAAACAAAGAACAACTTTATGACCTAATCAAAGACCTGAAAACAAAAAAAGAATACGAAAAAGACATAAAAAAAATACAAACAGAATACGACCATCTTTTTGATGAAAACACAGCAAGTCTACTAATAGTCGATGAACTAGGACGAAACAAACAAAACATTTGTAAAATCTCAGATTTAAAACCAGGAGAAGAATGCACCGTATACGGTCAGGTAACAAAAATAAATCAACAAAGAACCTTCAACCGAAAAAATGGTTCAAACGGGAGAGTCATAAACCTAGAATTAACAGATAACACCGGTAGATGCCTACTAGTACTATGGGATAAAGACGTTGAACTAGTGAAAAACAAAACAATACAAACAGGTACAAAAGTGAAAATCATCAATGGGTACGTAAAAAACGGTTTCAAAGACATAGAACTAAACATTGGGAGATGGAGCACAATAGAAACCGAGCCAGAAAACACACCCGACAATATAATTGATGAACCAATAAGAAAAAATGAGAACATGATACGGGGTAAACTAATAGAAATAGAGCCCACGCATGCTTTTTTCAAAGACAACGGTGACTTCGGGTTTGTCACAAAAATAAAAATAATGGAAAACACAGTAGTAAAAAAAATATCAGTATGGGATGAAAAAGTAAAAGAGATACAAAAATACAAAATAGGAACACAAATCGAGATAACAAACCTGAATCTCAGAGAAAAAAATGGTACAAAAGAAGTGCATTTAAACGGTAGAAGCATGATAAAAAAACTTTAACAGCCACCCTGAACATATTTTTTATTTTTCTCAAGAGCACACTCTGCTCTCTGTAACTCTCTACCAAGGTACAATAAATGCTCAGGGCGTAAACCCGTGATTCTTTTAGCTATAGTATCACAAAGACCCGTGGCGTCATCACCATTAAGGACCATCTGTAAATTACCTGAGACAATCTTTTTTTCTTTGTAAACATTAGAATAGTATTCAACACAGATCTTTTTCTCAGCTGGGTTTATTTCTATAACGAAGAAACCTTTAGGATCAAGAACTACGTCTTTACGAGGTGCCTTTTTAGCCTCTATAAGTGGGACTTCTTTATCAACCATATATTTTTTCACCTGCGGTTACAAGGTTTTTAAGTTTTTGAAATGCAACATCTCTTGGTAGATTACGTAGACCACAATCTGGTGAGAGTTGACATATTTTATCACCAAAAACATTTATACCTTTTTGTATGTGCTCTGTGATTTCATCAATTGTCTCAACTTTTTGGTTATCAGATCTAACAGATCCAAGACAGATCTGTTGTGGAAAGCTAACATCTTTGAAAGAGTTGAAGAGTTTTGGTGAGGCTTTAAACTCATGGGATAAAATATCAACGGGTATTTCAACAATTTTTGAGACAATATTTGAAACATCTCCACATATATGAAGACGTGTTGGACAAGAAATATCCCCTGTTATAATATTTATAAGATCCTTTGCGTAATCTGGCATCTCCACTGAGAAAAACGGTTCATCAACACTGATAATATCAACATGTTTCTGAAGTTGTTGTGCCTCCTCATGTAGTGCTCTGGCGAAATCAAAAGCAAGTTTCTCCACATCATTATAGTACATGTCGACACAGGACCTTGCTAGTGTATATGGACCAGCGATTAATCCTACTAAATCTTTGTTTTTAGGTAGAATTTTTTTAACATATCTCTGATCATCAACAGTTATAGAGCCATTGTATCTAACCTTGTCTGTAACCTCAATCTGGTCTCTTACTCTGCAGCCTTTTAGTTTCCTCGCAAAAATAATTAAGAAAGGATCCCGTGTTTGACCATCAGATACAATATCAACCCCTGCTTTAACCATGTCATTAACCGCATACTCAATGATTTTATTCCAAGAGGACTCATTTTGATTAAAAAAATCATTCATAAAAACCATATTATCCAATACGGCAGGATATGAACCTATAACCGTGGTTTTCACATTTTTATTCATCAGAAAAGTTTCCTCCGAGGATGAGAACCAATGGGTTCAATTCCAAAATAATTCTCAGTATACTCAGAAATTAGAATATCCTGCCATGCAATAATTGGGAAAACCATCTCTGCATTAGCTAGAGGACCGAAAACTGCGAAATCCCCCCCAAACAATGGTATGTTAACATTAGAAGCAGCATCAACACTTTTTCTCGCAGGCTCAAAACCATTTAACCAAGTGGATTTCTCCACTACATTATGAATAGCGCAACCAGTTGGAAAACCATATTCCTCCTTTACAACAGGTATCGCAGCTATCGCCGCGCCACTATTATCACCAGGGGCAAGAGCAGCAGTATCAACAAGGAGTTTTTTGATTCCCAGATCCTTAGAGATCTTAAGTAAACCACTATCGGTTAAATGAGCACCGTTCTCAAGTACCTCAATCTTCCCATCAGGGGATTTATCCTTCGGGTTAAAAGCTACAATAATAGCCATCTCAGGTGTAAAACGTTTTAATGCATCACGCTCCTCCTCAGTTATACCAACATGAATTGAATTGTAAATAGTACGACCAAGAAGTCTTCTATCATGCAACATCTCCAATGTTTTAACCTTCACAGATGGATCAGTTATATCAACCGAAAAAGGATGACCCCGCGGTATTGTTTCTTCTATAAAATCAAGTATTTCTTCAACATATTCTTCTTTTCTAATAAAAAAATCAGGAACACCAGGGTTACCAGTTTTCTCACTTAACTCAAGCATTCTAGCAATATTTTTTCCAGCACCTCTAAAATCTGGTTCACCTTTGAAAAAAACCCCGCCAAACAATACTGTAGGATACATACCAGGTTGACCACCAATTTTTATATTCGAAATCTCAAAGACTTTTTGCTCATATGTAAAAGAAAACAAATCTACACACCTCTTTTCTTAACATTTCCCATATAATCCACCACTATTTTTGCATGTAACGCTCTTTTATCACCTATGGAGATCTTTGCTTCAGGAATAATTTTTATCGCAATATATGATTTTCCAAAGGACTGTGGTGATTTAGCAATATACTCATCTATAACCTCGTTGATCTTGTTTTTCTCCACTACTCCAATTAGATTAACTATTTCAATCTGAGAACGGAATCTTTCTATAGCCTCTTCGTTAAGGTTTTCAATATAAGGAATAGCACCAGGGGCATTAATAATTCTATTATTTTCATCAACACCGTTTTCATTTAAAGATATAAGTGATTCACCTGAACGATGACCCCTTATATCCTCCCCGCAGACAACTAGATATCTAATATGGGGGTTTGATATCACGTTTGCTACGATTTTTTCTATACCAATGTTCTCTGTTTTAAGAGGACCGTAAATAGCTACTTTATCAGTGGGAATATAGTTTTCGATGTTTAGAATTACTGCTGCTACGCAACCTTTAGGGTTACATGAGGTGAATTCACCGCCCCATGGGTAATATTCATTTTCCATCTAGTTTGAGTAATAAAAAACATGTTAATAAAAACTACATAATAATAGTTTAAATACTCTCATCCACAGTTTTATAAATACTTATCCTTTACAGTATACCAGGGTTTTTACATGGAGAAAAATGATACTGGAAATGATGACATCAGCAAACTACCAGGTATTGGACCAGCAACCGCAGATAAACTTAAAGAATCAGGATACGTAGACATCCTCAGCATAGCTGTATCATCCCCCTCAGAACTCTCTGATGCAGCTGAAATAGGAGAGGCAGTAGCTTCAAAGATTATACTAAATGCTAGAAAACAAGCTGATGTTGGGAAATTTGAAACAGGTAAAGCATTACTTGATAAAAGAGCAAAAGTTGGTCATCTTGAATCTGGTTCAAAGACATTAAATGAATTACTAGGTGGAGGATTCGAGACACAGTCAATAATAGAGTTATTCGGCGAATACGGGTCTGGGAAAACCCAGATAGGACATCAACTTTGTGTAATGGTTCAACTACCCAAGGGCAAGGGTGGTATGAATGGTCATGCTTTCTATATTGATACTGAGAATACTTTCAGACCAGAGCGCATAGTCCAGATGGCTGAGGCATATGAACTTAACCCTGATGATGTTCTCGCTAAAATCCATGTAGCCAGAGCCTATAACTCTAATCATCAGATGCTCCTCGTAGACAAAGTAAAAGAACTCTCAAAGGAGGCCCCTGCTCGTTTACTTGTCGTAGACTCCTTAACCGCACATTTCCGTGCTGAGTATATCGGAAGAGGAGCACTCGCAGATAGACAGCAGAAACTGAACAAACACATGCATGATCTACTACGTTGGAGTGACCTCAACAATGGTGTCGTATGTGTTACAAACCAGGTAGCAGCTAAACCTGATGCATTCTTCGGTGATCCAACACGACCCATAGGGGGACATATAGTAGGGCATACTGCTACTTTTAGGATATATCTACGTAAAAGTAAGGGTCCAAGGAGAATAGCTAGGCTTATTGATTCACCTCATCTCCCAGAAGGAGAAGCTGTTTTTACCATCACCACTGATGGTGTAAGGGACTAAAAATAGGTGAAAATAAGGAAAAACTTAAATGCGTTGATAAGTATTCAACTCCTTGGAGGTATAAGGTTATGGCATATACACATGATGGTTGGACTTTGTACACGCGAGATGTAAAACTTAAAGGTGGGAGAATGCAGACTATTTATTTCTTCAGTAAGAGAACACCGAAGAGTGGCAAACCCTGTGACAAGCCCAATAATATGATAGTTGGTGTTAACAAGAGAACTGGTCTTCCATACTTGAAAAAGAAATAAAAAAAACCAAAAATTTTTCCGTGAAATGCTGGCACACCAACGGTTTTTGCCAGCATTACACCTCTATTTTTTAAAGGTATAGTATTTAAATAATATATCTTGTTTTTAGAACCTGGAATTAAGTAGATGGTTTCAAAGATTGGTTTCATAGTTAACCCTATTGCAGGTATGGGTGGAAAAGTAGGTCTTAAAGGTACAGATGGCGTACTAGGAGAAGCTATTAAACGAGGAGCAAAACCTATTGCACCACTCAAGGCAGAAGAGACCTTGAAAGAATTCTTATCAAAATATACATCCAATGATGAGATAAAATGGTTCACATGCTCGGGTAATATGGGTAGCAATGAGCTTAGAAAAGCTGGTGTAAAAAACCTGGAAATAGTGTATAAACTAATAGGTGAAACTACTGATCCAAAGGATACTAAAAGCGCTTGTAAAAAACTCATGGAAAAAAAAGTTGAACTTATACTATTCTGTGGTGGAGACGGTACTGCACGTGATATTTTTTCAGTTGTTAAAAAGAAAATACCTATATTAGGGATACCATCTGGTGTTAAAATGCACTCAGGTGTATTTGGGGTTAATACGAGTGCATCAGCAAAAATGCTCTACGAGTTTATTAACCATCGGTTAACCATTGGCGACGCTGAGCTAATGGATCTTGATGAGGAGAAATACCGAAAAGGAGAATGGAATATCAAATTATTTGGTATAGCTAAGGGTATTGTTGAGCCTACTTATGTCCAGGTTGGTAAATCATATTATGAGTCAGTTTCAGATGATGAAATTAAAGATGAGTTAGCTGAGCATATAACTGATGAGGTTAAGCAGAACCCTGGTTTTTTGTATTTATTTGGCTCTGGGGGAACCATTGAGTATATCGCAAGGAAAATGAATATTGATAATACACTTCTAGGTATAGATGCTGTTTTTGATGGCAAAATAGTTGGGAGAGATCTTAACGAGGAGGGAATCCTAAAACTACTAAGTAAATATTCTAAAGTAAAAGTTATCCTCAGTCCAATAGGTGCACAGGGTTTCATTCTTGGTCGTGGGAATCTTCAGCTAAGTCCAAGGGTTATAAAAAAGATAGGTATAGATAACATAATCGTTGTTTCTACCCCTTCTAAACTTGCATCTACCCCCATTATTCGTGTTGACACGGGTGATAAAAAACTTGATCAATGTTTCATGGAAAAAGAATTCATGATGGTTGTTATTGGCTATCGACTAAGCCGTGTTGTTAAGATACAAACCAACAACTTTTAATATTATCTTATATTTCCCTGAAAACAACTCAGAGTTATTTAGGAGGAAAATTGTTTATGAAGCGAAATTCAAATGCATTTTTAAAAGAAGAATATAATGAGCTTGTGAAGAACAGCTTTGACTGGAAACTACGAATCCTAGAGACAGGGTCAACACCTCACGCAGTTGTAGATGGGAAAGAAGTAATGATGCTCTGCTCCAATAACTACCTCAACCTTAGCAACCATCCACGTCTAATACAAAGCGCGATAGATGCTGCTAAAAAATTTGGCGCAGGATCCGGCTCAGTAAGAGCAATAGCAGGTACAATGGCACTTCACATGGAAGTAGAAAAAAGACTAGCAAGGTTCAAAGGAACAGAATCATCACTAATATATCAGACTGGTTTCGCAGCAAACGCAGGTCTCATACCCCAGCTCGCAGGAAAAGGGGACATCATCATAAGTGATGAGCTTAACCATGGGAGCATCATAGATGGTGTAAGACTTACAAAAGCAGACCGAGCAATATTCAAACACAAAGACATAGGCGATCTAGAAAAAGTCCTACAAGATGCTGATAAAAAATACAACAGAATCCTAGTTATAACAGACGGTGTTTTCAGTATGGATGGAGACATAGCTCCAATGGACGGAATCGTAAAACTAACAAACGAATACGGAGCAATGTCATACGTTGACGATGCACATGGAGAAGGAGTAATAGGACCAGATGGACGAGGAATAGGAGCACACTTTGGAATAGAAGGAAAAATCGATGTAGAAATGGGAACCTTCAGCAAAGCATATGGAGTAGTAGGTGGTCTAATAGCAGGTAGCCAAGACCTTGTAAACTTTGCATACAACAAATCACGTACCTGGTTACTAAGTGGCTCGCATCCACCAGCGGTAGCCGGCGCACAACTCGCCGCTATAGATGTCCTCGAAACAGAACCAGAACATGTGAAAAACCTATGGGATAACACAAAATATTTCAAAAAAGAACTTAATAACATGGGCTTCGACACCGGTGAAAGTGACACACCCATCACACCTGTAATAGTTGGTGAATCAAGTAAAGCAAAAGAACTAAGTGACAAACTATACGAAGAAGGAATATTCGCTCTGCCAATTGTTTTCCCAATGGTCGCCCGCGACAAAGCAAGAATACGAACTATAATGAACGCTGGTCTCACACGTGAAGATCTTGATTTTGCACTAGAAAAATTCGAAAAACTTGGGAAGAAACTAGTCATAATTTAAAAAACCAAAAAATTTTCTTTATCTTTTTTTTTATGACAGAAAATACCAAGCTAAACCATGTTGCCTTACAATATAATGATGAAAAGCAAGCTGAAATATTTTTTACAAAAATACTGGGCATACCACTTGAGAAAGAATTCACTATTCCCTTGGGGCTATCAAACGCTATATTTAACATAAACGAGGAAGTAAAAATATTCGTCTACAGTAATGGCAAAACCAAATTTGAGGTTTTTATAAGTGAAAAATTAAAAGATCATGGTTACGAGCATGTTTGCATAGAAATCAATAACCAGGCGGATTTCGTAGAGCGTTGTAAAAAACATGGTATAAAACCATTTCTAGTTGATAAAAACGGTAGAAAACTGTTATTTATTAGAGATTTCTCTGATAACCTATATGAGGTTAAAGAGAAATAAAAATAATGAGTTATTTTTTACTCCATTTACCCTTTTTTTTCTGACTGAGGACCTTATCTATAATGGTTTTTTCATCTACTTCAACCATAGAATGGTCATCATCACTGTGTTTCTTTAAAGCTGCTTCAATTGCTTCTTCATCAGCTGCTACAATAACTCTCGCTTGTTCTTTTTCTTCTTTATTACTTTTTTCCTCAGTTGGTGTTTCATCTGGTTTTGTTGGTACTTCCCCAGTTATTTCAAAGACTGTTTCTTCAGATATCTTAGGTGGTGTTTCCTCTGTAGGTAACGGCTCCTCTGGTGGTGGTACTTCCTCTTTGATTTCTGGTTCCGCAGGTAGTATGGTTTCTTCAGGTTTTTCTAGCTCAGGTGATGGTGTTTCTTCTTGTTTGATTTCTACTTTTGGCTCTGGAATAGGTGTTTCTTCTTTTTCTGGTGTTTCAGTAAAAGGTTTAGCTGGCGATATTTTGATTTTTTCACCGGGTAAAAAATCAAATGCTTCCAGTATTAGGTCTTTTTCATCTAATGTTGGTAACCAGAAATAGCCATCCTTATCCGTGACGACGTTAGGGGCTTTTGAATCAAAATGAACCATTATTCCAATGTTACCTGAAGTTTCTTCTTTAACTACTTCAAGTTTGATGTTAATTTTATTATCCTTAGTCATAGTTTTCTATCTCTCCTAGGTAGATAATGAATAAATTACTGGGTCTTATATTTTTCTTAAAAATTATAACGAATAAGATTTGATAGTATCCCCTGAGTGTTAAATTTTGATAATATATTCATAATTCTATTGAGAATAATCGTTCTTAAAAGTGATATTCTGGACCTTATAGACGATTCCTGAATATCTGTTAAATCGAGTTTAGTTCCATATTCTATTATGTTATTTTCTGAGTTTCTAGTTGTTATAACATCTCCATCGTTGTTATTTGAAATAACGCAATTTGTTATCGAGTTATTAGATGATGATGAGAGAAATATTCCATTTACTTCGTTGTTGTAGATTTTACAGTTAACAATTTTGTTTTCATCATTGGATGCTACTATAGCATCTATTCCACTGTGTGTGTTATCATAGAATTCACAGTCCATTATTATATTATAGGATGAACGTTGAAGTTCAATGCCGTCACAGTTATTATGGAATATGCAATTGGTGATCTTGTTGTTGTTACATTCTGAGTAACTTGTTCCTATTAGTGCTATTCCTTCATCCTCGCATTCCCAGAATCTACAATTTTCTATGATGTTATTTGAAGTCCATATTGCAATACCAACAGGGGTGTCATAGATGTTACAATCGTTTATCTCTGTTGTTGGTGAGGATATTCTAATTGCTTGAGCATAGAGGCCAAGAGCCCCATTTGTAATACTAAAACCTTTTAGTGTTACACCTAAGGCTCCAAGACGGACTGCATATTTGTTTTTTGTAGAGATGGGATTTATTATCGTATCGTCTTTATTTTCTCCAATTAAAATTATTTCTTTGTTTATGTTAATAATTTCAGGATACTCCCCTGTTTTTACATATATAGTTGAATCTTCTATGGCGTTGTCTATTGCTTCTTGGATGTTTGTGTAGTCTCCATTGCCGTTTTTGTCTACTATTATTAATTTTTGGTTTTTTGGAATATCTGTTTGCTCTGCAGATGTGGAGATGGAGAACGCGAGCTCTGCAGAGATGAGTATTGTTATGATTATTGCTAGTTTTTTGATTCTGTTTTTCATCTTTACCATTCCATATTAGCAATATGCGTGATATTGACTAACATGGTATTCTTGTGTCTATGAGTATATTTAAAGGTTTTTTGGAAAAATAACAAAATGATAAAATAACAGGGAGAAAAAACAATAGTTTTTTAATCTAAATGGTAAGAAATGTAAACAAATATTTATATATAAATAAGAGTATTTTATATAAACGGGAAAAACAACCGAGAAAGTAGATAGGGAAAAACAATGACAGACATAGAAATTATATACATCAAACCAAAAAATTCAAAAATCGTATACCTAAACAGAGAAGAAGAAAACTTCGAAATCGTTAAAGTCGAAGACGACCTAGACCTAACACCACAAATCAAAATCTACAACGACAAAAAACCAGAAGAACAAAAAGAAAAACACACACATAACAAAGAAACTCCTTCTAAAAACCGAATTAGCACTCGGAAAACATTTTCCTGCTTAATAATTGTAACAATAATGCTACTATCAACTTGTGTCATGGCCTTAAACTTCGGCTATTTACCAGTAAAAGCATTTCTACAACCACCAGAACCAGATAACTACATAGCAGAAGTAGATGTAAACAGCTATATGCGTGAATACCCGGAGATAAAGAACATCCCAAATATTGATGATATCAAATATAAAATCTATGTAACTGATGACCCAGTAGATACAGCTGCTAACAATTATGAGAGGAAATTAAAAGAAGAGGGCTACACCCTAGAATATAAAGGGATAGTCACTAAAAAAGAGATGGATTTTCATTACTATGGCTTCGTCAAAGGTATCACCGCGATTGGAATCATAATGACATCTGACGCAAGTGAGATCTTTGGTCATGAAACCACGATTCTTTCCACAATTGGATCTGTTTTTGAATACAAAGAAATCATAACATGGTGTAAATCTAATCTAAACATAGAATAATACTAAATTTTTAAGGATTTTAAAGTACTATAAAAACGTTGAAAAGCAGTAATATTACCCATAACCGCAAAATAAACAAGAATCCATTCCATTAAATATAATCCCATTGGTAACTGGAAATTATAATACAAAAGAATATGCTGAATAATTGGACCAATCATCAACAAAACCAACCTATCAGCACGACCAAGTAAACCCGAGTAATCCCTTTTTGCTCCAATAGCCTGTGACTGAGTACCCATATAACTCGTCAATAACATACCAACAATAGCGAGAAGACCAATACTGTTATATTGACACCAGGGGCTAAGTGCTAAACCACCCACCATGAAAACATCAGCATACCTATCCAAGGCATGATCAAGGAAATCACCACGGCGACTAGTTTTTTTAGTAAGCTTCGCAACTTTTCCATCCATTGCATCAAAAAGGCCATTTAAAAAAACAAAGAGTACAGCACCATATAAATAAAAATTAACCAGCTCAAACTCGGGAGATGAAAAATAAAAAAACAAACTAGCCAAAAAAGCAAAAATAACAGAAACCCAGGTTAAAACATCAGGGTTAACCTTTAAGAAACGTTTAGAAATAGCTGACAGCAAAGGATCAATGTTATCTCTCTGACTCTCTAAAACCATATCATTTTCAACCTTAGAATTACTTCAATATCTCTTCAGACCAATCAATTTTTCCCATATTATATTTTTTCATAGGCTTAAAATCATTCTCAACTATTTCAACAACAGAAGACATGACATCATTAACAGATCTATGGGTTGTATCAATCTCAAAAATATTCTCAGCAGGGTGAATACTATTTGTCTCACATAGGATAATATCTAAAATCTCAGATTCCACGTTCTCAGAGATTTTTTCTTTCTTCCATTTTTTACTAGATAGACGTTTTCTAAGCTCTTTCGGGTGGCATCTAAAAACAATGACTTTATCAACAGCTTTTAACAGATGTGACAGATGACCTTCTACAAAAACAAGATTACGACTTGTGTAGTTGCTCTTCATGTAGTTGTTTAACTTGTCAATATCTACAATTTTTGAACCACGTTTTTCATCAAAACCATCTAAAAAATTCTCATCAACAGCAAGCCTGTTCAAATCAACAACTTCAAAATATTTAGCTTTTAAACTATTTGAAACAGAGGTTTTACCTGTACCTGGTGTACCAGTAATAGCAATAATCATATTTTTTACACTAATTTATGGAAGTCGTACCCTCGAAATCCCTCTTTGAAACAATAATGAAGCTCCTGGAAATCTTTCCTAAACGTTTTAACATCCTCTCGAATCTTTTTTACATCCTCGTTTTTCAATATTACTCTTTCGTAGAATGCTGCGACTTCATCCATTTCTTTCTCTTTCATACCTATACGAGTAAGCTCAGGTGTACCTAATCTTAGACCAGATGGGTTCAACGGATCCTCATCACCAGGTATAGTATTCATATTAGTAACAATACCTGCATCCTCAAGTTTTTTCGAGGCTTCTTTTCCTTTACCAGGTCCAATCTCTAATAGTACTTGATGAGACTTAGTGAAACCTAGTTTTTCACCAAACACTTTAAAACCACGGGTATGAAGCGCCTGTGCGAGGGCTTGAGCATTTTTTATCGTCTGTTTAGCATAAGCCTCTCCAAACTCAAGATGCTCAGCATATGCTATTGCCTTCGCCGCGACATGATGAAGATGATAACTTGATGTGACACCTGGGAAAACACCAAAACCTAATTTACGAAGAAATGATTGATCCTCTTTAGTATCACCTTTATGATCTGATAAAATCATACCACCCTGCGGACCCGGAAGAGTTTTATGAGTACTACCACTCATAACATCAGCACCCTCATGAAGGGGATCCTGAAACTGTTTACCACCAATTAAGCCGAGGACATGAGCCGCATCATAAACCAGATATGCTCCTACATCATGTGCCGCTTCTGCTAGTTCCTTTATCGGACTTGGAAATAAGAACACAGATCGACCATTTAAACAAAGCTTAGGCTTCACTTGTTTAATGAGTTTCACCGCTCCATCAACATCTATATTCATCTCCTCATCATTAAATGGATAAGAAACCAAGTTAACACCTCGGACAGCAACAGCACCCCATTTACCAAAAGAAATATGAGCACCATTAGCAAGATCAAGAACTGTAGCGGTTTCACCAGGTTTAATCAAGGCTTTTAGAATTGCCATGTTAGCTATTGTACCAGCAGTTGGTCTTACATCAGCATAATTACAGTTGAAAAGTTTTTTAGCGAGCTCTATTGCTTTCTCTTCAACGTTATCGAAAAAACTGCATCCTTCATAGTATCTTTTACCAGGTGTCCCTTCAGCGTATCGACCATGAAAATCAGAAACGAGCATCTCCCTGCACATTGGTGATAGCACGTTTTCACTAGCTATCATTGGGAGACTATTAGCAAAAAACTCATTATTGTCTATTGCTTGTTTCTTTATATATTCAGCTTCCTTGTACCAATTCATGAAAACCCCACAAAAGCGATATAAAAAAACCTAATAAAAAGGTAATGGATACCTAAAAGCTAATTATCTCTGATTTTGGGGGAGATATAAACCAAGAAATGTAAGTATTCATAAAAAAATACTTATAATAGATAATAAAATATATAATTAACAAAAATAAAATGAACCCTAGGGAAAAAACAACATGGGAAAAACAATAAAAATCCTGAAAAAAATAATGCCAATAATAGGTATAATACTATTCATCTACATAATAATAAACACGGGAATAGACAATATAGCCACGACACTCTCAAAAATATCACCACTTCTACTAATAATAGCAGCAGCAATAACAATCCCAAAGATCCTAATGCATAATGCCCAATGGCAAATAATTCTAAAGAAACAAAAAATAAACATAAGCTTCCTTAAAACATTAAAAATAAGTTTAATAGGAAAATTCTACGCGTTAACAACACCAGGATCTACAGGTTACTATTTTAGAATATTTTATGTGAAAGAACACACTAATGAACCCCTTGGTAAACTATTTGTAAACACATTTATAACCGGTGTAGTAAACACAGTATCACTATACATTATGATGGTTATAGGCGCTTTAACATTAGCTGAACAATACCCCTTAGCATTCTACGGCGCCATTATATTTCTCCTTACACATGCGATATTATTTATTTATTTCATTAAAAAAGAGAGAGGAGAAAAAATAATTAAAATATTTATAAAATATTTAACACCAAAAAAATTTAAAAACCATCTAAATAATTTCACAGATACATTCTATAAAGATTTCCCCAAAATCCAGGATTTAATTTCACCTTTTATAATCGGAATCATACTAAATCTACTTGGATTTATACAAGTATACATACTTGCGCTATCATTAGGCATTACTCAAATAGATTTCCTACCATTCATAGCTATAATGAGCATAGTTTACCTAGTTGCAATGGTCCCCATTACAATTGGGGGGTTTGGAACCCGTGAAGCAGCGATGATTTTCCTATTTTCCCTGTACGGTGTCGCACCAGAGAAAGCAGTAGCTCTATCAATTGCTAGATATTTCATTTTTGGAATGTTACCTAGCCTCTATGGCCTAGTATTAGCACTATCTGAAGCCAGTGACAAAAAGGAGATCTCACGAGTCAGAAAACATGTTGGTAAAGCTATTAAGGGATTAACAAGTGTTGGCTCTAAATTTCTATAAACTCCCAGGGTGTTCTAGTTAATAACTCCATTCCATCTTTTTTTATTACAACATCATCCTCTATTCTTACTCCACCATACCCTGGTATATAAACACCGGGCTCTACTGTTAAAACCATGTTTTCTTTTAACTTTTCCTCACACCCAGTTCTAAACCCTGGGCCTCCATCATGAACTAACATACCAAGAGAATGACCAGTTGAGTGAATGAAACGCCCTTTGAAACTGGTGTTATCAATGAAATCTGCTACTGCTTGATGTACTTCACATAATTTTACACCCTCAGTTATTTTTTCAAAACCAGTTTTTTGAGCTTTTAAAACCGTTTGATACATTTCTTTTTGTTTGCTACTGGCATCTCCAAAAACAAATGTCCTTGTAATATCAGAGTTATATTTCTTATAGCTAGCGCCAAAATCACATATTATGAAATCACCAGGTTCAATTTTTTTATCTCCATGGGTGTAATGTGGCTCTGCTGTGTTCTCACCAAAAGAGGATATTGTTTCAAAAGCAGGTTTATCCGCCCCGTTTTTCTGCATTAAGTAATTTATTTCTGCAGCCAGTTCATATTCAGACATCCCAGGATGCAATATTTCTGGGATTTTCTCCATAACTTTATCAGAGATGCTCGCTGCTTTTTTCATTAATTCCAGTTCAGATTCTTCTTTTATGGCTCTAGCATTTGTAAAAGCATTTGAAACATCTTTTAAAGTAGAGTTGGAAAAAAAATTTTTAAGTTTAACATAGTCTTTATGTTTAACACCATTATAGTTTAAACCAATGGTTCTATGAGTTGTATACGATTTTTTTAATATTTTTTCAAAGTCCTCCTCAGTCCTATAAATCTCAAGGTGTAGATTGGTTTTACTAGCGGTTTCTGATTCAAGCTTGGATACTATGAGATCAATTTTTCCATCAGGGAAAAGAGCTGCTATTGATCCCTCAAATAGACCTTTCTCAAGGCCTGTTACGTAAAAAAAGTTCTCATCGATGAATGGCTCAGATGAGTTTTTTATTAGGATAATATCTGGTTTTTCTTCCAAGTTGTCATAAATTTTTTTAACTCTTTTTTCCACTCTTGATACCACCAACAATAATCTAACATAGCATAGAATAGAACGAAATAAGAAAATAAAATGAATAATTTTTTTCTGAATATTTCCTAGATTTTATTTGTTGTATCCTTTGATGAGAGTATGTAATTCTGTTAAATCGTTTTTAATAGTTTCAACTTGTTTCATTTTTTCCTGTTCGAAACTGGTTAGGATTGCTGGAAGTGTCTTTGTGAGTTTATAAATGTGAACAGGTCTTCCTTTGCCTTTCTTTTTAAGATCTCTTTTCTTTATCCATCCCCTTCGTCTCATTTCTTGCATTGCAACGCTAACTTCAGGTTGACGGAGATCTGCACCTTGTTCTACCTCCGCGGATTTACATTCATCCATTTGTGAAATGAACATAAGGGTTTTAGCAAGGTTTTTCGGCATCCCAAGTTCAGCGAATAGTTTAACTGCTTTGTCATCTTTCTCATCTAATACAAATGACCTTCTTCGCTTCATATTCTCCTCAGCATTCTTAATCATTCGACAGTATTTATATTTTTCTCATTTTCCAAATCCAGAAGAGACGATTTATTATTAAAAAATCTTATTTTAATCTGGCTTTCGTCAAGGATTTTTTTTGCGAGCTCATCAGGGTAATCACCAGAGCATATTATTTCTTTTACACCCGCGTTAACAAGCATTTTAGCGCAGACTACACAGGGTGCATTGGTGCAATACAGAATTGAGTCTTTTATTGATACACCGAAGACAGCGGATTGTATTATCACGTTTTGCTCAGCATGTAAACCCCTACAGATTTCATGTCTCTCACCAGAGGGAACACCCAGCTCATCCCTTAAACAACCGACTTCTGAGCAATGTTTAAGACCTTTAGGCGCACCATTATAACCTGTACTTAAGATATGTTTATCTTTCACTAGTATAGCTCCCACTTTCCGCCTTAGACATGTACTTCTTTTTGATACAACATGTGCCATTTCCATGAAATATTCATCGTATGAGGGTCGCTCTCCCATAAAAATCAAAAAAGCTAATAGTTAAGTGCTTAATAAAATTATGATTTTATAAAGAAGTCTAATAGTTACTATTAAAAACTATAAAATACATTTAATGATCGGGAAATATTTATATTAAACATTATGAAGAGGTATAAAAAATGGACCATAAATATGGAATTATCCAATCAACTTCTAAAAGCTGTATCTTCTATAAACAAGATAGAGATGGTAATCAATCAACTTTCAATATTTTCATCAAACCTAAGAAAGAACTGGAAAACAAGGATGAATTATTCGCATTCATTGATAATGAACAATTAAAAATGGAAAACTGGTCAACCGGTGGAGAGCCAACAATTAAAGAAATAGTTGAGGCTTTCGGAGGATGGGCAACAGACGCTCCAGCTGTTTTTGAAATGGAAGCACATAACAGCATGAGTCATTGTCTCAACTCAGTATTAAAAAAAGAGGAAACAGAATAAAAAAAACTTATTTAACCCAAGTTAAACTTGGTATTTGACCCCTTGTTCCAAAGATATTTTGAGGTTTCTACCATCATACCTAACAACATGTCAAACTACCAGTTTTATAAGGAAAACGACTATTTACTATGCAGTATTGGTGAAAAACATGGCTAAAGTAAAGATAAAGAGAAGGAAGGCTAGCAACATTGCATACATCGAGCACAAGGGTGCATATCATGAGATTCCATATGACGAATATTACAAGAAGCTATATGCTTGGGCGAAGGAGAATAAGGTAAGACCTGGCTTCAAACAGTTTGCCATCTATCCTAACGACCCAAAGGAGACTCCCGAGAAGGAGATTTTGACCCAGATAGCCATTTCTATAGGAAAGACGGCTGAACCTAAGGGAGATATCAAGGTGAAGACTCTTCCAGAGACAGAGGTTGCAGTCATCAAGCATAATGCACCTGCAGAGGAATACAATAACACATACGCCGAACTCCTAAGGTGGGTGGAAGAGAACGACTACGAAGTTAGTGACAACCCTATAGAGATGTATACAAAGAAGCCAAAGGTCAAGCAAGGCAAGACCATAATCTATAGCGAGATTCAATTTCCTGTCGAGAAAAAGTAGATGCGGAAAAAAGCATTGGGACAATTGCCAAATTAAACTTGGGAAAAACTTATTTTTTGAGTTTTACCTCAGTCTCCTCGAAATCTTTAGGTACAAAAGAGTTTTTAAACACTTTTCGCGCCTCCTCCTCCAGTACACTATTATCAAGATATCTTGGACTAATATGAGTTAGAAACAGTTTTTCCACTTTTGCTTTCACTGCGATCTCTGCAGCCTGCATAGCAGTAGTATGACCATATTCAAAGGATATATCCTTAAGACTAGAGTCAAATGTTGCTTCATGTACCAGTACATCAGCGTTTTTTGAAAAATCAACTATTTTTTCATAGGGGGTCGTATCACCAGATATCACTATTGTTCTACCCTTTCGTGGTGGTCCAAGTACCATCTCAGGTGTAATTGTTTTGTTATTTCCAATTTTTATGGTTTTACCCTGTTGAAGTTTCCTAAATAATGGCCCCTCAGGTACCCCTAGTTTCAATGCCCTGGGTTTATTGAATTTACCAGGTCTCATTTTTTCCACTAGTTTGTAAGCAAGCGCGGGTACACCATGTTTAACTCTTAAGACATGTATTTTATACTCATCAAAATCAATTACGTCTCCTTCATCGATTTCATGGGGTATTATTTTGTAACCTGGTTTGAAATATCCTAGGGATAATAGTTGATTTGTTAGTTTTATCATTCCTTTTGGGCCATATATACGCAGGGGTTTCTCTCGGTCGTTTAGCTGCATTGTTTGTACTAGGCCGGGTATACCCAGGAAATGGTCTCCATGGAAATGTGTGATGAAGATTTTTGATATCTGCATGTAACTTAGTTTTGATTTCTGGAATTGTCGTTGTGTTCCTTCACCGCAGTCAAATAGTATGATTTCACTATTTCTTTTTACGGCTATGGATGTAACGTTACGTTTAATGGTGGGCCAGCTGCCACCTGTTCCAAGGAATACTATACTTAGTTGTGTCATATTTTATTAAAAAGTGGATAACAGGTTTATTGTAAAAGCCTTGTGGTTAATTAACAATAACACAATATTGTGGGGTCTAGCTATATTTAGCTTTAAAATTACATATAGTTAGGGGCATGTAATCTAACAACGACTATTGCTAGACCCATAACTGTAACCGTTGTTTTTTATATATAATTTTTTTAATTGTTTTAAACGAGTCCTCTTACGTTTATACATGGTATATATCTATTTATTAGACTATTTTTTGTCTTTCTTTTTTTATGAGATCCTATGCGGGATGTTTTTACGATTACTTCTTTTTTTACTATTGGGCCGGCTAAATTTTTCATTCTTTCCGCTATTACAAATACTCTGGCGATTTTTTCCATTTCTGATATTTCTTTAATATCAGAGAAGGTGCCAACAATATTTATTTGGATTCTCTACCACCTACCCCAAGCTTGATATTACCTATCATGTATATATTTGTCACCCAGGGTAAATAAACTTATCCCAATTTAAAAATTATAAAAATATCGAATAATATTTTTAGGCGAAATTTACCTAAATCTACTACGTCTAATAGAATGTATCGACGCACTTGTGAGAATGATTAATACACCAATTATTCCTGCGTACATTACTATAAGTAAAAATGAAAGACCTACGAGTATTGGGATATCCATGAGGGATAAAATATAAGCAAATAGTACCATGCAGATTGGTACTCCAAGTATATACCAATATAATAAAAGCGTTGTTTTAAAGGAATATTCTTCCTCCATTCTCATCTCCTCATTATATCATATTATCTTTTTGTTTATAAAACCAACCACACAAACGTATAATATTATCTCTGAAAAACTATGAAATAACGAGTAAGACTACTATGCTCTCTAAACTCATGACAACCAATTAATGAAAAATATTTCTCCCCAAGATATATCATATCTTTATCTGATAAACCAACTACAACTCTACCATCCTTCTTAACCAGATCATACATGTTTTTAAAAGAACGTTCATATAGATCAACTATTTTCTCACCTTTTGTAGTAGTTGATTTACCATATGGGAAATCAGTGACAACAACATCAACACTATTGACAAAACGTTTTATTTCTCCGATATCCGCACAAAATAACTCATAATTATCTATATTATAGAAATCAAGGGTTTTCTTTGAGCCATCGATCATTTTATCCTCAATGTCACTACCAACAACTTTTGCACCAATTAAACCAGCCTCCAAGAGGATTCCACCGGTGCCACAAAAGGGATCCAGCAAAACCTGATCTTTCCTAACAGAAGAAATATTAACAAGTGCTCGTGCTAATCTTGGATGCAGAGAAATCGGTGAAAAAAATGGCCTATACTGTACCTTCCGATTTTCAAACAGGGTTCTATCAATCTCTACTTTTTTAATACCAACATAAACTTTGTTATCTGTGATTAATGCACGTATTTCAACATCAGGTTCATCAAGGGTTACTTTTCTACCAGGTGAATAAACCCCTGCAAGTGATTCGACTATTTCCTGAGAATCAATGTTTTCTGATCTATTCTTATATTTTATAGCAATTGAGCCCTCACAACCTATATTATTGTTAGATGCATGTTTTTTTATTTCATTTACAGAGGGTTCACAGGAAAACGAGAACTCGTTAACATAGAAACTCATTGATAATCTACCCGCTAAAATCTTAGAAATATCTTCTTTGTTTTGTGTCTCGATTATTATTACATCATCGTTTGATTCAACGACACTATGTTTTATTTTTTCAGCGCTTAGACAACCCATTAACTCTGCTTTTGGAAGAGTAGGGTGTTCTTTTGAAAGCTCAAAGAAATATCTCATAACAATAGGGGGTTAAATAGTATCTATTTTTTAAAAGTAGCTTTTATCAAAAATGGTGTAATCAACGTGGTAACAACGACTAATAGTATCGTTGTAACAAGTATCTGATGAGCTTTAAAACCTGTTAACAGACCATGTAAGATGGCAGTAGTCGCAATAATCAATGCGATCTCCATACGTGGCACCATGCCAACACCAACCCTTAGGGAATCACGATAACTCATACCAGCGATTTTAGCACCAAGACTAGATCCAACAATTTTCCCAATTATGCTAACAATTATGATAACCAGAGCAAACAGTCCTATCATGGTGAAGTTTTCTAAACCATCATATTCTACGTCCCATAACAATGTTCCAACCCATACAAAGAATATTGGGATGAAAAAACCGTATCCAAATGCTTTAACATCATCCGCTATTTTATGGGATTGAACAGTCTGACCAATAAGCAAACCTGCGACAAAAGCACCAATAATCCCTGCGATACCAGCCTTAGTAGCAAAAAATGAATAGATAAGTAGTATCGCTAGTGAAATACTAAGAACTGCTTTTGGAAGATGAATTTTTTCACTTACATCAAGGATTCTATCTATGACTTTTAAACCAAGGTACAAAAAGATTAGGAAATAAACCACTATTTTAACACCAATCCAAAGTGGCGAATCAATTCCTAAGACAAATGCGAGTAAGATAATACCTATAACATCATCAATTACGGCTCCACCCAGTATCGTCGTACCAACATTTGTATCAAGGACATGTAAATCCATAAGAACTCTAACAGTTACACCAACAGATGTAGCAGTTAATATCAAACCTATAACAATGCTTTCCCCCAGTGAAAAATTTAGTAAAATCCCTGATAAGAAACCTAGAAATAATGGAACTATTACTCCACCGATTGCTACAAAAGCTGAGTTTTTACTCATTTTCTTAAGATTCGAGAGTCTAGTTTCCAGGCCTGATATGAAAAGAAGGAAGAGTATTCCTATTTCTGCTAAAAAAACGAACTCAGGCCATTCATGAATCTCCAAGTTGATAAATTGGTAACCCTGGTTAAAAAGTGTGAAACTTTTTTCCGATAGAAATAGTGCGATTCCACCGATTATTATACCTGCTATTATTTCACCTAGAACCGGTGGCTGTTTTAACTTGTAGAAAAAGTAGCCTAAAAGTCTTGCAAATATTAAAGCAATTGCTACTACTATTAAAACATCAAATATCTCCGTGGTTATGCACCTTCTTAATCCTCAACTATTGGATGATACTGAGTAGCACCATAATATTTCCTGATAAGCTGATGAAGAGTTAACTCACCAACAAGTTTTTTATCACTTAGCACGGGGAGTCTTCTAAGCTTATATTTCATCATTTTTGTAAGGGCATCAAGGATTTTATCCTCTGGTTGACAGATTATAATCTTGTTAGTCATAATATCCTCAGCTGTTTTAGCAGTCCCATGTTGAATTGATTTGATATCAGGTATACCAAAAACATAACTAGGGAAATGTTTAGGAGCAAGAATACTTAGGACATCATGCTCAGTTATGACACCAACAAGCTCCTTATCTTTCTTATTTTTAACCACCCAGATATGGTTACGTCCACCGAGGATAGCGAGGACGTGATGTACATCCTCTTTCTCTTCAACAATAGGCAGATCCCAGACTCTTTTATCCATTAATTGATTAACTTTAAGTTCATAAAAATCAGATACAAGTTTATCTCTTTCTACCATCAATTTTTCCTAAACTATAAAGCAATACTTAACCTTTATCAATAAAAATATAGAAAAAAATTTATTCCTGTTCCTCTTCATCTTTTTTCTTATCTTTTTTCTTCACACGTTCATCAATTTTTTCCTTAAGATCACCGACACCCTCAAACCATTTATCCTTACCAGTTTCATCAACTTCACCCGTTATCTTCTGTATCTCATAACGTGCATCCTTATCTCCTTCAAACCAGTCATAATCCTTCTTAGTAGAAACTTTACGTTGAATAACTTTCTCAGTTTCATCCACCTCAGTTTTTACAGGGACTACTTCTTTCTCCTTATGAGGGCGGGTAATTCTAATCTCCTCAACTTTGGCTTCTTGATCGTTTTTTGAACGAACAGGTCTTCTCCTCTCAGATGGTGTTTTTTCCTTTATAGGTTTAGAAGGAGTTTTATCCTCATCATATTTTTCTACGAGTTTCTCCTGTGAAATCTCTTTAGCTCTGACAAAAATTGATTTCTTCTGCCTGAAATTAACATATAAGATAACAATTACTAAAAAAATGATAGCAAAAAAAATAGGGAAATACGGACTTGAAATAAATGACTCCCACCACGATGGCGCAAAATTAACCATAACCTCCCGGGTATCCTTCAAGGTACCATATTGAGCTACTATTACAAATGAATCTCTATTTTCAGGTGCTATCAACCATGCAATGCCTTCTTGATTAGTGATCTCTGGCTCGATATTTGTACCATCTATTGAAACCTCTGCACCCTCCACAGGGTTACCTGTTTCATTTGTGACCGTTACATGGAATTGTCTCCCAGCATCAACTGTATAAGAACTTGGTGTAACCTTTATCTGTGGTTCAAGAGCTACCACTACATTAAAGGTTATAAAAATACTTAAAAATAACATAATAACTAGTGTAAAACATATAGATTTGTAACTCTTAGTGAGTAATGTATGTTTTTTTCTCCTCATTAAACACCTTCTACCCTATAGGGGCAGCGTTCTAAGATGTTTTAAGCAATATTTATGTTTTTTTAAATATATGATAGATGTATCTAATAGTTCTATTGTTTATCTTTTTTAACATTTGTTGTTTTTAGGCTAGTTTTTACAAAAACACTATTATAATAGCAAAATATTTATTAAATAAGAAATATATTATTATAGCATTATGAAATGGCCATCTTTACCAAAAATGGTAACTATTGTAAAAAAAGATTTATATATAAACACATCCAACTTAAAATATACAGGTGAAAAAAACATATGCCTATAAACAAGAAATCCAGAGCATACCTGATTACATTCATATTATTAATTAGCATATTCTCAATCATAACAATAACAAATCCAAAAGTAAAAGCATCTGACACAGAAGGAAAAACCATTCTTTATTTCCATAATAAACTAATAGAAGAAAAAATAGAAAACGAAGAACTACTATATGATATAATATTACTAAACGAAATAAGGATGATGGAAAGACTTCAAAACGAAGATCTTGAAAACCTATCAGAATTTGAACTCTTACTATTTTTCTCTGAAAGTCTAGGTAAATCAATGGACCAAAACCTACCAATCAAAACAAACGACTCAGAATACCCGCCAACAATGGAACCCAAAAAAATTATTGATGCTTTAATGACTGGTAATCTAACTATTATTGAAGAATTACTCCTATCCCTGTCACCTTTCACAGGTGTTTATGTTTATCAAGGTGATAAAACACATGAGTTAAAAGGAAATGTACTTTTATCCCTGTATTTCCATAGACCCTTATCATATTTCTTGAATAGCGATACCGTTAATGTCAGTTTATCATTAATATCAACAGAGGATTTTATATACAAAATAAATAAAACTGAGACTTTAGAGACCCTGGACGTTAATAGAGAACTATTATCAGGTAAAGCATTGAAAAATCCTGCATTATATGAAATATCTATCAAAGTTAATACTACTCTTGAACCAAATGATATTTTATTAGTAGATATTGAAAGAGATGTCGGGGATAAACCACTTTTTGATGATATTACCAACGAAATTAATGAAGTAATCAGTAATCTCTCAAGTAAGGTAAATTTAACTAAAACTGCGACAAAATTAGCAAGACTTGGGAAAAATCTATCAAATACCTCGTTACCAATAGATTTCATCAAAAACATAGGTGAAAAGCTATTAAATCTTAGCAGAACTATAAATGAAACAGTTGAAATCGCAGATGAAATAGTTAACTTAACAGAGGAACTCGGCATAGATATTTATGATTTAGTTAAAGAATTAATCTCTTCATCTTTAATCTATGACTCAATAGAACATCAATCCTCAGTAACATTACCAATAGATATCTCAAAAGATGAAACTAGTAGCACTAAAAGATACTATTTACATGAAAACGAAATGGATGAAGAATATCCATCTAAAGATGAAGTAAGAACTATTGATTTATCAAAAGCATCTGGAGAATGGACTGGGCCTGAGTTAACTAGAAACAAGATCGTCAAGGAAGCAACAGCGAATATATATCTAGACTACAGGGACCTCAGAACTATAATTAATTTGGTAAGAGGAAAAATTAAACTTATCGCTGAAATCTATGATGGAGAAGAATTAATCGAATCCTCAGAAAAGGAACTAGATAAAACCTCAATTTTAGGTTTATTAGAAAACACAAATGAACCAGTTCAATTTACTTTCAAAGATTTAGACTATGAAATAAAACATGGAAATAGTCTAACACTTAAGGTATTTGCTGGTAACGGCACAGATTTTGGTCTTGGACTTTATAGAAAAGTAAAACTCCTGTATGACTCAAAAGAATATCCTTCTTCTATACTTGTTAAATTTGCTGAAACAGATAATATAAAAATGAAAATCCTAGACGATAAAGATAGAGATATTGTTGTTGGTGGAAGCACTGAATATGTTCTAAATATAACTAGTAAATATGCAGATAACGTAGAATTAGATTTTACTATTAATGAAGAAAATGGTTATTGGACTGTTGTATTTTCAAACGACTCTGTTAGTATCCCCAAAAAGGGGTACAAATTAGTCCATATTTTTGTAAATAACACAGACAACAGCCCAAATGATTACGGCAACTATATTGATCTTACATTCATTGCAAGTGGTAAAACAGGTATTGACCAAGGCGACGTTAAGGTTGACATATCAAAAGATGCTATAGACTATGACGTTCAAATTCAAGTTCAGAAAAAACCTGAGAATATCAAACATGGAAGCCATGGTACCTTTGAATTCATAATCAAAAACAACAATAATGGCTTCTGGCCTGATAACTATAATATAAGTATTGTATCAGAACAGGGTTTCCGTTTAGATGTTAACTACAATGAGAGTAAACTTCAGAATATGGAAGCAGGGGAAACAGCTCAAGTTAATGTAACAGTATATATACCCTGGTACACTGATATTTCCTCAGATAAGTTAACATTAACCGTTACATCTTTAAATGACGATGAAATATCTCAAATTAAAAATATTACTATTTCCATTATTACACCAAACATCCTTGAGGGATTGTATAGTTTCTTTGAATCCGCTGCAGAAAGTATGGGACTCACTGAAGTTCTAGGAGGTTACGCAGCAGCATTCCTCATATTCATCATATTATTCACAATATTCTTCTTCATAGCATTAGCAATCATACTAGCCAGGAGAAAATTCATCCAGCTAATATGTGTTAACCGTGTAGCAAAAATAAACACGGATGAACAAGCAGAGTTTGAAATAGCAGTTAAAAACCCGACAAAACACGTTTTAACATACCAAGCCTCAGCAGAAATAGTATCACCATCCTCAGATGGATGGGAATACCACTTAACACCACAAAACCTAGTCATAGATCCTAAACAAGCACAGATGCTCAAACTAATAGTCAAACCAAATGATTATATCAAAAACGATGACTGGGCTGAAATTAAAGTAACCGTGAGAACACTAGAGAAAAAGAAAACCGCATCACTATCAACAATTACAACAATAACCTCAGAAGAAAAACCCAGATTAAAAATCATAGGAGTGGTCCAGTGGCCAAGGATTTTCAAAAAAGGAGACAGAGTAGTCACATCCTTCAGACTAGAAAACAAAGCCAAGGTTGCTGCTAACAATGTTAGTGTTATTTTATATGTAAACGGAGAGGAAAAAAATAAAGTAGAGGATATCGCAATACCCCGTGGCGGGTACGCTGACATTGAAATGCCTTGGATAGCTGTAAAAGGCAAAAACGAAGTTAATATAGTAGTAATATAATTAACAACAAGCCTACTCAGAAAGATATTCCTCAAAAAAAATATTGTAAGTGTTTCTTATGTCTGATAACTCAGCTAAAAAGAAAGAAATCGAACAACAAAGGGATGCAGAGAAAAAATATCATGCCTACATTGAAAAAAGAAACGAACTTAACGACATGGCAAGAGTCCTCCGTGAAGAGCGAGACATGATCCATGATAGCCGAAAAGACCTCAAAGAAAAAATGGAAAAAATCAAAAAAGAACGAGACGAACTAGTCACCAAAATGAGACAACATAAAGAAATACGTAACAAACTGCAGGAACAAGCAAAAAAACTAATTGAAGCTAAAAGAAAAAGAAAAGGAGAAGTCTTCAAAAACCTGCCACTACGTGTTGAAGAACTCAAAGCAGATACCCAAATGCTTGAATACCGGCAAGAAACAGTACCAATGAGTCCTAGGGAAGAAAACGAGCTTATTGAAAAAATACGAGAAAAAAAACGAGAATACGAAAAAACGAAGAAACAATTCGAAAAGCAAAAACAAGTAGAAATCGATATAACAGACAAGGATAACGCCATCGATGAACTTTTTAAGAAAGCTGATGAAGAACATAAAAAAGTCCAGAATTACTATAAGGAAAACCAGAAAAAACATGAACAATATATTAAACTTGTAAACGAACTAGCAGTCTCAATAAATGAGGCAAACAAGAAACATAAACAATACGTTGAGGTTAGAAACGAAGCGCAAAACATACATGAAAAAGCCTTTGAAATGCGATCAAAAATTATTTCTATCAAAGGCGAGAGACGTAAACGTTATCAGGAAGCAAAGAAGGCTATTAAGGATCAGAATGTGAAAGCACGTAAAGCTGTAATGGATGAGGACAAGCTCTCGAAGATAGCTGATAAATCAGTAGAAGCTCTTAAAAAAGGAGAAAAAATCTCATTGTAAATAAAAAGACATTTGGAGCAATACCTAGCAAGTTTTAGATCTAATAATGAGGCTATGATTAGAGTTTCTAAGGAGAAAAACTAGTAATAATTATAATTCATAACTAGATGATGAAACAATCATGGTTTAATCTTCATTATGGTCATTTTTTCTTTTTCTTCTTCTGGGAGAATTTCCTTTATGAAACGAATGTCCTTATCTAGTTTGCCCGTATAATAAAAAACTCCTTTGACATAATTATAATTTTGTTCATTTCTCGTTATAAACTTTCTAAAATTTTTGCAAAACTTGATGAAATCTTTTATAGTTACTTTTGTTTTATTTTTACATTCAATTAATACAATCTCATTTCTACCCCATTTTAAGTCTATATCACAAACAAGATCTAATTCCTGCTTAGTTGTTCTTTTTCTTTGCTTGATTCTATAACCTTTCTGTGCCCATAAATTTGCAACTTTACGTTCAAAATTTAATCCTTTTAGATTTGATTTGTATCCTCTAATTCTGTTCTTCTCACTCGACTCAAGCATTTTTCCCTCCTATTTTCAAATCTTTGATCATGTATTTATATGTTTTTCCGTAATGTTTTTGTAATTGTATCTTCCTTCGCCTTTGGAGTTAACACAAGGGATCTAGAAATGGAGAATGCTATGAATACTTATAATCTGCAGGACACCGAAAAAATTATTCTTAAAATAATTCACAAATACCATAAAAGACATATTATTCCTGCTCAAGATGATGTACGAAAAGAAGCTAAAGAAGAATACCAGAAAAAATTCAAGAGAATCCTGGAAAACGTTCTTTTTAACGGGACAATAAAATCTTTAATCTATCAAAATTTAATCAAAAAAGAGAAAGCATCAGAGGCAGCACCACCCTACAAAAAACTTATCATTTTAAGAATCACAACAGAAGGAATAAATAGAGCAATACAAGAAGAATTATCAGAACTAGCAGGTAAAACAGAACGATCTATAACTTCGGCTTTAAACTATATAACCGAAACCAAAAACGAAGTAAAAGACATAAAAAATGATTTTCAAAAACTGCAATCAGATTTTTATGGGCGTCTCATCCAGATATTCAGCATTTTTGTCGCTATTTTTAGTTTTATCCTTGTAGGTTTTACGCAAATACCGATTCTAGTTGGTATAGAAAGAGATTTTTGGGCAAATCTTTCGAATGTATCTGCTGTTTTTTTTCCTTTAACGGGGGTATTAATAATCCTATTGATTGCCACTAGCATAGTTATAAAATATACTTAAATTTACAACAATAATTCAATGATTTTTGTTGCTGAAGTTTTGTACAAAAAGTCGCATGTTTATATTTTTTCTACTACCATCCTTTTTTTATCTGGTTCTATTGTTACTTTAACTTGTTCTTTTGGTTTGAACGGAAACTGTGAATCCTTGTAGACATCTGCCGGAATGTAGAGTATCATTTTGCCTTTTGTATGCTCCCAAAATCTACCAGGTCCTTCTAATACCATTTTTGTCAACCCAATAAGTCAACTAATTATGTCACTTGAAATATTATAACAATAAATTTGGTCAACTTTAATGGTCAGTCAAAAGTTGTAAATACTTGGGTTGTATTTATAAAGTTAAAAAATAGGCTAAGGAAAATGATGAAAAAAGGCAGGTATTGGATATGGGATCAGTACCATCAGAAACGTTATTTTGATAGTATTGAGGAGGCTCGTTGGTATGTAACTCGATACATGAAGGGTATAGCAGAGATCCATTTAGAAGAGTCATAGGAAAGCAATCAAAAGGCTATGATTAGAGTTTAATACATTTTATAAGAAGATACAAAGCCGCTGGGGGGAATAGTTAAACTAGTTCAAAGCCCCCAGCACATTTTCAAATCTAACAAAAGATGGCTATAAGGAGAAGTCTACATTTATTCGTATATTTTTATATTTGTAAACTCTCCACAAAAAGAAAAGAAAGATTTCAGTTGTAGTTTTTTTACTCTGAGCTTAGATACAGTAAAATACTTAATCCAATGATCTCAAATATTGATAGAACAACTAGCATTCCACCCAGACCACCAAATCCAAATCCAATTGTGTTACTAATCAAAGGTTCAGGTATTCTTGGAGATACAAACAAAGAACGCAGGGCATTTAGAGAAAAAATTGATTGGATTAATAATGGTGATAAAAACATAAGTAATCCTACAACATATTTTGAATTACTTGTAAAAAATATCTTGATATAAATTACTATTAAACCAATGAGTAGAAAAGTGCTAATACATACTATAACCACGCCTATGGAAGGTATAAAAACATCTGCATTGGTCAATGGTTCTCTTTCAAAAAAATCAAAAGTTTTATTATGAGTGTTGTTAAAATGAGGTGGCCCTCCACCATTATGAGGGAAATTTTCGATTCTTTCATTTGCTTCGTTAGTAAAATAAGTAGACAAAACTAAACCTGTAACTATACCACAAATAAATAGTACCAATATTAGTTTGATTGCTTTCTTGTTATATCCTGGAATCTTATTCTGATCTACTGGAATTTGTTTCATATCTACACCTACTTATGATTTTTATTATTAATTTGTTTTTTTCCCAATTTCATACCAAATCTTGAGAAAAATATGTTTATTTTGCTCTAGTTGCTCAGATGGAAAATAGGTTTTGCCGTATTTTTCTCCAACCGAGGTTATAAGTTTATTTTCCTCAAGTACTTTTAGATGGTAACGAACTGTTTTATATTCTAAATTGATATTTTTAGAAAGTTCATTTGCATTCTGAGGTTTTTTAAAAAGTTCTTCTAAAATTTTCCCACGGCTAAAACCACCGAGAGAATTGGCAAGTAGCCAATAAAGAACATTTTTAATTAGACTCATATACAAACCTTTGACAGGAATTAAAATCATCATTAATAGGTTTTTTTCAAGATTTGGCAAGGATTTGGGTATAAATTGGAATTGAATTGTAAAAAATAGATATAAATCGTCCAATCTATAGATGTCTCTCCTCCACCAAAAAAATTTGAGGAGGGATTTTTCCCTTCTCCATCTCCCCCTCCTAAGAAGAGTGATTTGATTGAAAAAGAGGCATGACAAATGTACGAAAATACAAGAAATAAGAAGATAACTCTTGGAAAAACATTATTTGCTATCGGCATTATTGTTGTAATTTTTACTACAGGATTTCTATCAGGAAGCTCTTTTATTTATGGTTTAACATCCTCAGAATTTGATGATTTACAAGATCAAATAGAAAGTCTACAATATGAAGATACTAATAACGATGATAATATTGAGTTTCAGAATATTACATATACTTATCTCTATAATGAGACGTCTCTATCAGAGCTATATAAAGATACAAAAGAGTCTATTGTTGTTATTTCAGGTTTTGCCGCTTATCAGACTTTTTTTAGCACCCAATATTATGAAGTAGAAGGTTCGGGGTTTGTTTATCAAATTGAGGATGAGATGGTTGTCATCACTAACAATCATGTTGTTTCTGATGTATCTGATATTATTATAACATTTTCAAATGGTAATAGCTACCCCAGTGAAGTGATTGGTTCTGATGCTTATTCAGATCTGGCAGTGTTATCAGTTGATGCATCATTAGACGAGTTAAAGCCTCTAAAGATAGTTAGTTCTTCTAACCTAAAAGTTGGTGATCCTGTAATTGCAATAGGCAGCCCAATGGGCCTTGACGGTTCAATGACAACAGGAATAGTTAGTCAAATAGGGCGAACTATTGGAGAATCACTTGCAGGTAGTTTCCCAATTGCAAATATTATTCAGACTAGCGTTGCGATAAATCCTGGTAACTCAGGTGGACCATTGTTGAATTATCAAGGAAAGGTAGTTGGTATTACAACTGCGATTATCGAAGACTCGGAGGGACTGGGTTTTGCAATTCCTTCGAATACTATCCTAAAGGAGATTGATCTCTTGATTGAAAACGGCGTATACGACCAACATCCATGGCTGGGGATATCAGGGGTAGATATGAGTTATTCAATCGCGGAAATAATAGATGTTAATGTGACATATGGGTGGCTTATTGTAAGCATTACAACTGAAAGTGCTGCTGATAATGCAGGATTAAAAGGTGGTAGTCAGCATGTGAGAATAAACAGTGGTTGGGTTGTAATTGGTGGTGATATAATTATCGCAATTGATGGAACTAGAATCATTAACGGCGATGCATTAATGTCGTATCTTGAGGAATATACACGACCATATCAAACTATTATGCTTACAGTGATTAGAGATAATCAAATCCTGGAAATCCCAGTAACACTTGGAGTAAGACCTCTTCTAAATTAATTTTTTATTAAATTGGAAAAGATTTGGGAATAAATTGGGAATTAAGAATATAAATCTAGAAAACAAATATTGATAATTAAAAATTTGAGATGATAAAAATGGGTTTAGTAAATAGAGCATTTAGAAATGTTTGGCGTAAAAAAACCAGGACATTATTGATAGTAATAGCTCTTGGTTTTTCTGTTGCAGCCATTATTTCTGTTTATAGTGGTGTTCAGGCATCAACTGAGAATACTCAAGAAATGATTGAAGATTATGAGCAACATCTTGTTGAAACAGGTGAATATAGTGAATACGAAGAGAAGATGATTCAGGTTAGTGGTGGTTTTGGTGGTGAAAGAATGCCTGGTGGTATGGGGGGACCTGGAAGACTAGGCTCATTTCAAGCCTCCAATATAACTTCAGATGTCATTGAAAATATTTCAGCAATTGATTATGTTGAGGCAGTTATACCATTAATTGAAAGTCCTGTCGGCGAGGTTGATTGGGAAACACTTAGAGAACAAATGGAAGAACTTAGAGAATCAGGGGATTGGACTCCTGGTGAGAGGAGAGAGCCTGGCGATTCTAATGAAATGCAGGATATGAGAATGTCTTTGTATGACTATATAATAATGGGTGTCCCAACTTCTTCTTCTTTAGATGAAACTTATTTAATTTTACCTGAAAACATAATTGACGGTAGAAAAATCACAGAGGATGATCAGTCAATGGTTATGATTATGGAGGATCTTACATTATCGGAAGGCTATTTTGAGGGAGCTCAAGTTGGAGATATTATCAACGTTGAAGGATATAACTTCACCATAGCTGGTATTTATTCAGGTGAGACAAATAGAAACTATGTGTATATGGATATTTCAGATGCGCAAAAAGTACTTGGATTAGAAGAAGGGCAAGCCTATACACTCAATGTTTATGTTGATGATAAATCAGTGGTGGATCTAGTAGTTTATGATATCGGCGAAATGTATTCCGATTACTTTGTTAGTTCATATACAGATAGGTATTCTTTATTTTCAGAACGAATAGAATCAGCACAACAAGCTGAAATTGCCTCATTACAATCAGATAGTGATAAAATAGAGAACACGGGGAGTACAATAATAGTCGTTTTAATAATAGCAGTAGGCATGATGGTCTTATTTTTAATGATGTATACAGTTAAAGAAAGAACAAAAGAAATCGGTTTAATGAAAGCAATAGGATTTACAGGAAAAAGTATCATGTATCAGTTTATACTAGAAGGTACTGCAATAGGCATACTTGGTGGTATAATAGGTGTTGTAATTGGATTTTTTGCAGGTCCAACAATTTCCGAAACACTACTTCCAAAATCAGAAAGTTTTGCAACAACTACGCCCAGTTTTATGCTAATAATAATAGTATTATGTTTAACAGCATTTCTAGCAGCAGCTGGCACTATTTATCCTGCTTTGCAGGCATCAAAGAAGAGCCCAATGGAGGCGATGCGAAATGAGTGATCAAATTTTAGTAATTGAGAATTTATCAAGAACATTTAACGCAGGAAAACATAAAGTTCATGCTCTAAAAGAAACAAACATTTCTATTGGTAAAGGCGAATTTGTTGCAATAATGGGGCCCTCTGGATCTGGCAAGACAACTTTGTTGAATATTCTTGGATGTCTTGATAAACCCACAAGTGGAAATGTCATTTTGGATGGTATGAATGTAACGAAACTAGGTGAGAAGAGTCTTTATTGGATAAGGCGAGATAAGATTGGTTTTATTTTCCAATCGGCTAATTTAATACCAATTTTAAACGCTGTTGAAAACGTTGAACTGCCTATGGAATGTAAAAAAACATCTAAAGACGAACGGCTAAAAATGGCACGTTATTTGTTAAAACTAGTAGGACTGGAAGAAAGAATGAAACAGAAACCAAATCAATTAAGTGCAGGAGAACGGCAAAGAGTAGCAATCGCCAGAGCAATAGCCAATAAACCATCAATAATTCTCGCAGATGAACCAACAGGTAATTTAGACTCGGAAACTGGCTCCACTATACTGGAATTACTAACCAAACTTAATCAGAACCTTGGAATTACAATTATTATTGTTACACATGACGAAAATATGGCGTTTTATGCTTCAAGAAAGATGGTTATTGAAGATGGTAAGATAACTAATATTTTTGTCAAACGAACTAAAACTAGTTCCTAGTTTTTGTTTTTATAAGAACCTTACAAAACACAATCTTTCCAATCTAAATCTTTTTATTTTACTGCTTTCTTGTTATATCCTGAGATTTTATTTACAATATACTCCTAAAAATATGTAAAATTTGGTAATAAATTGGGAAAAATCCACATATATCCGTAGAACGATTTTGAGACAATGAAAAACGAAAAAATAGCTGCAGTATCTTTAGTGATTATAGCAATAGGATCCATATCATCATTTTTAATAGTTACATATGGCAAAGATCTTTTTAATAATCCAAGTGACGAAAAAACAGAAGAAAAAGTAATAGAAATTGGAGATTGTGTAGATGTGAACTTCATTGGCAGATTTGCATCTAATAATACAATTTTTGCCTCTTCATACAATAATACTACAGATAAAGCTGGTGGAACACCATTAAACGTGTTTGTAAGCACTGATACAAGCGAATATTCACCTACAGAATATTATGATTATACAAACCTTATCAATGATTATTATGTTAAAGGCCTTATTGAAGGACTTGTCGGATTAAAAGAAGGAGATTCTGTAACAATAGGTCCTATACCACCAGAGGATGCATATGGCATATACCCAAGAGTAGGAGACAATTTTACACTGTCATATCCCACATATGGAGAAGACGTTAAAATTCAATTTGTAGATATTATAACCAACGCGACTATGCCTGAGGAATATATAGAGTACTATGGGACTGGAAAAACAACTTTGTTTGTTCTACGATTTGATTCTTATTCTCTTGGTGAAAAAACAACCATTTATCCACCTTGGGAAAATGCTACAGTCGTAACCAAGATCAATGACACAAAGGTATGGATGTATACAACACCACCTGATGATAGAACTACGGATTTCACTTGGACAGATTATTATACTGATGCATATGGTTACTCTACTGAAATAATATATCCTGAGAGTACTAGTAGTGTTACAAGTATAAATGATACGACTATTATTGTAACTCATAATCCACAGATTGATGATGTATTCTTAGTGTATAGTGAATCTAATCAGATGTATAATTCTTATTATGGATATGACTACTACCCTTATCCTTATTATTATACGGTTAGAAGTTTAACTAATGAAACGATAAACGTTAGTTACTTTGATGAAAGTACGGGCGAAACTTCATACTATGATTTTGATCGAACAATAACTATTATTAGGAATGAATCGCAAAACATCACCTCTACGTATACTACACCAGATATGGAGTATTTTTTAAATATGGTAAAGAATTATTATCTCCCAAATTTGGCGTTTAGTGTAAACGAGTATGCTGGCGAATATTTGATCTATGAATTACAAATAGAACAGATCTATAAAACTAGTTCCTAGTTTTTGTTTTATAAAGCTAGTGTTGGCACTAGCCTATTGTTTTATAAAATCCTAGCGCAAGAACTATAAAAACCGTGCTAATTATTAGCATTAGCCGCTGGGGGGAATTGAAAGAAAAGTTCAGTTTAGTAACGTATTTTAACAGATTAGAAACACAGTCTAAATAGTTAAATATATAAAAAACATATAACTACAGGGGTTTTAAATGCCTGATTCCACACAAAGTAAAAAAATTGATAAAATTTCTTTAAAAATAGGTAGTGGAATCATTCTTTCAGTGATATTCCTACTTCTAGGTTATTTAATAAATAATGCTCTCAGTCGAAACCTTCCTACCTCTTTTGATAATGCTGTTAGTAAAAATATTATTATAATTTTTCTAGGTCTTTTATCAGGGTATAATATAGCCAATAGTCTCAAAAAAGAAGGCGGAGTATATTATTTCTATACGGGCATATTTTTGCCAATTTTTGTTGTGGTTCTTTATGGTTTACTAACAAATGAAGAGTATATATCTTCAGTATTTGTTGCTTTGGGGTTGGCTTTTCCTATTATTTTTATCCATAGTGGCTTAGTCGAAAGTCACAAAAAATTTAAAGTGTTCATCGACTTTTTTGGTAAATATATCCCCAATATAACAGTTGTAACTATTGCAGTTGGTGATTTTGCTATACCTCTAATTGAATTCCATATGGAACTTGATATAGGGACTTATAATTATATCGTGGGTTTTGTAGCAGCAATAGTTTTCATCTGGTTTCTTTCTTGGTTAGACCGTGAACTATAGAGCCGGTGTTAGTAATTGAGGAGAAAATAAATATGGGTAAATTCAAAGAATTTAAAAAAGAAATAATTGGAAGTCTTGTGGTGTTAATTTTGGCTTTAATAACTATGTTAATGGAAGGAATAGAAAACGACATTAAAATTATTTTAATCATTTCCTTAATAATAATCGCTTTATTGATCGGTATTTCTGGTTTTATTATATCAAAATTTAGATGGTTTTTAGAAATTAGAAAGATAAAAAAGATAGTTATAGCGGATATTGAAAGGATTAAAAATAGTGGGACGCCGATAATTACTTTACATAATTTAGACTATGTTGTTAATCATCGTAAAAAATTCAAAAAAATTAAGGATTTAGATGTTCTCTTCGGGTATTTTGTGAAGGAGAGTAAATTAATTGCTAAAGAAGCAAAGAAATGGCTTAAACAATATGAAGAATGGACAACCGCTCATTTGAAAGACATTGATAAAATAAAACGCCTTTAAACCATCCGATATGCACGTTTACCCCTAATGTTGAGGCTGAATCAGGTGTAGAAAAAGTAGAATTCATAATTACAGAGCATAGAAAGACGATCAAGGAAACCGTACAGGAGGAACCATATGAGTGGACCTGGGATACCTTTGCATTTGGGAAATACACAATCACTGTAAAAGTATATGATAAGGATGGGAGAACTGCGACTGATAGCATAGAGGTATACGCGTTTATCCTAGGGCTGCTTAAATAATTCTAAACAGTGTAATTGTATCCTTCCTGGTTTTGATTGTAATATTCTATTCCCTGTTTTATTATCTCTCTCATTAACGCTTCACGTTTACTATTTTTTTCCAAACCAAGTGTGGAATACGCTGTGGCATAATATGGTTGTATTTGTCCTTTGTTATCCCCTAGAGTTATCATTACGAACATGGGTACACCACTGCGTTGATCTTTATCATAAACAAAAAATGGTTCAATCATTTCATCAGAGGCATGGTCAAGGCTGATATGGTAAAATACAACTGGTGTTCCACTGTAGTTAATTGTTTCATATACGAAGTCTTCTTTTTCAAAATATGTGTTAAAGATTTTCTGGATGATGGGTTCCATTTTGTCGCATCCGCCACATACGTCTTCTCTGAATGCTAGAAACACAGGTCCCTCTAATAGATTTTCTAGGATGAAACCAGGGTGATTCTGGTTATCCACTGTTTTGAATGTAAAATCAATCCGTGTTACTGGGTCCATTTTTATACAGCTGAAGCAAGTAATGTCAACTATTGTGGATTTAATGTCATCATAAACATCTGTGTAGAGTAGCATTCCTCCTAATGCTCCTGCTATTAGGACAAGTAACGTTATTTGAACAGTTAACATTTTGTTCATGTTTTATATCTTTTCTCCAGTTTAATTAGGTTTTCAGGGCAGCTTTCAACGCATTTACCACAAAGTATGCATTCTGGATCCCGGTTCATATTTGGAACATCTATACCCATCGGGCAGATGTCTGAGCAGATATTACAGTTTACACATTTGCTTTTATCAACGCTAATATGTACTAGGCTGATTTTGTTGAAAGGTGCAAGCATAGCACCTACTGGACAGAAATAACGGCACCATCCACGTTCAACAGTGAAAATCAAAACTAGGAATAGTATGAAAACAGCTAATGCTACGTAGAAAAACTCATTTGGAACATACTCACCAGGATGCAGTATTGAGATAGGAATTGTCCCAACTAGGAATCCTACGGGGCATAAGTCTGTGAACATGAAACCAATCCAAATAGTAGTTCCAACGACTAGGCCGATGAAAACGAAATATTTGATATATCTTAGGTAACGATCGATTTTAGATTTGCCTAGTTTCTTAATAGATGGAAACTTTTTTTTAAGATATCGTGGAACTACTCCAGTGACTCGTTGCAATAGACCAATTGGGCAGGCCCATCCACATACAGCACGACCAAAAATCACGCCTACGAAACCAATGATTAAAACAGGGTAAAATATAAACCTCCAATTCCAGTTACCACGAAAAACACCTATTTCAATAGCGCGTAATGGACATGCAGAGGCTGCAGCGGGACATGAATGACAATAGAAAAACGGGTAACAAAAACCAGTTTTAAGCCCTAGAGCTCCTAAATTAGCTGAAATCAAGAAAATAATTTGTGCTATCCATCTTTTAATTTGGAGTTTCATTTATTCTCTCTTTTTCCTATAAAACATTATTAACGTTATTGCCCCTAATATTAGTATTAGTTCAAAACCGGGTGTACCATTTGTTGACTTGCCGTTACCATTATCTGAGGTGGTTGATAGATCAAGTTCTTCAGCACTATCTTGGAAATCATACCAGGTTCCATCGCTTCTTATTACTAGCCAATAACCTATGTTATCAGCATCATCATGATTCAATGCGACATCAGCCTGATAGGTGTCATTATCTATTTTTGCCATAGATTCATTGATTTTAGGGAAAAAACAAAGATCACCTTTACATTCTATCACAGTTATGTAAACCTCGGAAACATTATCACCAGAGATATTAGCTGTAAAAGTGATAGTTGAAAGAGGAACAGGGCCACTAGGATCAAAAGTTATTTCTTCCACGGTTGGTTGTGCTGTTACACTATTACTTAACAAGCCTATTATTAAAAGACTTATTATTAAAAAATATATGACAGTTTTTTTCATAACTATAAATCCACCTTCCCACAATTTAACAAGAGAGGTTAAACAAGAGTTTTATAATAAATGTTTCTTTAATTAACAATTTTTAGAGTAATTTGTTTATTTCTGTTTTAAGAGATTCGTAGCTTAGCCGGCTCTCATGGTTGTAATGAACCTCACCATTTTGATCAAAAATATAAAGTGTTGGAATATAACCTTGGATCATATATTTCTGCCAGATACTACCATCATCGTTACCGAAAACCCAGTTGAGATCATATCCATAGTCACTAAAAGCATCTATGAAATTTTGGATGTCTTGGAGACTATCTGAAGATTCAATGTTGATTGAGAGTATTTCTAACTCAGCTCTACTATACTCTTCATATACATCTATGAAATCTATCATCTGAAGTTGACATGGACCGCACCATGTAGCCCATAAATCCATAATGACTATTTTACCTCGATAATCACTAAGTTTTTTTGTAGAACCATCAACTAATGTAAAAGAAAAATCCTCACCAGTTACATCATCTGATTGCTTATTGGAGTTATTATTTTTTGTTGATACGTAAATTAAACCATATGAAACAAAAACTAGTAACAGAACAATTACAATCACTATTAGAATCAGACTTGTACTTGTAAGTGCAAAAGTCTTTCTAGTGTCTTTTTCTCGAGTCATTTATCACCAGAATCTAAAATATTCAAACAATTAATGATTCTACCGGTATATCTCCAGTTTTTGCTTAAGAGCCTCTTTCGGCAGAGCACCTATTAACCTATCTATCAAATTACCGTTTTTAAACACGAGCAACGTGGGAATGCTCATTATCTGATGCTTAGTGGAAGTTACTGGATTTTCATCCACATTAAGTCTACCGAACACAATCTTACCCTGCATCTCCTTAGCTAACTCCTCGATTACCGGCTCAATCATTCTACATGGAGCACACCAGGGTGCCCAGCAATCAACAACAACAGTATCAAAATTTTGGATATGTTTGTCCATATCACCATCCGACATTTTAATCGGTGTATCAGGCATATTTTTATTCATGTTTTCTCCACCTTTCATATACCTCTTTTTTATTTGTCCAAGTTTTTTCTTTCTGAGTTCTTCAAGTTCATCCATATGTCTTCTGGGTAATAGGGTTCTACTATATAACATTTAAACATCCCAAAAAAAATAAAAATAATTGGTTTTACACATGTGGGATGTTACTTAAGGTTATCCTGCAACCATTTCCTTATCCGTAGGTATCCTATTTGTTTTCCACCATCAAGCCACAATATCGGGGCTGTTCTCTGAAGATCTTCGAAGACACCATGTGATCTTGCCTCGTTTAATTGTTCATCGTTCCAATCAGTGATATCATGTGGATATGTAACGATTTTTATGTCATCTCTACCTGTTATAAGTTCTTTTGTTTGTGTGCATTTCACACAATTTTCTAGTGAAAATAGTATTTTTTCTCCCATGTTATCCAGTTCTATGTATCTGTTTTTGATTTAAAAGCTTGTATGGGCCAGGCCGGAATTGAACCGGCGACCTCCGCGTTGTAAGCGCGACGTCATAACCACTAGACCACTGGCCCTCTCCTGTTAGCAGACATTGTGCATGGTTTCTGACATTGTACTTATTGAAATGGAACGTCAGCTCCATGGGGCATATCTTGTAAAAGGACATCTAATCCTGTTTTAAATGTTTTAAGGTCAATTTCTTTATTTTGTTTCAATGGCTATAAAAGGTGATTTGTGTCATTAACCGCCTACATCTTGGGCATATAATTGGAAAATTTGGCATACCCTGTTTTGATACAATGAAATTACAGTTTGGGCAGAGATATCGATTGCTACAAGCTTGTGAACCCCTATCGCCTAGCTTCATTCTTGCTCCTCGTCCAAAACCTCGACTTGTCATCTTTATAGTTAATTCACTTCAATGCTTCATTTTTTAATTTCAAGAAAATTATACTACTCTTTTTTTTCTGACATGCATATACATTCTTTCATGCAGTTCTCTTATTCTTCTATCTGTATGTTTTTCATATTTATCCATTTATTTTCCGCCTTCCTCCCAAATTTATCTTTTTTTAATTGTCCAGCTATATTTTTCAAGAAGAGTTTTCGTTTCCTCCTCAATTCTTTTGCATTCTTCGCCATTAAGGCTACAAGGAGTTATGTTTTTATTTTTTAAAGAAAACTCTAAATATTTGTTCACTGACGAATTGAGTGGGCATTCTATTGGTTTCTCTGGGTCAAAAACCAATTTCTGCCCATTAGTCGGTACAAGTTCGCTTATATCTTTCTCTAATTCTAGTGATTCTCCATTTTCATCACAGTTTTTAACTTCTGCTATATTATTTAATTCCAATCCATAAACCGCAAATGCTTTTCCACATCCTGCTTTTTTCATTATTTCTTTTGCTTCTTCAAGGACATCCATCTTAATATCTCAATTTAATTTGCCATAAAGGATTTAAATTCATTATTTTTCATGTCTTCGTTTTTCCACTGCCACAATAATATCATCTTTAAGAAATATCTTCCTTGAAGACGATTTGTGACTTACCGTTACAAATCCTAAAGACTCAAGATAATCAATTACTTTCTTTTTCATATATTTTCCTCCATTTCTTACTAATCAAACTATATATTTGGTAAACTTAGAACTAAGAATCTTCATTTGTTTTCTCCTTGTCAAACCATTCTTGTTTACCTTCTCCGATGAAAATAAATTCCTTTTTCCCAATTGATTTTTTCAACACCTTACCAATATGAAAATGATAACTCTCATAACGACTCTGAATCAAAACATCATTATCTTCATTAAAATCTTTTAATTTCTTAATTAATTCCTTAACAAGCATCTCAGTCACCATGTTCTAAAAATTTCCTCTCTCTTCTTTTTGCCTCTTCTTTTTTCTCAGTTTTTTCCTCTTTCTTCTCACGTTTCTCCTCAGATTTTTCTTCCAAGTGTCTCTTCCCCTTAGCCATTCCACCTTGTAAAACCCGCATTCTAGAATCCATAGCTCTAATCTTCTCCTCAATATGTCTCTTTTTAACGTTGAACTCTGCTTTGGTAATCTTATGACTTTCACATTTAACCCTGAGTTTTTCGATTTTCTCATATTCCTTTTCAATGTTTTTTTCCAGCTTTTCAATATTTCTCTCTAATCTTCTAAGAAAACTCATATTACCCCCTCCACAAAATAAAAATTTAAAAAAGCCTCAAAAACCCACCAATTCAAATTAACAACCATACGCTCAACACCTACATCAATTGATAGAAGCCGTCAGCTCAAAAGGATGAGCGGTTCTGGCGAGCGTCATAGCAAACGTTGTGGCGGACGTCAAGGTGAGCCCCATCACCTATGTTATTACATGAGTGCTTTTTAGATATAAATTTTTCGGTTTAAGTCAATTTTTGTAAAACTAATTTTTTCAGGGTTTTTCAGAACAGGAAAAAAACTTGTAATTTACTCTTTCATAAACATCTTCAACTTAATTTCCACTACTTCTTTTACCAATTTACCATCTATTCTATTCCGAACAATCTTCATAACCTTACCCATAATAGTTTTAAATGGGCGACTGTTTTTTTTAGGATTAGAATATTGGGCTAACACTTCATCGACAACTTTTTGTAATTCTTCGATAGGCAAGGGTTTTATATCTAATTCAGTAATTGCCTTCTTTACGGTCTTATCAGGGTTATCTGCTAAAAACTCCAGAATAGTCGGTATTGCTTCCTTACTAAATTTATTTTCACTTAACATTTCAAATAATTGATATAAGCTCTCATCTGAAATTAAATCCACATTTTTACCTTTTCTTCTTAACCATTTAAGTTTCTCCTCTAAAGTCACAGCTACAAGCATGGGGTTTACATCCAGTTTTTCTACTATTTTATCAAATATCTTTAAATTTCGTGATATACTAAGGGATCTGACCAATGGTTCGGGAAGCCCAAGTTTTTCTAATCTTTTTTCACAATCCCATATACGTTCTGGTAAAACCTTCCTAATATGTTCTAAAGATTCCCCTAATATTGGTGTCGGCGGTGAATCCGTATCAGGATACATCCTATCTGGCCCTGGTAAGATCCGTTCGAAATCATTTGTACCATCCGAGAAAACCTGTCTGGTTTCTGAAGGTACACCAATTGTTGCATCTACTGCCCGTATTTTGATTTCTTCCACAGCAGTCTTAACATCAGTTTCATCACCCCAAACTAATACAATAGAATCTGTTGATTTGACACTAAAAAGTTTTTCCAACTGATTTATCTCTTTTGAGCTTAGATTAAATTCTTCAAAATGATTGCTATACACAATATTTGGCATCACATCTAGACATGCGATAACTCTTATACGACCCGCAATCTCATCGCCAAAGGTTTTGCCCTGTTGTGTAGGTTTATCAAGTACGCCTGCAAATAAACGAAGTACTATTCCATAGATTTTACCTTTGCTTTTAATAACTTCTTTAAAACGTTCACACCTAGACTTCTTGAATATTGAAGTAACGTCTTGATATCCACTATGGAAAGTCCCTTCTGTTATACCACGCAATCTCAGTTCATCATGGATATCAAGTAGAGCCTTTTGCCTCCTTGCCTCATTAGCCACTGCTTTTGCTATATACTGAAGTTTAGGAACACCTTTAAGCTCAACCCTCGTGCCCCCATCAATACTTACATTTACATCCTGGCGGACACTACCAAGACCTCTTCGAACTTTACCAGTTGACCTCAGCAGCCGCCCTATAAAGCTAGCAACCTCACCAGCCTCAGCAGGGGTTTGAATATCCGGATAGGTTACAATCTCTGCAAGTGGTATACTCAACCGGTCAGTTTTAAATATAATTTTATGCCCAACATCGCTTATTTCTCTACATGCATCTTCCTCTAATCCAAGTTGGATAATTCTTATCTTTCTATTTTTATAAGGAATCCATCCCTCAACACCAATAATCCCAGTTCTTTGAAAACCAGCAGGGATGCTACCATCCAAATATTGTTTCCTACTAATGTGAATTTCATCCACAATACTGCAATTAAGTAAAAGGGCAATCTCAAGAGATATATCTAATGCCTGTTGATTTAGGTGAAAAGGTGGTGTATCATCCATCTCATAGGTACAGACTGTATCATCATAAAGCTGGTAAATTACGTTCTTTTTAGTTTTAAATTCCATTAATGCTGTACCATCATATTCACCTAGTTCTGAAAGTGTAGGTCTCATATGACGCAGAATTACTGCGCTAGGCTCATCCCTGTGCATTACTGCTCTACAGCGACAGAACAATTTTTTATCTGTAAATAGTTGTTGATGAATTTCCAAACCGCATTTTAAACCTAAATTTCGAAAGTAGTCTTCATTATCTATCAATTCTTTTGACATCTTGCGGGTCAAAATACCTCATCTATTATCTAAATATTACTGAAAAGGAAAGTAATGTTCTTATGAAACCCTGGAGTAAACTATATTAATCATAGTCCATTCCTCTCCCAGTCTTAATAAAAATCCAAAAATTAGTTGAAAGTATTTATACATTATCAATAAGGTGATCATAGTGACAAAAGAAGACATGTACAAAGGCTATCGCGGAGCTGCAAAAAAGAAACTTAAAGAACTTGGTGTAAAAGTCTGGAGTGATGTAATAATTAAATCAACTCGAGGCACATTCAAAGGCATTATTCTTCCACGAGCGGAAACTGAGGATGATCAACACATCGTATTAAAACTTCATAATGGCTATAACGTGGGTATAAAAATTAATTCAATCAAATCAGTAAAAGAAGTAGGATATAACGAGGCTCATTATAAAATCCCTGAATCAGAATTCCCAAGGAATTCAAAAAAACCTAGTGTTACTCTTTTTGGGACTGGTGGTACAATTGCATCAAGGCTGGATTATCGTACTGGAGCGGTTATCCCTGCGTTTTCTCCTGGCGAGTTGTACGGTGCTGTACCGGAACTCGCAGGCATCTGCAATTTAAAGACTGAGAAATTATATGGTATTTTCAGTGAGAATATGGGCCCAGAACAGTACATAACAACTGCAAAAGCTATTGTTAAAGAAATAGAAAATGGAGTCGACGGTATTATCATTGGTCACGGGACAGATACTATGCATCATACCGGAGCAATATTGTCATTCATGGTTCAGAAACCACCCGTGCCCATAGTGCTAGTGGGTTCACAGAGGTCATCTGATAGACCTTCAAGTGATGCCGCGCTTAATTTAATCAATGCTACAAGAACTGCGGCATATTGTGATATTGCTGAAGTAATGGTATGTATGTTTGGACCAACAAGTGATCAATATAATTTACTACATCGAGGCACACGCGTTCGGAAAATGCACAGCAGCTATAGAAGTACATTCAGAACCATCGGCGATATACCACTAGCAACTGTAACACCCACGGAATTCAAATATTTAAGAAAAGATTATAACAAACGCAGAAAAGATAGAGACGTAATAATAGATACAGCATTTGAAGAAAAAGTAGCAATCGTTTACTATTACCCTAATATGTCACCAGACATGATCGAATCACTTATCGACCATAAATATAAAGGTATAGTAATAGCTGGAACGGGGTTAGGTCATGTAAATAAACCTTTGTACAAACCTTTAAAGCGCGCAATTGACGAAGGAATCGCAGTATACATGACGGTTCAGACCCTATGGGGCTATGTTCAGATGTATGTTTATGACACAGGACGTGATTTATTAAAAATCGGTGTGGTACCCACAGAGAACATGCTGCCTGAAGTTGCATACATGAAACTAGGCTGGGCGTTAGGTCATACCAGTAATTTAGAAGAAGTAAAAAAGATAATGCTAACACCAATTGCAGGCGAAATTACCGAGAGGGAACCCCATAACGGCTACATCATTCTACAAGGCGGTATCCCTGAAGTTGATAAGTTTGTCAATAAATATATGAGATAAGAAAAAAAAACCGCATATAATATCAGAGATACCAACGAAGAAAATGGTAACATTAACCACTTTGTTACCCATCCATTCTACTTATGATGTAAATAGAGTCATGTAACAAAGGAGGATTATGTGTCCAATATATCTCCTATGAAATCAGGGTTTCACTTGTTTTGGTCGCATATCTTCTAACAATGAAAATAAAACCTATAGTCTAAATCTGTAATTTCACCCATGTAGCGATGCCATTCATTTGTTTTTTTCTCAACAAAGAGATCAGCAGCATCTCTTCCGATTCCATCAATAAGAATTTTATCACTCTGAAACTCTTCAAGCGCTTCCATTAAATTCGTTGGCAATCGCTTGATTCGATATTTCTTTATTTCCTCATCGGTCATCTTGTAAATATTTCTCGAAACAGGCTCATAGGTGATTTTTTTCTTGATTCCATCCAAACCTGCATAAATAAGAGCAGCAAAAAACAAGTACGGATTAGCAGCTGGATCTGCATTTCGAACTTCAATATCTACATTTTTCTTTGCAGGGATTCTTATTAAACTACTTCTGTTGTATTGATCCCAAGCAATGTAAATCGGCGCCTCAAAATGTGGAATCAACCGTTTATATGAATTCAACGTAGGGTTTCCCAATGCGGCGATACCTCGAGAGTGTTCAAGTATACCTCCAATAAAATACAGCGCGGTCTGGCTTAAACGATACGGGTTATTTTCATCAAGAAACATATTTCGCCCCTTGTTGTATAACGTAATATGGGCATGCATCCCGCTTCCAGCTTCTTCTGAAAGAGGCTTTGGCATAAATGTAATATCTACATCGAATAACGTTGCAAGTTCACGCGCTACATACTTAAAATAACTACAGAAATCTGCTGCAGCAACCGCCTCTAATGTTTTGACTTCTATCTCGTGTTGAAATTTTCCTGTTTCATGATGATGATATTTTACATGATATCCACTCTCAATCAAAACATCAGATAATTTTTTCCGATATTCCTTTAAATTGTCCAGGGGTGGGGAAGAAAGATATCCAATGCTCTCTCTAATATCACTCTCTTGGTCCAAAGATTTATTAAAGGAACAAAATTCCATCTCAGGCGAAAACATTACTTCATCGTATCCTTCAGTTTTCGCCTTTTCTATTGCTTTCTTAAGGATACTCCTTGGATCAGCACGATAGGGATTGTGTTCTGTATCATAAAGGTCAGCAATGATCATAGCTTCATCTTTTTCAAAAGGTAGAAGTTTAAATGTTCTGAGGTCAGGAATAGCAATCATGTCAGATTTTTCCACTTTGCGAAATCCCACGGATGATCCGTCGAAATTAATTCCTTTAGATGGCACATCATCTCCCAAAAATCGACCGGCAGGAATATGAAGAACACGCAGCCCACCCATGATATCGGTAAAATGGATTTGTATCCAGCGGATGTGCTTTGTTTCTATAAGTTCCTTAATTTTTCTATTGTTCATAAAAGGGGTTCAAATAATCTATATGTTATAAATATTTTCATACTGGATGCCGCCTGCTAATAAAAGTCATAATAGTAAAACTCTGTCATACTTTTATTGAAATATTAAAAAGAAACAAGAGGGGGTTTTTGACTTTTTCACGGATATTTTTGGCGATATTATGGCAGAAATTGGTAACATAGCCACTTTGTTACCCGCCTAACTACGGCGCTATATAGTGCTATAATAAATGAAGATGCCGCATATTGTCAATATAATAACAAGCTGTGTTTGAATTAGGGTAAACATTTAACTAAACAGACTAATCACACAGTTTAAAAATTACTCCGCAAAAGGGACAGCCGACTGCATCATCTCTTACATGATATTTGCATTTACAACATCTTCTAATATTTTCACCTCGCTTAGGTGTTAGCTAAACTATTTTAGATTGATGTTTACAAAACCTACGTCTGTAACCTTTGTCATGGCAACAAATGTTTCAGTATTACGATAATTTTTCTTGTAAGCCGTTATAACATAGTCATGATCCATAGGGATAAATCTGAAAACTTTATATCCTAGAAGGTTAGTAATACCTATTCTAAGAATATTGCCATCATCGCTTTCTAAGTATATACGAGTATATGGAATTGGTAAAATGAACATACTATTTCCATTTAAACTTGTAACTGGGTAAGAAACCCGGATAATAATATTACCATATCCTCCTTCCTTTTCTACACGATCTCCCCGGGGTGTTCCATCATTGTAGTCTAATATTTTATCGAAATCTTCAGAACCATCCGAGTTTTCAGATTTAGTTTGAGAGTCGATACTATTGTTTTCATTATTTTGTTCAATTGGTTCTGAGTCTTTGACAGATGTGGAAAATGAGTCTGAAAACAAGATCAATGAAAAAGCTCCAATTATTACTAAGCTGGCTATTAATATACCAATTATTTTTGTATTTTTCATTTTTTTCTTTGTCACCTTCCCCGCTCGCATTTTTATATTGAGATGACTTCAGATATTGTTAACTTGTAAGTGTCGCTATCTTTATGTTGCACCACTACACCACAATTAACAACCGTTTAGTAACAATTGTTAATATCGCGGTTTTATATAAAACTTTTGCCAAATAAATAAAAAATTAATAAAAAATAGGCAGATTTAGGGAAGAACAACAAAACATCTTCCCTAACCCGCTCGAATTATATAAGCAGCTATTTTTAAGGTGTTCCTGAACCTACATCCTCTAAGAGACAAGTTGTATGAGGTGGCTCCGTATCAGGAAGAACAATATCAAATTCCACTGTTCTTACTTTCTCAACATTTCCAGCCAGGTCTACAGAATAGAAGTAGACAATGTGATGACCCTCATCTGGTACCTCAAATGGACCAGTATATAGCGTATATACTATTGGCTCCAACATTGGATCTAGGGCATACATAGTAAAGTTTACCCCAGAATCATTATCTACTGCCTTCAGGGTCACTCTTACAGGTCCTGGAAATATGTTTTGACCAGACCCGCCTACTGGATCTGCAACCATTACTGGTACTGAACCTACAATAAATAGTGCCAGTACAACAGCAAAAATTGCTACAGCTGCTTCTATTTTCTTTTTTCCTATTTTCTCTTTCATTTTTTTTATCACTCCAAAAACTCCTCCTCCAATTCACATACTGTAAATGGAGGAACAGAGTCAGTTTTAGTCGAATTGTCATAAACAAGTTCTAACTTGATTTGATTATAATCAAAAATATGTATTCCATTAGAGAGAAGAAAACCAGGTGTACCTACCAAAAAAATATTCATAGTCACATCTTCAAATGGACGACTTGTCTCATATTCCAATGGTATCTCTATTTGTTTTTCATCTTTTGAGAGAACATCAATTCTATGAACCGATCGGAGGAACTTTTCCAATATAGCGTCACCTGATAGAAACTCATCTGAAAATAAATCCTCATCTTCTCTAATGATCAAAATTGACGCTAACAAATATCTACCCAACAGATATTCTGCACTAGTATTACCAAAAATTTCTACATCAATTTTTAATAAGCTATTAACCAGATAAGTGTTATTTTCTGTTAGGGTTGCATTAAACTCCAAAGTCTGATTCTCAGAGATATTTATAATTGGGGATACCCCACCTAGGTATTCCTCATAAACTCTGGCAATAATAGTTCCACTAAGCGTTACAATATCTTCAAATGTTTCTTGTGTTTCTAAATGATTATAAGCAATCTTAGGTGACCCTGAAAATATTACTATAAATATGAGGGATATTGTAGTAACTATTTGTACGATTTTTCGGTTTTTCATATTTTTGAACCTTTGAAGAGTCACTAGGGTCAAAGCTATCTATAGCTGAGTCTGACCCTAAGAGTAGTTTTTATATTATATAATTAATAAAACTTGTTTAACAGTTCTTACCAAAAATCAAAAATAAAGAGAAAACCAATAAGAGTTTACAGTTTTATAATCTAAAAACTAGATGGCTGATTGAATTCCTCATCTTTTTCTAAAACTTCTTCAGGAGAATGCTCAGCAGATTCCTCAGTAGGTCTACATGCATGTCTTGTAGCCTTCTCCAACTCAATAGTCTCCTGTCTAACAATATCAATTATACCTAAAATAGATATAATACCAAGCTTGTCACTATATCTACGACAGGTTTTCATCAACTCACCATGAAGCTCAATTTCTAACCTTTTATAATCACCGAGACTAACATCATCACCCATATCTGGATACATAACTCATCCCTTCAAAAAATGATAACAGGTTTCCCTTTAAAACATTATTCAAAATAAACAAAAAAATTCATACCTCAAAAAAGAATTCACAAAACATAAAATGAAACTAACACCACACAAACTATACGAAATATTATTAGATCATTTTGGACATCAAAACTGGTGGCCAATAGACAAAGAATACCACAGAGAAAACAATAGCAACCCACGTTTTGAGATAATTATAGGAGCAATACTCACTCAGAACACAGCATGGTCAAACGTTGAAAAAGCACTGAAAAACCTAAAAACAAAAAATATGCTAGACATAAGAAAAATCTCAAATATAGATACAGAAACTCTACAAGAAATGGTAAAACCATCAGGGTTTTTTAATCAGAAGGCGAAACGGGTTAAAAACTTAGCATCATATCTGGATAGTAACTATAAAAGAGACCTGGGATTATTTTTTAAAAGAGAAATAAAAGAGATTAGAGCAGAATTATTATCAATTAATGGCATAGGACCTGAAACAGCAGACTCTATAATACTCTACGCAGGAAACCTGCCAATATTCGTAGTCGATGCCTACACAAAAAGAATATGTGAGAGAATACCACTAGATACAAATATCTTTTATGATGATATACAAGAATACTTTGAAAAAAATCTAAGTAGTAAATACCCTGAAAAAGAGTTAACACAGGTTTACAATGAACTTCATGCATTAATAGTTGTACTAGCGAAAAACTTTTGTAAGAAGAAACCAGAATGCAAAAAATGTCCATTGCAAAAAAACTGCATGTTCGGAACTGGTAGTTTATCCTAAGAGTTCCTCAACTTTGTTGCTAACAACCCCTGCAGGTATATCAGGTAACGATATAAGCTGCGTTGTACCAAGCTCTCCTTTACCAGAGAGTTTCACGTTGATGAAACCCGCATTTTCAATATCTTTAAGGTAATTCCAAAACATTGTATGTGAACGTGGTTTCTCCTCATATTCTTCACATGTAACAACATAGGTTTTTTCAACATCCCCTGTCTTGGCATAAGCAGTTCCATCTTTTCTTAAGCGTTTAGCAATAGCAAAAAGCGTGATAAGCTGATGACGCTCCAAGTTTTTAAGCTTAGACTCCGTAACAACTGAATAAGTCTCAGCTTTTGCAGCGCGAACATGTTCAGGTATGACTACATCCACATGCTGGTTATCCGCAGCGATACCCGCTTTCCATAATAGCTCTATAGCGAAACGAGCATCACCCCATTCAGAGGATATATCAGCTATAAGATCCACACAATCCTCATTTACTACCCCTGTGTGGAAAGCAAGATCAATTCTTTGTCTAACAATATCAGATAATTCATCACGAATATATTTCTTCAAAGAAATAGAGTTACTACGCTTAAAAGTACTAAGAGCAGCAGAATCAAGCATCGGCAATATGTTCTTCTGAGAAATCAAAAGCAAAGAAACAGGGATTTTACCTTTAGTATGCTCATCTGAAAAACGAGTAAGATTATAGATAAGATTAGAACCACTTTTTTTAATAAGCGCATCAGCCTCATCAATTACAAGCAATAACTGTGCGTCCCGACGAGTAAGCTGCCTACGTAAGACCTCAAGCATCTCCTGAACAGAAAAACCACGATCCGGAAAACGAGAATCAAAATGATTTAAAACACCAAGAAGCACCATTGCATCTGTTGACCTTTTCCTACAGTTAACATGAACATACTCTATGATTCGGCCTTTTTCCCGTGCCAGTTTTACAATAGAATTACAAAATTTCTTTGCAATAACAGTCTTACCAGTACCCACAGGTCCAGTTATAACAACGTTCTGAGAAACACCAGAGAGCAATGGTTTAAACATCTGAGCAAGAATACGCAACGGTTTCTCTCTATGAGGTAGATTTTCTGGTAAATAATCAAAATCCAGAGTCTCAGGATTCTTTATAACAGATGACGACATCAACTCATCTTCAATAATACTACTCATCTATACTGGTAATATGTTGTAGATGATAAAACTTTATCTCAAAAAATTATACTTTATACAAAATTATTATAGAAAAAATGTTATAGACTAAAAAAACATTAATATCTCTCATTATGGGGGATTTTTCAACTTCCAAAGAATCACTTGAATTCCTAAAAAACAGATTTAGAGGATACTATGAAAACAGCAAGATCATATTACCCGATCGATTCACTAGACGGGAATTCGCATTTATTTTTTTCGCTGGAAAAGGAATGTTCCGACATCTTTCCTTCAGTAAAAAGAAAGAACTTACAGATTTTTTAATAGAAAAAAGCCCAGCACATGCTTACTACTCCACAGCTTTCTACAAGAAGCCAGATGCTCCGACTATGCAAGAGAAAAACTGGATGGGTGCAGAGTTAATCTTTGATTTGGACTCAGATCACCTTCATGGCGTAGAAAAAATGAGTTACGCTGAACAACTGAACGAGGTAAAAAAAGAATTTCATAAACTAGTAGATGGTTTTCTCATAGGCGACTTTGGTTTCGATGAAAAAAATATTGAGCTTTATTTCAGCGGTGGCCGAGGGTATCATTGTCATGTGAAAGACCCAGAGATTTTTGAACTTGATAGTAACGAGCGACGAGAGATCGTAGATTATATCACTGGTAGAGATCTAAAGGATTCACTGGTTTTCCATGAACAAATAACTGGTAGTAAAAGATACGGGCGGAGAACTTTCCCTAGTGGAAAAACCCTAAAAATGCCTAAACCGGATGAACCAGGTTGGAGAGGACGCATAAGCAAAGGTATAATTGAGATAGTCGATGAGATTAAAAATAGCGATTACCCAATTGAAAAACTTGGGGAATATGGTGTAAGGGAAGAAGATGCCGAAAAGCTTCTCACTGATCTTTCCGAGGAAAGAATCAAGAGAATCAGAGAAGGCAACCTAGATCAATCCAAAGCTATTCGAAAGTTTTTCCTCAACAGTGCTTTGAGAAAAACCGCGGTTTCTATGAGTGCTGGTGAAACAGATGAACCTGTAACCTGCGATGTTAAACGCCTTATTCGTTTACCCGGCTCTCTACATGGTAAAACGGGTTTCATGGTTAAAAAAATCTCAGTTGAAGATTTAAAAAATTTCGAACCTTTAAGAGATACGATTGTTTTCACCGATAAAGCTGTCAAAGTTGATTTGAAAAAACCGTTTAAAATTAAAATGAACAATGAAGAGTTTAATTTAAAACAAAGAGAACAAGAGATACCCACGTTTTTAGCTGTTTTTTTAATTGGAATTAAAATGGCAAATATTATTTAGAACTAAAATAGTTACAAAAATTTGGGGGAAACGAGTTGAATGAAGATGAAATAAGCTATAGGAACCTTAGAAAAATCCAGCAGATGGAGAAAAACTCCCCAGCATTAACAGATTTAAAACCTGGTTTTTACAACGAGTTATCAGAGTATTTAGAAAAACTAGATAACAGCTTTAAAGAGGAATCTCTCTCTAAACAGGCTATTCTAAAGGATGAACTCAATAATACGAAAAAAATTGCTACAAATATTTATGAGCAACGTGAGAAAAAGGTTTTACTCGCAACTATTTCAAAAGCTCGTGGTGGAAACCCTGATCTAAACAAAATGGTAGAGATGGAAAAAAATCTGTTTAACTCAATACTTGATGTTATGATGCAGTCTCGTAAACAAATTCTAGAAAACAAAACAAATGAGAACCAAGATAACAAGGTAGATGAAAAAAATAACACGGAAACAGTTGAACCTGAAAAAAAAGATGAGGATAACAAGATAGAGGGAAATACTAACCCCCTAGTAAGAGTAACACAGGATATACCTGAGTTTATCGGCACTGATACAAGGAAATATAATCTTAGAAAAGATGATGTTTTATCTTTACCCCAAAATATGAGTGATACATTATCAAAAAGAGGCGCTGTTAAAGAGATAAAAAAGCAGTACTCCCGAATGTAAAAAAATGCCAAAGAACCAATAAACATTAGGAGTAAAATACAAAAATAAAACCTAAAATATTCGTTAATTTTTAGTTCTTTTTTTGCCAATGAACTCTTTTTTCTCACGTTTTGACAAACTCACATCAAAAACTTTGGATATATTTGCAAGATCCTGATAATTAATTACCTTAGAACGCTTTGCATCTAATAATGCTCGTATTGCTTCACTGTTTTTATCCTCTAAATAATAAATGGATTTATGATATATCTGTGCCCGTTTTATAGCCGGGAAATGCTTCTGCAATGTATGTAAATTAGGACTACAACGATGTCTACAGTGAACATGACCATTTTCAAGAAGCTCCTTAAGAAGTTCCAGGGTTTTACCACGTATCTCCGTTCGACCAGGACCTCTTGAAGGATAATCCTTGGTATGATAATAAACGATCTTCTGAGGCAGTTTCATCTCCTTTGCCACTCGGTACTTAGATTTACCATTCCTAACTTGCTTACGGATTTCTCTCCTTAATTCTGGTGAAATATGTTTTGACATCATTTCCTATGTCAAAAACTGGTATAAAAAGATAACCCAAAAAGTAAGTTTTTAAAATAATAATTACCGGTATTTTTAAGTAAAAAATTGTAGATGTCTAATTTAAGAGATTAAATATGAAAAAGTACAAAAATTATCCTGGAGTAAAAAATCCACCAAAAAAAACAAAGTTCACTTATCCAAATGGTTTTAAACTAAAAGGCGAAGTAGTTGATGAAGTAAGAATAAAGACTACAGGCAAAGGTGGTGATTATTTATTTGTAATACAAAAAATTGAGTATGAAGAACCACCAGATGAAACTAAAGAAAATCCTTGGATACGTTTTGGTTATTATAGAAAAGAACATAATGAAAAGAGATATAGGTGGGGAAGTCAAACTACTTTTCATATTGATATAGATAGCACTAATGAAATAATCAAAAAAGCAATATATGAAGGAATAATGTTGAGTAGTGATAAATAATGTGGAATCATCCTTTAGCAAATGGGCCAAAATGTCCAATGTGCGGTGGTTGGTCGATACCTTGCATGAATGAATATGGAGTAAGATATTTTGAATGTGAGTATTGCGGTTATAGATTTGGTTAGACCTAACTCATCTCATTTATTTTAGAGAACATATTTGTATAAAAAAGGCATTAAGATTGTTTATAGTAAGAAATATTGAAAAAAGAAGAGTTGATAGAAAAAATGAGAAGAATAAAAATTATTTTTAATATTACCTTAATATTACTATTGTTAACGATTTTATGTGGATGTAATGAGTCTAATACAAATAATGTAATTGTTACAGATTATGGTATAGAAACATTCTTTAAAAATTGTGGCACTTGTACCGAATACTCGCAAATTGGTTTTTATCGAAATACAGAAGATGGTAAATATAACGATTATCCTTCATACTTTTCTCTTCATACCAAAATCACGGGAAAAATAAAAAACAATGCTGGTAAAAAATTAGATACGGTTTATATCACAGCAATTTTTTATGATGAAGATAACAATGAGTTAATACAGAAAGAAACAGTTGTAAATGATTTAGCTAATAGTTATGAAAAAGTTTTTTTCATCGATGTAGATTATTATGATTATAAGGATTATTATACTTATATTGACCATGTAGATTTTCAAATAACATCAAACTAAAAATTAGTTTTTTTAAAAAAGAATTTTCAACATCGATTTTTCACTAAGAATCCTTATTATTCTTCTCTTCTTTTAATTCCTTTTCAATACGATTTTTTAAAGCTATATATTTATGAACTCCTCCAAGAGAACCTATGCCATAAGTTATAGCATTTAAATGGTCGTCTTTATCAAGATAAAAGATATCTCCATCAGACGTAATACGATAAGGATAACCTTTTTCTTTAAGCCATTTCTCTCTACAACATTCACATACTGTATTCATAAATTCTTTCGATTCTTCTGGAATATCTTCTTTATCAAATATTTGATCCCAGGGTGCTTGTTTAATAGACTTGCCACAATATTTGCACTTGTTTTTTCCTTTTATATTATTTTTTATCTTATCTCTGTGTTTAGATAGAATATCATCAAACTTTTTATTAAAATCAATATCCTCTTCAGTCATACTATGGTAAACCCCCAAATATTGAACTACAGTCTTTTTTCATATTATCCTCATCAATAGTCTTGTTAAATTTTTCTTAAAAATTTTTAACAGCTCTTAAAATATTTTCTATTCTGCTAACAACACAATCCTTTTCACCAACATTTGTTATTTTATCTCCATCATATATATGTCTTATATTTCCATTTTTATCCTTGAATATTCGATAAATTGTATTTTCATCAATAAAATCCCTTGGAACATCTGATTCTGCTTCTTCAAAACCTTTTTTAAAACAACTTTTTCCATATAAAAATACCCTGTACATATCTTCTTTAGAATGTGTTTGAAACATCTTTGGTATTATATCCTCAAAATATCTTTGGTTTTGATATATTTTGATCTTCAACTGTTTAAATTCTTCGGCTAATTTATCTGATTTTTCTTCATCCAGATTTATGTAATCATGGAAATATATACTTCTATCATTCATTTTTTTGTCAACAGCAAAATTTTCTTCATGACGTGTTATAGTTCTTTCTTTTTCAAAAACCTCCCCTATAGATTTTCCACCATATACTTCCGAGGAGTGTTCCTTAACATCTAAATTTGTATTTTTTGTAATAATAACAATCCCCTTAGGTTTCATATCTATTATCTGAAATGGAAGTTTACTTCCAAATAATTCTATGCCAGGTACTATAAAAATATCCCCTTTTGCAAAAGGACGTTTCAAAAGGCCTTTCCTTAAAAGTTCATCAATTCCCATGCCAAATTGAATTTCTTGTTCTTTTGAAATAAATGGAGCTATAATTACTACTTCTGCCATTTTGATTCTAGTAGATTTAACTTTAACTTTTTCTTCTAAATCCGTCTCAGCATTTTTTCTCGTAAGATTGTCAATTCTAATAATTCCTTTTCCTTCATCTGAAGGATGAGCACGCCATACAGTTGCAGCTGTTTTTCTTTTTCCTTCAATTTCAACTATATCCTTAATAGATACATTCAATTCCTTTCTGGATTTTTCATCCATTCTAACTCTACCATATCCTACATCCTGTTGGAACGCTTCTGCTATTTTCAATTCAATTTCTTTTTCACTCAAGATATCATCATCCTTATTTTTCATACATTAAATACCCAATATTTGAAACTGTAAATTAGAACCGATGTTTTCATTAACAATAAAAGGCAGTCCTTTATCTATAATTATGTTTCGAATAGTAGATGAATGTGGATGTCTATACTTATTTGAATAACCTGCAAAAATTACCGAAATCATCGGCTTAATTCTATTTATATTTTTATTATAGTTGTGACATGATCCATGATGTGGAATCTGTACAATCCCAATATGATCCCAGAATGACTTATATCTATTGTAAATCTCTTTCCATTTACTTACACCTTTTGCATCATAATCACCAAAATACAAACAACCTGGTTCAGATAGCTCACAACAATAATTTTGTTTTATTGGCCTATGAAAATAGTTCATACAAACTAATAAACCCATATGAGAAAATACATCAATATTCGGTCCAGAATATAAAGTAAGAGAGTTGGTATTAAAACCTCCAGGTACACATTTATATGCATCTTTAATTAATTCTCTAGTTTTAGACTTTCCCCATAAACTTTCAAAATCAGAAACATTATACATATCTATATTTCTTTTTTCCAATTCCTTCCTAAGAATTTTAGATCTTTTTGATTTTTGAAAATTAAATGGGATAAAAACCCAGTTTTTTAGATTTTTATCAATGAGTTTTGCATTTCGCTTTAATATCCTTTCATCATATCTAATTTCATTAAAGTTTAATGGCGTTAATTCAAACTCTTTGTTGTCCTCTACCGGAGGAACTAAGATTACTTGTGTGTCTTCTTTATTTATATAATCCAAAGGGTTGGTTATTAGATTTATAATAAATTCACTTAGCTTACCATGGATAGAGTTGTGGATAAGTAATTGTATTTTTTCATTACTATCAATTAATGGAAGAAATAATCGACGCACTTTACAATATTTTAACAAATATTCTAAACCGTTAATATGGTCATTATGAAGATGAGAAATAAATACGGCATCAATTTTTTCTCTTGGTTCAAAAGTAGCTTTTATTTCTTTTTTAATCAAATTTAAATTGGTTTCTGAACCACAATCATAGACGACGTTAAAATTTTTAAAAAATTCAGTTGAAAAACCACCTTGCCCAACACCATGAAAAGTTCTAATCATTTCTTCATCTCAGATTATGATTTTATTCTCTTTTTCTTGGTTTATCCCAATATGGGCTTTTACATTTAGGACATACTCGAGGTTTTTTCTTTATATCCATTGGAATCCACTCATGCCCACAACGTTCACATTTGTACCCTTCAACTGTGATTTTGATTTTTCCCATACGTGTATAGTATATTATTTTTCCATATATAAAATTTGAGTATATTAATCTAAAAGTAACATTTAAATACTCCTAAAATATATACTTCTTGAGTAATATATTTTATAAGTATTGCCAAAGGGAGGTGCAACTCCCTAAGGCATGGAGAAAATTGAATGCCGGATAGCAAACAAAATATCTCCAAAAACACTATTGAAAAGGAGATATATAACACATTCGAACAATTCAAAAAAGAAAAGAACATCAAGATAGATGAATTCCTAAACAAATTTGATGTATCAATTTTTAAAAATCAAAATTACAGATCAATTGAATATGACTACAACTCGTTTCTTAAACTCATCTTATTTCAACAATTAAAAGGCATTAAATTTCATACAAAGCTTACAAAATATCTAAAAAGAAATCCGTCTGTAAAATGGAAACTTGGTTTTAGTAAAACACCAGATAGAAGAACAATCGGATATTTCATAAACAATATTCTTGACAATGAAACAAAAGAACTACTAAGTTATACAGCACATAAGATCGAAGAGGTTTCTGAGAAATTTGGAATAATACTCGACGTAAGAACATTAGAACCTGAAACACCAAGTAAGATTACAAAACAACAAAGTCAGTATTTGCAGAAGAAAGAAAAAACCAGGGAGATATGCAAGCTTGTTAAGAAACGATTTTCACCATTTATAGATCTAAACCTTAATCATAATGCAGTTTACAAGAAAAACCAGTTTATCGACCTTATGATACATCTTGGACAAACTCGTGATTTTGCAGAGAATGGAAATAAAACATTCAAGGAACTAAGGCCTTGTGGTTGTCCTGATGCAGATACACTACTTTATCATCTGAAAAACTACCAAGATACCAAGCAACTTCAGCGTATGTTTACAACTCTCTTTGAAATCGTATGGCAAATGACAAGACAGGCTAATATCTTTGATATAAACAAGAGATATGACGTTGCTATTGATTTTACAGAATGGTACTTTTATGGCGATAGAAGTGCTCCTATGGTTGTGGGTAAAGAACCAGACCGTGGTACAACTAAATGTTACAAGTTTGCAACTATCAACATAGTTGAGTCAGGTAAACGATTTACACTACTTGCTTTACCGGTTGGATCATTTGACACAAAGGAAAAAATCCTAACCAAACTTTTAAGATATACTCAACAGAGGATTAAGATTAGACGAGTTTATGTTGACCGTGGTTTTTTTGACTCGAAAGCGATCAAAGTCTTTCAACGTTTTCAATTGAAGTATTTGATGCCTGCTACAAAAATTGAAACAGTAAAAAAGGTAATGGAAATTGCACCATCACCCTCTGTGATTACTGATTTTGAGATGAAGGATATCGCATTCAACCTTGTAACTGTTGAAGACGAGAACGGTGATAAAAGAGCTTTTGCAACCAATGAAGAATACGATGAAAACGATGTTAATTTGGCTGAGAGGCTTTTTGATTTATATGGAAGACGTTGGGGTGTAGAAACAAGTTATAGAGTTAAGAAGCATTCTTATCTCCCTAAGACCACGTCTAAGAATTATTTGATACGTTTGTTTTATTTCATGTTCTCAGTATTGTTGTATAATCTTTGGATACTTGCAGATATCCTCATTTGGCTATCTTTATTTGGATTTGTAAAAGAGGAGCATCTTGTTACATCGAAGCTTTTTGGAACAATATTGTATACTATTGATCCTGGAGGAGGATAAAAGATGCCTTCTTTTGATGTTTATACGGCTTTTTGATTAGATTTAAACAGGTTAAAATCCTAAAATTTTTGATTTTTGATCACTTTTTATCTATATTTTTAGCATTTCTAAGGAGAAACGACATATGGAAATCCTTATACAACCCTATTTAATGCCTATTTTTATAAAATCTAATGCTACTTTCGGAGGTACTGAAAAGTAGCTTACATTTTTATATTACCTCCTTATTACCTTTTCACTCTAATGTAATATTTAAAGGAGTCATATATGCTTAAACCACGTAAAATCAAGAGATATTGCCCTGTGTGTAAGAAACATACTGATCATAATGTTGACAAAATTAAAAAGAAAAAAGCTAGTGAGCTTAAACAAGGTCAGAGACGTTTCCGCCGGGTTATGAGAGGATACCGTGGGTTCCCAAGGCCTAAACCAGAGGGACGCGAAAAAATGAGTAGACGCGCTCCGTTAAAATATACATGTATCGTATGTAAAAAAAGTTCTCAACCTCCTAGTATAAGAACCAAAAAATTAGAGATAGGTGAATAGTTTTATGAAACAGCCTGATAGCAAGTTCATTAAAGTTAGATGCACAGATTGTGAAAACGAACAGGTTTTATTCAATAAAGCTAGTACTGTTGTATCCTGCCATATATGTGGTAGTAAACTAGCAATACCCACAGGTGGGAAAGCAAAAATAAAAGCTGAGATTTTAGAGGTTATTGAATAAACAAAAAAAAATTTGGTAATTATGATCAAGAAAGATTATCCTGATGAAGGAGAACTCATCGTAGGGACTGTTAAAAACGTTCAAAATTTTGGAGCATTTATATCATTAGATGAATATCCCGGACGAGAGGGTTTTATACATATAGCCGAGGTCGCAACAGGATGGGTAAAAAGAATCCGTAACCATATAAAGGAAAAACAGAAAGTTGTCTGCAAAGTTTTACATGTTGACCAAGCTAAAGATCACATTGATCTCTCACTTAAACGGGTTAACGAACATCAAAAAAGAGATAAAATACAGGAATGGAAAAACGCTCAGAAAGCAACCAGATTAATAGACCGGCTTGCTAAAGAACTAAATAAAAAAGTTGAACAATGTTACAAAGAATTCGGCAATGACTTAGCTAAAAAATATGGAACTCTATATACTGCTTTTGAAGAATGTGCATACGATGCAGAAACATTAAAAAAAGATGGTTTCAAAGGAGATTGGCTAAAACATTTTGAAAAAATAGCAAAAGAAAACATATCAATACCCTTCGTAGGCATAAAAGGATACATCGATATCGTATCATGGTTACCAGATGGAGTCAACCACATCCGTAACGCACTAACGGGAGCTGAAAAAAGTGAATATGAAGACGTTGAAATCCAAATTAAATACATAGGAGCACCACATTACATGATAACTGTGAAAGCCCCAGATTATAAAGTAGCTGAGGGCGAAATGAAAAAAGTCGTGGAAAAAATAAAACAATCCATAAAAGAACACGAGGGGGATTGCAAATTTCATCGAAAGCTAGAGGAGTAAATGTCAAATCTGTTATATTGTAAACATTGCGGTATATATACACTTGAAAAAACTTGTAAAAAATGTAAAAACAAAACAATATCTAAAAACCCACCAAGGTTCTCACCACAAGACCGCTATGGTGAATATAGGAGAAAATTAAAGAAACTTGAAAAAGGAGTATCATAAAAATGGATTACGTCATTGTGAGATATATCGGTAAAAAACCCAAACTCAAAAACCCGATACTAATAGAAGGATTACCAGGTATCGGAAACGTTGGGAAACTAGCTGTAGAACACCTGATCGATAACACAAATGCTAAAAAATTCGCGGAAATACATAGCAAGGATTTCCCACCACAGGTTTTCATAAACACTGATGGAACTATTAAACTAGTTAACAACGAGTTTTTTTATTATAAAGCTAAGAAAAAGAATCAGAGGGACCTTGTTCTTCTTACAGGTGATTATCAAGGATTATCTTCACAAGGGCAGTATGAGCTTGTAGAAAAAATACTAGACATTGCTGAGGGGCTAGGGGTAAAAGAAATGTTCACCTTAGGTGGCTATGGTCTTGGACAGGAAATTGATAAACCAAAGGTCTTGTGTGCTGCTACTGATGAAAAACTTGTTAAAACAATGAAGAAACATGGCGCAGTGTTTAAGAAAAATGAACCAGGCGGGGGGATAGTAGGTGCTAGTGGTCTACTACTTGGATTAGGTAAACTCCGAGGTTTTAAAGGAGCCTGTTTCATGGGAGAAACACCAGGGTATTTAGTGGATCCAAAAAGTGCTAAAGCTGTTCTGAAAATTTTAATGAAGATCACTAATGTTGATGTTAACCTTTCTGCGCTTGAAAAAAAGGCGAAGGAAATAGAAAGTATTGCTCAGCAGCTTAAAGAAATGGAGACAATGAGCAAGGATAAATCAGAAGAGCTTAAGTACATAGGATAAAAAGAGTTTTATTTTTCTTTGATTTTTTCAGCAATAAATATTACAGCATCTTCTGGTATAGGTGTATCCTCAACCCATATCAATTTACCTGTAAACCTATACTCTCTACCATCTACTAAAGTAATATTTACATTGGAGTAATTAACATCAAGCGTTTGTGTGCTATCTGGTGGTGTTAACTGGGTGGTTGGCTGAGATGTTATAAAACCTTCTTCAAGTCCAGTTCCTGCATCGTAATAATATCCTTCTACTGTTACGGTTTCTCCAATAAATGATCCAGGGTTATTCCGTAAATCCTCAGGATCATAATATCTTGGTGGTTCTTCCAAATTAAGGATATAAAGAGACAGAGCAGCAACAATTAGAACAATTAATAAAACAGTGAGAATAGTCCTTGTATTCCATCTTCTAGCTTTTTTCGCGCTCATACTATTTCACTTATCTCAAATAAAATAACCATATAAAACCCTATCCTTCTAAATCGATATTATACGTCTTCTCAGGATTCTCTTTATGTATTTCATAAACCTGTCTTTCAGATAGAATTCCTTTTTCCATTAACTCCAAGTTTCTCTTAGGAATAGTCTTTGGGCTAAGCACCGCACTAGGTCTATGAGGGTCATCGAGATAATCTGTTTCCATCATAAAACGAGAGCCTTTTTCCAATGCAGCTATGATGTTTTTCTTACTAGCTAAAACTGATGGCATGAGACCATAGTTCTCACTTTTCAAAATCAGCGGAGGTGAATAATGTTTAACAATTTTAGACGCTGATAAACCACTTTTTTTACCCATTTCCACAAACTCTTTACAATCCTCCGGCGTAGTACTCTCAGTGTGTAAAACCACAGGGACACCAACATCCTTGGCTTGGCTCATACCGTACAAAAGAATTTCATTTGAATCCTCAATAATTTTTTTATCAACAGGAAAATGAGGACGACCGATTTCACCAATTCCAATACATTTTTTCTCCGCACAAAGTGTTGCTGCTTCATCAATTCCTTTTTTCATAATCTGAATAGCAAGCTCTCTTCCAAATCTCTCAAATAATCTCATATAATCAACTGGATACGGACCAACAGTTACAAAAACACCTATATCAATATTAGAACGAATTTCCTCAGCCATTTTCAAAGTCTCATTATAACACTCTAGATAATTCTTATTTTTAATGACTAAATCTGTCATAGGGTACTGACAAAGAACAAAATGTGTCCCACCAGCTTTTTTGAAATCTTTCACAGCATCAAGAAAACGTCCATCTCGCCGTAGATGAAGATGATTATCAAACACAATCACTAGATCTCTGCCCCCAAATAAAACTGCTGGATCATCAGCTAATAATAAACAAGGATTCAAAGTTTAAACTTTCTATGCCTTCTAAAATAATAAGAAATCTTATGCTCTTCCCCCTTATCTTTACCAGTTATCATCTCAATGGTACCCTGAGCAAGTATCCAGCCAAAATATCCCATAAAGAACGTGAAAAAACCAGCGATACTATAACCAAGGATAATCTGAATATAGTTCTCACCACCCGTCAGAAACAGAATGAAAATACCAATGGTGATAAACAAGAATATTAAAAGGAATACCCATCTTAAAGCATGTATAGTAACCTTCATTGTTTTAAGAGGGAGATCTTCAAAAGGCATTTTTTTGTCCATAAATTTTGATAGATTATTCTGACCATTTTTTCTACGGGGCATATTTTTCCTCCAAGAAAACCTAATTTTTCTAAATCGAGTGATTCCATAAAAAGTAAGGGATGGTGTATATAAAAAACTAATTCGCAGCTACATATGCAGATACAATGCAACTACATATGCAGAACGAAGACAAAAAAAATTGAGAATGTTTTTCAAAAGTTTTAATAGGAGAATACTAATTTAACGTAGCGTGAAGGAGAGTACATGAATTACGATGACGAGGAGAGTTTAGACAGGGAATTCTTCCTTAACGTTAAAAGAGAAAAAATAACAAAAGATACCATTTTAGATGAGACATATAACAAAGCTTTACGAAAAAAAGAAAAGAAAAGTAAAGAAAAAACAACGCCGAAAAGTAAACCATTCTATAAATCAGGAATAATGCTAGTCATCGTAGCAATAATTTGTTTTGGAATTGTAAATCATATGCCCTGGTTTTATATTAGATACGACGGAGAAAACGGCACTAAAGAACAGATTTTTTATAAAGATTTTAAATCAGAGGACGTTAATTATGAAGAAATCCAGAAAATCCTAAGTTCAAATAATGATACCTATTATCTCGGGTTTTCTCAGGATGACTTTAAACAGACACCCGCAACTATTTCAAATTATTTTATAGGTCTGGGTGCGATAGGCTTAATTTTTCTTATACTCCAGATGCTGGATAAAAAACTTAAACTTTCTTTAGACTCGTTTTCAATAATTCACTCTATTTTTTCAGCGATTACAATGAGCATTGGTCTAATTATAATTCTAACAATGATGAAATTCCTAAGTTCATATATTTTGTTATATTATAATATGCCTTTGATTAGTAGATATATCAACATTACAAATGTTATAGTGATTTTTCCAGTAGTTTTTATCGTAATTTTTGTAGCGGCTAGTATCGTAAAAGTATCTTTCAGTATTATGAAAATCAACTTCAAAGAGATTGAGAAAAAAGCAGGCATTAAAGGTTATAAAAATCCATTTTTCATCCATAAAGACAGGAGTAAAAATTAATGAGAAATGTTATAGCAAAAAGGATTGGTAAACTAGCTGCATGGTTGATTTTTTTTGCAATTATTGGTTTAGTTTTTACACATTTTATGACTTGGATTTCTGTTGAAACAAGTGTTTCTGAAGAAAATGTACATTATAATTTTGAAATGATTAAAAATAGTAAAAACGTTGAGATTCAGAGTTTATCTGAAAAACTGGGTTTTTTAGATCTTTCGTTATGGCTAGTGTTAATATTTGGTTTATTGTCGTATATTGGTTTAACATTATTTAGATGGCAAAAATGTCCAATTGTTACTAATTTAATTGTGACAATAAGCGGCATAGCGGTTTTAACCTGTAGTATTCTTGTACTGTACTCAAATATCGTTGTAATTAATAGTATTAATGGGATGTCTAATGTTTCAGTGTCTTCTTTGTTGAATTTTCATCCTATTAAACATACTTATTTGCTTTTGATTGTGGGCATTATATTGATGATGGGTACAATATCATATACTCTAGTTGTTGTTCCTATAACTATACGTTCGATTATTGGGCCTAGGAAAGAAGAGAAATCTGTAAAAAAACGAAATGCTGAGGGGGACGACGGAGTTTTTGAAACAAGAGCGTTTGAGGAGAAAAAAGGAGTAGATTTAGAGCGATTGAGCTCGGATGATTTGCCTTATAGGCGTACAAAAGTTGAGAGTTGGCTAAAAAAAGAGATTGAAAGTTCAGAAAAACCTAGGAAAATATCTAGTGAAGAATCTGAGGAAAAAAAGATTGAAGAGCCATTTTTACAAGAAGAACAATCTAAATCAATAGAAGAAGAAATCCCTGAGCCTAAAAAACATGAAACAGGGATAAAGGATATTTTCCCTGATGATGAATCTTTTGATTTTGAAGACAAAAAATATGATGATATTGTTGACGTGAAAGATTTAGATAGAGCTGTTAAACCTAAAATGTTATTTGGAAAACCTGTAGAGAAATCAAAGGAACCAATGTTTTGGGATAAACCCTCTGAGAAGCTATCTAAACCAGAAGAAAAAATAGAGAAACCTAAGGACATACCACGCCCAGTTGAAAAAACTGAATCATTTGAAAAACCGCTTCCTCCACCTATAGTTAAAGAAAAACCAGTTGAAAGGAAACTCGAGATAACTGAGGAGAAAACAGTTTATCCTATAGTTGACAAAGAAGAACCACCTATTAAAGAAAAAAAACCTGTAGAGGAAAAAATACCTGCTAAGAGTAAAATAAATGTCAGATGCCCTAGTTGTAAAAACATTTTCCCTATTGAAAAAATAGATGGAAAAATTATTACAAAAATTAAATGCCCTCATTGTGGTCGAGAAGGAGTTGCAAAATAACAAAAAACTAGTCTTTTAGGCATCTGATACTATTCTGATAACGTCACCATCTTTTAACTCATTATCTGCACCTACGACACGGTGCGTTCTCGCGTCAACCGCTCTTATGAAACGTTCACCCAGGTCTGTATGAACCTTAAATGCAAGGTCTTTAGCTGTACTACCACGTGGCATAAAATACGCATCAGGTAAGATCCTGCCTTCTTTATCAGTTAAATGTGTTTCATCCTCAACAGGGTAGACTACTATTAGGTCTAGCATTTTCACAGATTCCTCTATACATTTTTGAACACCAGTGGAGCCAAACTTGTCGAGTACGTTAGTTTTTATGAACTCAAGACCTTTGAGTTGTTTATCTGTGAGCTCTGATTCTTTCAATATTTTGAAATTGTTACTACCCGGTTCATATTCAATGAGTCCTTTTTTAGCAGCACCATTAAGAGCTAGTTCTGCTTCCGCGCTAGTTGGAACCACTATGTAACCTTTTTCCTTGAGAGTATCTGCTTTTTTCAATAGTTCATCAGGGGCCATGTCGCATTTGTTAAATGCTATAAGCATTGGTTTACTAACTTTTCTCACATAATCTGAGAGTTTTAAGAGTTCGTCATCTGTCCATTTTGAGGGATTCTCACTGTTAAGGTTTAGTTTTTTGATAGAATCATATATATGCTCTTCTCGTATGCCGAGGCCGGTAAGTTTTTCTTCAAGCATCTTCTCAATTTTTTTTCCCTCTAATTTACAACGTCTTGCTACAGTCTCCCAGCTTTTTTTGATGATACCATTAAGCCAATATGTTATTTCTTTTTCCAGGAATTCCACATCGTTAATGGGATCATATTTACCTGTGCCACATGGGTTTCCCTCTTCATCGGTGCTACCAGATGCATCCACGATGTGTATTAAAGAATCAGCTTGACGAAGATCATCGAGGAACTTGTTTCCTAGTCCTCTACCTTTACAGGCATCTGGTACGAGACCTGCGACATCAATTGCCTCCATGGGTACAAATCTTGTACCATTGATGCATTTTGAGTTATGTGGTGTACATTTTACATTAAAGCCTTTACATGGGCAAGGTTTACGAACGTACATAACACCACGGTTGGCATCAATCGTGGTAAATGGGTAATTTGCTATCTCAGCATGAGCATCAGTTGTAGCGTTAAAAAAAGTTGATTTACCCACATTAGGCTTCCCCACTATACCTATTTGCATGCCCATGATAATTTTACTCCAGCATGTTTTCTACTTCATCTACAACATCTGCATCTGTTTCAAAACGTTTAACTTTATCCTCTACTTCTTCATCAGAGGCAGAGATAAATGAGGTTCCGTTTTTTGCGATAAGTGTGCCATCAACAGATGCATCTTTTGATAGGTAAATTTTATCTGCAGAGATTTTTCCAGCAATATGTGTTTTCTCGTTCACCCTCACTTCACCGTTTGCATCGATGTTTCCATGTATGTTTACTTTTTTCTCGCAGAAAACATTACCAGTGGATTTTATTGTACCATAAACCTCAGAGTTTTCCCCTAGGAAAATGTTTCCTTTTACATCGTAGTTGCCTAGTAAACGGGTTTTTTTACCGATTTGAATGTTGTTTTCTAATTTTGATTTCTGGACTCCAAGTATCGAGTTGTTTGGGACGAAGAGGAATGTCTCTGAGATGGGTATAGTGTCTCCATTGTTTTCTTCCATTTCTTCGAGGAGTCGGTCTATTTCTTCGCTATGTCCCATTTTCAAAAGTTGTAAAAGATATATAAAAATGTATATTACAACTGGTATCGGGCTACGAATATTTATCCAACCCTTCGCCTCAAAACCCTGATCAATCTCAACGCTATCACCAACATCAAAATCACCATCAAGAGAAAGCTTCCCATTAATTTTACATTTTTCACCGAAATACACGTTTCCCCCGCTTTTAACGTTACCACCTACACGTGTAAAAATATCAACACGGATATCCTTAGTAGCCTCAAGATCTCCATCAATTATTACATGTTCACCAACAAAGATCCTACCATCAGTTTTTATGCCATATTGTATAAGACATCTATCCCCAATTACCACGTCACCCTTTGTAACAATTGTATGCTCCTCAAACCTTGTTTTATCTGGTATTACAAGTGTTTTCCTATCAAAAGTCATATGTCTAAGTCATATAACCTATCGTATTATAAAATCAACGGCTAAAAAAACAAAACATCATTTTTTATTCAGTTAACCACTTTTCATCAATTCGAGTATACTTAGAAATTTCTTCGGGTTTAAACCATAGGTTAATCTCAAACTCAGCAGTATCAGGACCATCAGAACCATGAACAATATTACGACCAATGAACTGACCAAAATCACCACGAATAGTACCAGTAGCAGCATCCTGAGGATTAGTCTTACCCATCATGTTACGAACCATTTGAATGACATCTTCACCCTCAAGAACCATAGCAACAACAGGAGAGCTCATAATATATTTCACGGTAGGTGCAAAAAACGGTTTCCCCTTATGAATACCATAATGTTCCTCAGCAAGTTTACGATCAACGGATACCATTTTCATAGCAACAATTTTAATACCTTTTTTTTCAAAACGGTTAATAATCTCTCCAACTAAGCCTCTTTGTACACCACCAGGTTTCACCATTACAAAAGTCCGCTCTTTAGCCATATTGTTCACCTGATAACTTTTTTTGAATAGTAGTGGGATATAAAAAGCCTTTATAGAATTAACGATTCAATTTATAGGGATTGAGTAAAAAGATACAGAGCGAAACTTGCAAAGTTGAAAAATATATGTGCAATAATCGCGGAATAAAGGTTTTTTGTTCTAAAAACAATATAACCTAAGATAACACCCATTATCATTGGCATAATGACTGGGTAAATTTTACCATAAGACATATGAGCTAGACCAAATAATACCGCGGTTACGAATATCGCCATTTTTTCTCCAGCATAAGAATTAATTTTTCCCATGATGAAACCTCTAAAGAAAATCTCCTCAGCAATTGATTGAAACAGGATTATAAAAATCATGGAGTATAACGAAAGATTACCAGCTAAATCCTCAATATTTGAAATCTCAGTATCTTGATCAACCATGCCTGAGGCATATAAAGCATAACCGATTATTAGCACTATGATCAGCATAATTACTGCTGCTAGAACCCCCCAGAGGAATGCATCATCTATTCGTTCACTATGCAGCTTGAGTCTATCCAACATAGTGTGTGTATCATAGTTATTTACAAGTAAAAACCATAAAAAAGGCATCCCCACTAGTATCAACACGGTGATTACTGAACTAATTAGAATTGTTGTCTCTGTAGCCTCAAAATCTCCCGCGGAAATATTAAAAAATGATAGTATTGGTGTAATGATTACAAAGAAGAATACAAATAAGAATAGACTAAGGGAAATTACATGAGCAGGGTTTTTGGCATCGAAATCCATCAAAACATGTAAGCAAGTAATATTTCATAAAAGTTTTTAAATATTGAATGATGTTACCAAAAAAACAAGTTTTGGGCCTGTGGGGTAGCTTGGTTTATCCTCGTGGCTTTGGGAGCCATGGACTCCGATTCGAATTCGGGCAGGCCCATTACTTATCTTTAAAACAGGTTTTATGTTTTATAGGAATCTTTTTAATATAAGAATTGATTTTGTATATGCAAGCACATATGCAGGCGGATGGGATGAAAGGGAAAACGCTGATAATATTTCTAATGATATTGCTAGTTTTCACAAACTGTTTTAGCCTAATACGTTTCAGTGAAAACTCCAGAGCAGACTCACCACCCACTCTATACGTTGGAGAAAACGAGATTTATACCTCTATTCAGGATGCAATAGATAACTCTAGCGCAGGATACCGAATCATAGTTTACAATGGCACCTATAATGAGAACTTGATAATAAATCATCAGCTTGATCTCTTCGGGGAGGACAAAAGTAATACAAAGATAATCGGTGATGGAACTGATGATACTATTAAAATCAATGCTCAAAATGTACATATTAGCCATTTCACAGTTGAAAACAGTGGAAGTACCCTAGATAACGCGTTAATCAGAGTAAATGAGAGTAACTCGGTTGTTACTGATAACGTTCTAACAGATGGTTACCATGGAATCATATTGAACAACTGTACTCATATTATTTATGATAATGGAATAGATAATAACAACGGCGATGGGGTCATACTTAACAACTCAGATAACAATGATATTAGCTATAACACTATCAGCGATAACAATAATGGCATATCTCTCTATTTATCTGAAAATAATTATATCCACAATAACACTGCAATAAATAGCAACACCATTCATGGTATTTTCATAAACAGCTCATGTAACTCTAATGTAATCCAAGATAACAATATCTCTAATAATGTGAGAAACGGTGTTTATCTAAATGATTACTGCGATAGTAATTCACTAGTTAACAACTGGGTTTATAGTAATAGTGGTTCAGGTATAACCCTTGAGAATTGTAGTTCTAATACTATCAAATCCAACACAATAAATTCTAACACGCTTTATGGTCTTATGATAGTTGGTTCATATAACGTGGTTAAAAACAATGAAATTAAAAACAACAAAGAAGACGGGGTTTTTCTAACAGCAGATGATCATACTAATATAACAAATGATAACAAGATTAGCTATAATTCACAGGCGGGTATAAGACTTTATAATTCAACATCTGACCGTATCATCGGTAATGAAATATTCAACAACTACCAGTATGGAGTGTATCTAGATTATTTCACTCTTGATAACTTGGTTTATAACAATTATTTCCATGATAACACCCAGAACGCGATTGATAAAAGCCTGAATCAAAACAGGTGGAATATAACACAAACAAATGCTACTAACATCGCTGGTGGATCATATAGCGCTGGTAACTGTTGGGGTGATTTTGATGAAAAAAGTGAAGGATGCTATGATACTAACGGCGATGGTTTAGCAGATAGTTCTTATGACATTTATGCTAGTAATTATGATGAAAAACCATTGATCGATGTAATGCCACCGGTTGTTAATACGCCTATTGCAACACCTAATAGCCAAACTGCGGGTAGCTATGTAACAATTAGCGTTGAAGTAACTGATAACCTGGATCTATCTGAGCTTTATGTTTTTATAACAAATCCAAATGATGCTACTAGTCAGGTTTCAATTATCGGCAATAAAAATGGTGATACATATTCATATATGAGCAAGTTTTCAACTGTTGGTGATTATACTTATTACATCGCTGCAAAGGATGCTAGAAACTGGACTAATTCAACTAGTTATACATTTGAAATAAAACCGGCAAAGGACACACAACCCCCAGTTATAACCATTGAGAAACATGGTCCCTCATTTGATGTTATCCCAAATAGTTATACTTACGAAGTCACAGTTTCAGATGATTCAGAGATTACATCAGTCTACATAGAATACTGGTATGAGGGGTTCAATAAAACAACCGCATACATGGAAGAAACAGGGGCGAATTATTATAAAAAAGTGATCATCATTGTTGGTTCTCCGGAAATAGTGTATTGTGTGATTTATGCAGAAGATATTGATAACAACATTGGAAATACAAAGAAGCCAGTTGCTGATCCTGGTGGACCATACACAGCCAATATAGCCCAAGATATAACCTTTGAAGGAGAAAACAGTTTTGATCTTGATGGAAGTATAAATCAGTATTCTTGGGATTTCGGAGATGGAAACATAGGCACAGGTGTATCGCCAGAACATAAGTATTATGCTAGTGGGACTTATACTATAACTTTAGCAGTTAAGGATAACGATGGCTACACGGATTCGGGTACTGCAAAAGTAACTGTTGAATCAATGGTTAATATCACGGCTTCTAACATTACAGTAAACGAGACAGAGAACAAATTTGGAATTAATTTATCTGAATCATTTTTAAGCTATGACACCGATGGAGATGGTAAAGTAGATTCTTTTGTTGACCCAAATGGCATACTAGAAGTAGAACACACAGGTTATGTTACTATAAGTGGCCATACTTCATTTTTGATTTCTGTAGGGGGAAACCTGAATAAAATAGTTATATGGGACGCAGAAGATGATAAACTAATAGATGTTGACTACCGTGAAGGCTCTATTGAAAAAACAATAAACGATACAAAAAACAATATCGAAAAAATAAAGTTTACAGTTAAAAATTCAGATTGGAAATACATCAAAGTAAATGATTTACATCCTAAAAACTCTAAATTAACTGTGGAAGCCCCAGATGCGAAGGATGTCTCATCAGACAGAATATGGAGAAAAAACAATAAGGTATTTATTCTCGATAACAAAGGTACAACATATTATCTAAAATATCCATATACCCCCCCACCAGTTAGTTTAGAAAACGCTGTTTTTACGCCAGAGACAGGGAGTCTTATAAGTGATAAAACTACTGGAACCATAACTATCTCATATAATCTAGCAGTAATTATAGACTATGCAGAACTCTATATAATACCTGAGGGTACTCAAATTCCAGATTTTATCGAAGAAATATCAGATAAACTTGTTACCACTGATAACATGACATTTACTTATACACCTTCTAATAAATTTTCCAAAGGGATATACCAAATTTTTATTAAGGCAACAGAAAAAAGTGGTACAGACTATGTTGAAGATTCAGTTGTTTATGGGTTTCAATTCACAGATCAGCAAGTAATTGATTCATCTATAACCAGTTTCCTTATTATGCTGGGTATCTTTGGTGGAGCTATACTATCGTTATTCTTTGTAATGAAATACAAAAACATTGCACTAGAAAGCTTTGTGTACATAAAAAATAAAAAAATAATACCATTTTTCAAACCAGTAATTGTTGGCCCACTGAGTATCAACGTTGACAGCGATAAAGTAAGCAAAGCAGAGTTTTATGTAGATGGTAAACTCAAAGAAACTCTCATTGAACCACCATATACTTGGCAGTGGAACGAGCGGTCATTTATGAAACACAATATAGAGACAAAGATCTATGATCAAGAAGGTAATAGCAATTCTAGCGGCGAAATGGGCTTCTATGTTTTTAACATGCCCAAGTTTTTTAAATAAAAAAAATACGAAGGTTTTATCTAAAACAACCACATTGTTTTAGATCATGGTTGTTCATTGTATCTTTGGCCGTGGCTATGATTCAAACATCTACGTGATACCTGGTAGAAAAACTACAATAGTTGATACTGGGACGGGTCTTTACTCTAAGCAGATAGTAAGTGATATTAAAGAAATCATTGACCCTGAGAGGATTCAGCAGATAATTATTACTCATGAGCATTTTGATCATTGTGGTGGTGTTAGAAAATTACATGATATAATAAGTGACAGTGTTAAGATTATGGCTCATGTAGATGCGTCTGATAAGATTGAGAGGGGAGATAGTGATTTTGCTAGAATGCTTGGTGGTGTTATGCCAAAGATGCCTGTTGATGTCAAGTTAAAAGAGAGCGACTCTGTTGAAATAGGTGATGAAACTTATAGAGTGATTCATACACCCGGTCACTCCCCGGGTAGTATGTGTCTATATGCTGAAAAAAGTAAGACACTCTTTTCTGGTGATACCGTTTTTTCACATGGTTCGTTTGGTAGATATGACTTCCCAGGTAGTGACGCAGGTCTTTTAAGAGATTCAATAGAGCGGCTTTCTAAGCTTGATGTAGAATATCTTTACCCGGGTCATGAGTCAATTGTTGAGGGTGATGGTAATAGACATATTGGTATGACCCTGCGGAACACTAGTTTTTTGATGTGAATATTATGCCAAGTCCTAGGGATGTTTTGAATGAGTTGAAATGGCGTAAGGAGATCAGTTTTGATGATGTTGAGATTTGGTATGTACACCATGGTGCGCCGAATGATACTAAAGTTATCTCAGGGTGTAATATTTTAAAGCTTGGTAAATCTTTTATTGAGACGAGTTCTGGGATGATTCCTTATCATCGTGTTTTTAAGATATTTTATGATAAAAAGGTTATTTTTGAGAGATAGTAAATGTAACCCTTTTTTACTAAAAAACACTATTTTTAACGATGATTTTATATATTATTAGATATAAATTATTATTTGGATGAGAAATATTTTTGATCAAATATGTCCAAAATGCGGGCTTACAATGAAACCCATACCCATAAAAAAACTAGATCATAGTATGATAATAGAACTCTACTGTGAAAAATGTGATGAATCAGTAACATTATTCCTGGATAGAAAACTAATAAGATTCGAACCCGCTAGCTTCTTCTAAAAAAAACATTGCTAGGGGGATATATTTTTATTTTACATATAGTTTTACAAAAAGATGAAAATCATACCCATCGCATCAGATTCGCTTGGTGTACGCTCAATGGCAACACTCGTAGAAACCAAAGACTGCAAAATACTCATCGACCCATCTGCAGCGCTAGGTCCAAAAAGATATGGACTACCACCATCACAAAAAGAGCTAGAAACACTACAAAACATAAAAATAAAAATCGCAGATTTAGCAAAAAAATGTGATATTTTAACTATCTCCCATTATCATTATGACCACTATGACCCAGGACAAGAGTTCTATAAAGGTAAAAAAGTATTTGCTAAAGATATAAAACAGAACATAAATAAATCTCAGACGGAAAGAGGAAAAGATTTCAATAAAACCATAGGAGAATCATGCGAGCTTCTTTATTGTGATGATTCAAAACACAATTTTAGAAACACAGAGATTGTTTTCTCCCCACCATTTTTCCATGGACCTGAGAACGTACGACTTGGCTATGTAATAATGACCACTGTTGATGATGGTGAAAAAAAAGTTTTACATGCCTCTGATGTGCAAGGACCTGTCACAAAAAACGCAAAAGAATACATCATTGATCAAAAACCAGATCTTCTCATAATGGACGGCCCACCAACAATATTCCTAGGCTGGAAATTCAGCATGAAAAACCTGGAGGATGCATCAGATAACCTCATTGAGATAATGGAACAACTAAATTGTGATGTCATCCTTGATCATCACCTACTCAGAGATATCAAATATCGAGATGTCTTCCCAAAACCATATAAACATGGTGGTTGCAGATTAAAAACTTTCGCAGAATATTTAGGTAAGGAAAATAATACCCTTGAGGCACATAGGAAAGAACTATGGAGTAAATAACATGGGCTTCCTTGAAAGATTAGAGAAAAATATTGCAAAGCTAGAGAAACGAATAGAAAAAGAAGAGATGAAAATCCCACATCTGAATAATAAATATGATAGCAAAAAAATTACAAGAGCAAAATTGAACATAGAGCAAAAGAAAATCAATGAAAGAATCAAAACAACAAGAGCACGAATTCAGGTGCTGAGAGGATTAATCGTAAAAGAAAAAAAGCATCAAGAGGAGAGAGCTGAGGAGAAAAAAAAGAAGGAAGAAGAAAAACTAAAGAAAAAACCGAAAAAAGAAGAAAAATAGAAATTAATATCTTATAGAAAAACTATCAAAACCATTTGTTAATTCTTGATTTTTTATTTCAACATTTTCAACATGTGCCATTGGCGGGCCATGATGACACCAGTTTAGCATTTCTTTGATTTGCTCCTGTTCTCCTTCAAATACTGCTTCCACTTTCCCACTAGAGGTATTTCTAACCCAACCCGTTACTCCTAGTTGTTCCGCTTTTTCTTTGGTTTTAGCTCGGAACCAAACACCTTGTACTCCCCCTGAAACAATTACACGTACATTTGATTTCATAAAACGCACCTTTATGGTCTAAACCTGAGGACTGTACGAGGGAACGAGATCGCATCTTTAATGTTATCAATTCCACAAATCCATGCTACAACTCGTTCCACGCCTAGACCATAACCGGCATGAGGAACTGAACCGTAACGCCTTAGATCAAAGTACCAATCATAGTTTTTAATTTTTTCACCCTGGGCTTTTAATCGTTTTTTCATATTCTCTATGTCAAGGCTACGTTGTGATCCACCAACTATTTCCCCATATCCTTCTGGTGCGAGCATATCGAAACAAAGCGCTGTTTTAGGATCTTTGGGATCTGGTGGTTTATAAAAAGCCATAATCTCGATTGGGTAATTAGTGACTACAACAGGTGTTTCAAAATGTTCCATAAGGATGTCTTCCTCAGTTGTTCGTAGATCTTTACCCCATGTTATATCCTTGTTTTCTTTTTCTTTTAAGATTTTTAGAGCCTCCGTATAGGTTATCGTTGGGAACTTTGATTTAGATATTTTCTCTAGTTTTTTAATATCCTGACCAAGGATTTCTAGTTCACGTTTATTATGTTTCAAGACTTCTTTGAGAATGAATTTTACTTCTTCTTTAGCAACCTCAGTTACATCATGCAAGTCCATCCACGCTCCTTCCATCTCAGCCATCCAAAACTCAGATAGATGCCTAGAAGTTTTTGATTTTTCAGCGCGGAAAGTTGGTCCCATGTTGTAGATTTTTTCTAATGAGAAAATCGCTGCCTCGGCATATAGTTGCCATGATTGTGATAAGTAAGTTTTTTTATCGTAATATTTGACTTCAAAAAGTGTTGAACCGCCTTCACATTGACTGGGTTGGAGAACTGGGGCATCAAACTCGTAGTAACCATTTTCTCTGAAAAACTGGTGAATTGCTCCAACGATTGTTGATCTTATTTTAAAAACTGAGTTCAGTTTTTGAGATCTGAGCCATAGATGACGTTGATCAAGCAGGAATTCAGGGCTTTGATCCTTGGCGATGGGGAAAGGCTCAGCGAACTCTATAATATTAAAATTAGTGACTTGTAGCTCATAACCACCAGGTGCTCTTTTGTCTTCTTTTACAACGCCGTTTAATTCCACTGATGATTCGATTAATGTTTTTTTTGCATCCTCAAATTCTTTATCTGGGAGATTACCTTTTTTAATAGTTGCCTGAAGAGTACCAGTGACATCACGTAATATAGTAAATACAATATTTCCACTACTACGCGTCCTGTGTATCCAACCACGTAAAGATAGGGTTTTCCCAGTTTTTTTACCAGTTAATATTTCCTCTATTTTTGTCCAGCTAGTCTGAGGCATGGTCTTACCACTCATCAACGGGAATGTGTTTCAGCATATATGAATTACGGTAAATATATTAAAAATAATACTAGGTTATATCTCCCTAAACGCTTAAATATAACTTCTCTTATTAATGGCAATACTTCCTATTATAGTAATATAAATTAATAGAGGTCATAAGCTTGGAAGATACATCTAAACCAGACGAGGAACAACCTGAGGCTCCATCTGAGGAAGCTGAAGAAGGAAAAAATGAAGAGTCACAATCAGAACCTGAGGTGAAAGCTAAAGAGGAACAAGCAGAAGAAACACCTGAGACAACTGAACAAGAAGAATCAACCAGTGATGAAACCTCTGAAGAAATAACTGAGGAAACTCCTGAAGAAGAAGCAGACGAAACAGCAGAAAAAACAGAAGAACCAATTGAAACAAAAGAGAAGAAAGAACCGCCTAAAAAAGTAGAAAAAAAGAAAAAAGCTGAGCATGATGCTGATTTCAAATATATTGTTAGAATTGCAAATACTGATATTGATGGTGAGAAAAAAATCATCCATGGTTTAACAACAATAAAAGGAGTAGGATTGCATCTTGGAACAATTATAGCTGATAAAGCAGGCATTGATAGGAATATAAAAATGGGTGATCTCAAAGATGCACAAGTAGAAAAAATACAGAAAACCCTGGATGACATAAATAATAATGCTCCTAGTTGGATGCTTAATCATCGTAAAGATTATGATACAGGGGGAGACATTCATCTTGTAGGTTCTGAGATTGATATGAGATTGAGAGAGGAAATTAATATTTTGAAAAAAATCAGATCATATCGAGGTATAAGACATGAGAGAGGACTTCCTGTTAGAGGGCAGCGAACTAGAGCAAATAGTCGTACGGGGTTAACTTTAGGTGTGTCAAAAAAAAGAGCTATGAGTACAAGCAGTGATAAGAAAGAGTGATATCTATGGGTAAACCAAAGTTTTCCAGGAAAAAATACGAAACACCCAGTCATCCCTGGCAAGGGGATCGTATAAAAGAGGAGAACGAACTAATTAAAAAATATGGTCTGAAAAACAAGAGAGAAATCTGGAAAGCTCAAACAACTCTAAAAGGATATCGTAGCCAGGCTAGGACTCTTTCAGCAAAAATAAGTAGTGACCCTCAAGCTAAAAAAGAAAGTGATCAACTCCTAATGCGGCTCACTCGTATAAATATCTTACCAGCAAAATCCACATTGGATGATGTACTCGCTTTGGAAACTGAGTCTATTTTATCGCGTAGGTTACAGACTCTTACTTATCTAAAGGGTCTTGCTAGTACACCCACACAGGCGAGACAATTGATATCTCATGGTCATATTGCTATAGGTGGTAGAAAGGTTGATGTTCCAGGTTACATGGTCACTAAAGATGAAGAAAGTGAAATAAGTTATACTACGAAATCTCCAATGAATGATACAATGCATCCAGCGCGTCCTCGTGCTGATTTTAAATCTGCCCCAGTTAAAAAACCTGAAACTGAAAAACCAAAAGAAGAGGAAAAACCTGAAAAATCAAAGGAACAACCGCCTAGTGAACCAGCTACGCCAGCAGCACCTGAAGAAGATGTAAAAACCGATGAAGAACAACCTAAAGTAGAAACAGAGGAAAAACCCGTGGAGGATAAACCCGCTGAACCACCAGTTGAAGAGAAAACCCCCGAGATACCACCAGCTGAGGAGAAACCCATAGAAGAAACACCACCACCCGAAGAAGAAGCCGAGGAAAAACCAAAAGAAGAAACCAAGAAACCTGAAAAACCCAAGGAGAAAAAAGAACAAAAAGTAGATGAAAAAGGAGGTAGCTAAATATGGCTAGATGGGGAGTTGCACATATATTTGCTTCTTTTAACAACGTTATAATAACTATCACTGATCTAACTGGTGCCGAGACCATAGCTCGTTGCTCAGGTGGGATGGTTACAAAATCCGCTAAGGACGAGGGTACACCTTATACTGCTATGAAAGTTGCACAGACTGTCGCTGATGCCGCACGTGAAAAAGGAGTTGACAAAGTAAACGTAAGAGTCCGTGGACAAGGTGGAAATAAAGCTGGAACACCTGGACGTGGTGCCCAAGCGGCTATACGTGCCCTTGTCAGAGCAGGTATCAAAATAGGTAAAATAGAAGATGTTACCCCTGTTCCACATGATGGTTGCAGAAAGAAAGGTGGCAGACGAGGTAGAAGGATTTAGGGTGACAAAAAAAATGAAAGTTAATGTTAAAGAACTTAAACCTAAAAAAGCTGTTTTAAAAATTGAAGACACCAATCCTTATTTTGTAAACTCTCTTAGACGTATTATGCTCGCGGATTTACCAAAACTCGCTGTTGATGATGTTGTAATATATGATAACACTAGTGCGTTATTTGATGAAATTATTTCACACCGCCTTGGCTTAGTACCAATCCCTACAGATCTCAGTCTTTTAACATTTAGAAATGAATGTGTCTGCAAGGGTAAGGGCTGCCCTAATTGTACTGTTAGATACACTCTTAGTAAAGAAGGAGAAGGAACCGTTTACTCTGGTGATCTTCAACCAGAGGAAAAAACATGGGCGATAAAAGAAGATAAAATACCCATTCTGAACCTCTATAATGACCAACGTTTAATACTGGAGGTAGAAGCAGTTCTTGGACGTGGGAGAGAACATTCAAAATGGCAGGCTGTACAAGCACCAGGTTACATAATGGACATTAGTATAGAGTTTGATAAAAAAAATGTCGGCGATGTAAAAAAATTCGTAGATAAACTACCTAAGGATCTCGGTGTTGAAATCAAAGGTGACAAAATCCTGATGAAGGATGACAAAAAACTACCAGTTTTAGAATATCATCTAGACAAGGAGAAAACAGGTTTAATCACAATTAAAAAGGATCCCACGAAACTAACATTCAGCTTTGAAACAGATGGTTCACTTAGTGCCAAAGATGCAATAGCAGAATCAGCTAAATTCCTACAGGAAAAATACGCGGAGTTCGGTAAACTTCTTAAAAACTTAAAATAAAAAAATTGTTTTTACCAAAAACATCTTTTATATACTTTCTATTTTTGATTTCATAATTAGTTTGGGCCTGTAGGGTAGCTTGGTATCCTTGTAGCTTCGGGAGCTATAGACTTGAGTTCAAATC